>NZ_RYYK01000004.1:0-177805 GCF_004379055.1 Campylobacter sp. US42a
AGGATTAAATAATATAAATATTTGTGTAAGTATTTATATAAGTATTTGGTGGGTTGAAAAATGGGGGTTATATTTTAATGATAATAAAAAATGCAAGATATAATATACTATTATTAGGATTAAAAGGCTTGACTTAGGGAAGATAATTTCCCTAAGTTTAGAAATATTTAAAAAATTTAATATTTTAAAAAATACTCTTGAATTTTTTTAGGATCACTTGTTTTTGTAAGCGCTAACATAAGTAAAACTCTTGCTTTTTGAGGATTCAAATCTTCAGCACTAATAAAACCTAATTTTTCATCTGAATCACTCACAGCAACACGACCTGCTACAACCCTTGAACTTACAACAACATTAAGTCCTTTTTTCATAAGCTCTTTTAAAACATTTTTTTGATCTTCATGTATACTTCCTGCACCACTTCCTGCAACAACTATGCCCTTAGTTCCATGTTCAAATAAAGCTTTTGCAGCGACACCACTACCATCATTTGAATAGCTATAAAGAATATCTACTTTTGGCAAACTTGTGAGTTTGCTTACATCAAAAGGAGCGTTTTTTGTATGAGCTTTAATAACATTATTATAGAAAAAGACTTTACCATCTACTATATAACCCAAATCCCCAAAATCAGGAGAAGAGAAAGCATCAACATTTAAACTATGGGTTTTTACCACACCTCTAGCACTTAAAATTTTATCATTCATAGCTACCATAACACCCTTGCCCTTAGACTCTTTATCAGCAGCTAATGCTACAGCATTGTAAAGATTTTTTGGTCCATCTGCACTTATAGCAGTTGATGGACGCATAGCGCCAACTAAAACTACAGGCTTATCACTTTTAATGGTTAAATTTAAAAAATAAGCAGTTTCTTCCATAGTGTCAGTACCATGAGTTATAACCACACCATCCACCCCTTCGGCAAAAAGCTTATTGATTTCTTTAGCAAGCTTTAGCCAAATTTCATCACGCATATTTGAACTATCGATATTTGCTATTTGTTCCCCGCTAATATTAGCTAAATCTTGAATTTGTGGAACCGCTTTGATTAAAACATCTACACCAACAACCCCAGCTGTATAACCTGTTGTGGCAACAGCACTATCAATAGAACCTGCTATCGTTCCACCTGTTGCTAAAATAGCAATCTTTGGTTTAGCTTCTGCCATACATGCTCCTATAGATAAAAATACTAATACACACAATAGTAACTTTTTCACAATTCTCCCCTTGTTTGTTAAAATTTGTTTCATTAATGAAACTTATATAATATTAATAAATAATAAATAAAAATTTTATAAATTTTATAAAATTTCTTTAATAACAAATTGTGGAGTTACTAATCCTCTAAATTCATTCTTAGAAATACTTCCAAGCAAAGAAATATTTTGATTCAATTCTGGCTCTTTATCAAAATTAAAAAATAAAGCTTCTATGGTTTTATTTTCCTTGGTTAAAATAAGCTTTAAGTGTTTTTCATCTTTACCTAGAAGTTTTTTATTTTTTACACAAAGATTTTCTAAAACAAAAAAAGGTCGTGGATTTTTATGTCCAAAAGGTTCAAAAGATTCTAAAATTTCAAGCATTTCAAAATCAATTTCGCTAGGTTCTAAGATTCCTAAAATTTCATCTGTGTCCAAAAATTCACTTTCAGAAATTTGCGAACATTCTTTTTTGATTTTATTTTTAAATTGTTCAAAATTTTCAGAGTTTAAACTGATTCCAGCAGCACCTTTATGACCACCATAATTGCTTAATATAGTATTTGTCTTAGAAATTAAAGCTAAAATATCAATCTTGCCAACACTTCTTGCACTGCCTTTTAAGTGTTCTTCATTTTGAGAAAATACAAAAGCAGGTTTATTAAAATGTTTAGCTAAACGACTTGCCACAATCCCTAAAACCCCTTCATGCCAATTTAAACCCGATACCACAATACAAGAATCGTTTTCATCGATTTGATTTAAACTATCTTCAAAAAGCTGTTTTTCTTCATCTTTACGACTTTCATTAAAACTAACAATTTGCTCTAGATATTCTAAAGCTTTATTAAAATCTTTAGTGTGTAAAAATTCATAAGAAATACTTGCATCATCCATTCTTCCAGCACTATTTATAAGCGGAGCAATTAAAAATCCTATATTATCAAGAGCAAATTTATCCTTTTGATAATAATGCTTAATAGCCCGAAAAGCAGCTCTTTTAGATTTGTTAATATGATCTATACCACGCCTTACTAAAGCACGATTTAAATCTCTAAGCTCCATCATATCTGCAATAATTGCAATCGCCAAAAGTTCTAAAAATTTACTCATATCGTATTTAAGCTTGCAAACTTCTTTTAAAGCTGCTATCAAATACCATGCCACTTGAGCTCCACAAATTTCAATTTCTGGAAAATCACAATCTTTTTGCTTTGGATTGATAATGGCAAAAGCATCAGGCAAAACATCTTGAGGCATATGATGATCAGTGATAATCAAATCTATATTTTTTTCTTTACAGAGTTTGGCTGCTTCAAGAGCAGCTATTCCATTATCTACTGTTATTATTAAATTCACATCAAGTTCGTTGATAATCTCAGCATTTAATCCATATCCATCTTTAAAACGATTTGGAATTCTTACTATATAATCAAAACCTATATCATCGAAAAATTCTGCCATAATAACACAAGAAATGATTCCATCAACATCATAATCCCCTACTATGGCGACTTTCTCATTTTTTTCTACAGCTTCTTTGATGCGATTAGCTGCTTTATATGCATCCTTTAAACAGCATGGCAAAGGCAGATCGCAAAGTTTGGTATGCAAATCTTTTTCAAAGCGTGAAGCCAAAATTTTTTTAATTTCATTTTTATTAATTATCTTCATAGTTTATAGCTGCCTTGATAAAACCGCAAATCACAGGATTAACATGCTCAAGTCTTGATGTAAATTCTGGATGAAACTGCACAGCCAAGAAAAAAGGATGACAGTTAAGCTCAACCGCTTCGATCAATCCTTTGCTTTCACCACTTACAATCAAACCGTGTTTTTCAAAATCTGCTCTATATTTTGGATTTGCTTCATAACGGTGACGGTGGCGTTCTTTTACACTTTTTGCTTCATTATAAACCTTAGCCAAAAGGGATTTTTCCTTAATATCGCATTTATAAGCTCCTAAACGCATAGTTCCGCCTAAAGGAGTTTTTGCAGTACGAATTTGTTTTTCTCCATTTGTATCCATAAATTCATCAATCAAATAAACCACAGGATTTTGGCATTTCTCATCAAATTCACTTGAATTTGCATCTTTAAGTTTTAATACATTTCTAGCAAATTCCACCAAAGCAAGCTGCATACCCAAACAAATTCCTAAAAAAGGAATTTTATTTTCTCTTGCGTATTGAATGGCTTTTATCTTACCTTCTACACCACGATATCCAAATCCCCCCGCAACTAAAATTCCACTCACATCTTTAAATACTTCAGCACTTTCCATATTTTCAAGTTTTTCACTATCTACCCATTTTAACTCCACTTTAGTATCTAGGGCTGCACCTGCATGTATAATAGCTTCAGTAAGGCTTTTATAGCTTTCTTTTAAATCCACATATTTGCCTACAAAAGCGATTTTAACTTCATTGCTTGGAGCTATAACTCTTTTTACCAAAGAGTCCCAATTTTCCATATTAGGTTTTAAATTTTTCAAATCCAAAATTTCAGCAATAGGACTTAAAATATCTTGCTTTAAAAAATTAAGTGGAATTTGATAAATACTAGCCGCATCAACACTTTCTATCACACAATTTTTTTCCACCCCACAAGAAATAGCAATTTTATCTTTTAAATCCCTATCAAGAGCTTTTTCACTACGACAAATAATCATATCAGGACTAATGCCTATGCGTCTTAACTCGCCTACACTATGTTGAGTTGGCTTTGTTTTTAATTCCCCTGCAGCCTTGATAAAAGGTACTAGAGTAAGATGAATATTCATAGCATTATTTTTACCCACTTCCAAACGCAAAGCACGAATAGCTTCTAAAAAAGGCAAGCCTTCTATATCCCCAACAGTTCCGCCTATTTCAACGATGAGTATATCTTTGCCTTCTCCTGCTTTTTTAATGCGATCTTTGATTTCTCCTACTATATGAGGGATAACTTGAATGGTTTTGCCAAGATATTCTCCACGCCTTTCTTTTTCAATCACACTTTGATAAACGCGTCCTGTAGTAAAGTTATTATCTTGAGATAAACTCTCATCCAAAAAACGCTCATAATGCCCCAAATCAAGATCCGTTTCTGCTCCATCATCAGTTACAAAAACTTCCCCATGCTCAAAAGGACTCATAGTGCCTGGATCAACATTGATATAAGGATCAGCTTTTAAAATACTCACTTTAAGCCCTGAATTTTTTAAAAGTGTTGCAATACTTGCTGCGGCTATCCCTTTACCTAAAGAACTTAAAACTCCACCTGTTACAAAAATATATTTTGTTTGTTTCATTGATAATAAGCCTTATTTTTTTATCTAATTATAGCTTGATAAAACTTTTTATTTCATTAGAATTTTAAGTAAAAAATGCAAGAATTACAAAAAATATTTTTATCAAAAAGGAATAAGCATGCAAATCACTTTACTTTTTCACACTCCATTATCTGTTTGTTCTCATGCAACAAGAACTTGTTGGCAAAGCTTTGAAAAAGGCGATTGCGGTGGCGAAAAAGATAAAGAACTTATCGATCGCGTGGGCAATAAATTCAAACACGCTTCAACCTTAGAGCATTTAAACTATACTTTTTATATACAAGGGATTTCAAGAGCTTGTTTGCAAGAAGTTGCAAGACACCGTCACACTAGTCCTAGTGTAAAAAGCACGCGTTATACCTTAAAAGAACTTCGCAATGAAGGTGAGTTTAAAATAGGAGATTTTGAAAATGCAAGCCGTTATCTTGTGCTTTGTGGTAATGAAGAGGTTGATAACGCAAGCATTAAAGCCTTAGAAAATTTACGCACTATTTTACAAAAAAGCATTAGTCTAGATATAGCCAAATACTGCTTACCAGAAAGCTATAAAACCGAACTTACACTAACGATTAATGCAAGAAGTTTACAAAATTTTATATCTTTGCGTAGTTCAAAATCAGCTCTTTGGGAGATTAGAAATTTAGCAAATGCTTTATTTGAAGCCTTACCACAAGAACACAAATTTATATTTGAACATTGCCTACATAAAGATATAGAATAAATCATACTAATTTTATCTTATTTAAAATATTTTTATGCTACCATTTATAAAATCAAGCTTTATGCAAGTATATTTTCATATACCTTGTGCTTGATTATAGTTTCTTATAAGGACTTTTTATGGATAAACAATTTTTTCAAGATTTTCTAATGCTTTCACAAGCTCATACTATAGCTACTCTTGCTATACTTTGTGTTGTTTTTTACGCATTAAAAAAAATGCGGGATATAAAAATCAATTTTTCTCTTCGCATGCTATTTGCGCTTTTAATGGGTTTGGGGTTTGGTTTTGCTTTGCAATATTTGGCAAATTTTCCAGATGCTAAAGAAGCAAGCAATATTCTTTGGTATAGTGAAACAAAACATTGGTTTGCATTTGCAAGTTCTGTTTTTGTAGCTTTTATAAAAATGCTGGTTGTTCCTCTTGTAAGCATTTGCATTATAAAAGTAATTATAGAAATTGATAAAAATATCAAAATATCTTCCTTGCTTGGAATAAGTCTTTTTTGGATACTCTTTAGCACAGCCATAGCTGCAACCTTGGGTATATTTTTAGGTTATAGTTTTGATTTAGGAAGTAATTTTGCTATACATGAAGGAGATAAACAAATTCGCGAAATTCAAACTTTTTCAAATATTATACTAGGGCTAATACCTAGCAACATCATTACAGCTATTAATAAAGAAAATATTATAGCTATTGTCATTTTTTCTTTTTTTATAGGAATTAGTGCTAAAAAAATTTCTAAAAAAGAAGAGTATGAACAAGCCTTTAAAAGTTTTCATAATTTTATCCTAACCTTTTATAATATTATGATGAACATGACTGCTACAGTTATTAGATTTATGCCTTATGCTGTAGTTTGTATGATGGCTAATGTGCTTTTAAGCAATGGTTTTGAAGCTATCAAAACAGCTGGACTTTTTATAATACTTATTTATATGGCTATGTTTATAATGTTTGGGGTGCATTTTTTACTTCTTGCTTCACAAGGGTTAAACCCTATAAAATATGCAAAAAAAGCCTTTCCTGTATGGTTATTTGCATTTAGCTCAAGATCTTCTTTAGGCGCTTTGCCTATGACCACTTCAACTTTGCAAAATAAATTTGGAGTTAATTCAGCTATAGCTAATTTTGTAGCATCTATAGGTACAACAACAGGACTTAATGGTTGTGCGGGATATTTTCCAGCTTTAGCAGCAGTTTTTGTAGCTTTTGCTACACATACACATATTGATTTTACATTTGCTTTAATGATAGTTTTGGTAGCTGTTATTGGATCCTTGGGTATAGCTGGGGTACCTGGAAGTGCAACTATGGCAGCTTCTATTATGCTAGCAGGGATTGGATTTGGTAATAATTTTGTCATGCTAAGTTTGATTTTAGCCATAGATCCTATTATAGATATGGCAAGAACAGCAAGCAATGTCTCAGGAGCTATGACTTCGGCACTTTGTACTGCAAAAAATCTAAAAGCCCTAGATAAAGAAATTTACAACTCTTAATCTTTTAAAACCCAATGCTTTTCATTGGGTTTTAGTATTTATTGGCAACCTTCACATTCTATGCTGCGATCTGCAACATTGACTTTTTCACTATCAGGGCTTTCACTTCTTAGATAATAAGTAGATTTTACTCCAAGCTCCCAAGCGAGTTGATAAATTTCATTTAAATATCCCCCACTTGCTTTATCTAATGATAAAAAGATATTTAAACTTTGTCCTTGATCGATCCATTTACCACGCACAGCGGCAGCTTTTACAAGAATTTTTTGATCCAGTTCGTAGGCTGGAGTATAGTATTGCCAAGTATCAAGGCTTAAATTTGGCACAACTACAGGTATCATACCACTTAAATTTTGTTCAAACCACTTTCTTTTGTAAACAGGTTCTATAGTCTGCGTAGTACCCACCAAGATAGAAATAGAAGAAGTAGGTGCAATGGCCATCAAATAACCATTTCTCATACCATCTTTTTTAACTTTTTCTCTAAGTTTAACCCAGTCGCATTCACTTTGATCAAATAAGCCTTCTCTTAAAGTTAAAGCTTTAGCCTTAGGACTTGCTACATCAATAGGAAAAATCCCCTTACTCCAATTTGATCCTTCAAAATCTTCATAAGAACCTTTTTCAAGAGCTAAATTTGAACTCGCATTAATAGCCTCAAAGCTAATTTGCTCCATAATCTCATCGATTTTATTTAAATGCTCATCGCTTCCCCAATGAATCTTAGCCTCAGCAAGCATTTGTGCTTCACCCATGACTCCAAGACCTATGGCGCGAGATTTTAAATTTGTATCTTTTACTTTTCTATGAGGATAAAAATTTAAATCAATTACATTATCAAGCATACGAATAGCCGTTGGCACAACACGCTCTATATCTTCTTTAGTATATACTTTGCTAAGATTTATACTTGCTAAATTACAAACGGCTGTTTTTCCATCATTTTTATATTTTTCCACTATATAAACTTTATTACCATCAATGCTATCTAAAGTTGATATTTTTTTGGCTGGTTTTTCATATCCCCCATCGATCACAACCTTTTGCTCTTCATCAAAATGAAGCTCATCTCCATTTTCAAAAACTACTTTAATTTGATAATAATTTGGCTCGGTATTTTGAAAAATTTCAGTACATAAATTTGAACTTCTAATAATTCCTACATGAGCATTTGGATTTGCTCTATTAGCACTATCCTTAAAACATAAAAATGGCAAGCCTGTTTCAAAATAATTTAGCAAAATTTTCTTCCAAAGCTCTTTAGCTTCTACGATTTCTTTGGTAATGCTTTCATCTTTTTCATATTCTTCATAGCGTTTTTCAAAAGCCTCGCCATATAAATCACACAAATCCGCTGTATCTGCAGGATCAAAAAGAGTCCATTTATCATTAGCTCTTACTCTCTTCATAAAAAGATCATTGATCCATAAAGCAGGGAAAAGTTCATGAGCACGGCGTCTTTCTTCACCTGAATTTTTACGCAAATCGATAAAATCACTTATATCCATGTGCCAAGGTTCTATATAAACGGCTATAGCTCCTTTTCTGGTTCCTAGTTGATCTACTGCCACAGCAATATCATTAGTAATTTTCAAGAAAGGTATAATCCCTCCTGCGGCATTTTTATGCCCATCTATGCTTCCACCCATAGCACGCACTTTAGACCAATCCCAACCTATACCACCACCAAATTTAGAAAGCAAAGCCATTTCTTGGTAAGAATCAAAAATACCTTCAATATTATCAGGGGTTGATCCTATATAACAAGAACTAAGCTGATGGCGCGTTGTTCTTGCATTAGATAAAGTCGGAGTTGCAAGCATGAGTTCAAATTTAGAAATAAGATCGTAAAATTTCTTCGCCCATTCTTGAGGATTAAATTCATTCTGCGCTAAAAACATCGCAATGGCCATAAACATTTGTTGAGGAAGTTCTATAGGCATACCTTTACTATCTTTAATCAAGTATCTATCATATAAAGTTTTAATACCAAGATAAGTAAATTGCATATCGCGTTCAGGTTTAATATAAGCATTTAAATCATCTAAATCATATTTTTCTTTAAGACCAAGTAAAATTCTTCCTTCTTTTTCACCCTTTTGAAAATACTCACGCAAATGATTATAGCGATTCATACCATTAACTTTTTTATATAAATCAAATAAAAAAAGTCTAGCTGCAACAAAGGTCCAATTTGGACAATCAATATCTATCTTATCTACTGCAGTTTTAATTAAAGTTTTTTGAATCTCTTCAGTTGAAATTCCATCACGAAATTGAATCTTTGCATCAAGTTCAAGTTCGCTTAAATTCACACCTTCTAAATCTTTTACAGCATCAGAGGTGCATTTTTTGATCTTAGAAACATCCAATTCTTCTGTACGACCATTTCTTTTAATAACTTTCATTGCCTTCCTTGCTTTTTATTTAAATGTTCTTTTAAAAATTGCATCAACATTTTTTGTATAGTAGTTATAATCGAAACATTTTCTTACATCCTCTTCGCTCAAACTTTTTCTTAAATCTTCATCGCTTAAAAGCGCTAACAAAAACAAACTTTCATTTTTTTCATTGATAGCAGCCTTGCCATTTTGCAAATCTGCCCAAACTTTCATAGCGTTTCTTTGAACTATTTTATAAGCTTCTTCACGGCTAATGCCTTTAAATGGAAGTTCTAAAAGCACCCTCCCTGAAAATACAAGCCCGCCTGTAAGATTTAAATTTTTCATCATATTTTCAGGATAAACCAAAAGCTTATCAATCAAATTTGTAAGACGCATAAGCATAAAATCAGCCGTGATAAAAGCATCAGGCAAAATAAATCTTTCAACACTAGAATGAGATATATCTCTTTCATGCCAAAGTGCAACATTTTCCAAAGCTGGAGTTACAAAAGATCTAAGCACACGACAAAGTCCTGTGATATTTTCACTTAAAACAGGATTTCTTTTATGTGGCATAGCTGAACTTCCTTTTTGTCCTACACTAAAATACTCCTCAGCCTCATAAACTTCAGTTCTTTGAAAATGTCTTATGGCTACAGCGATTTGCTCACAACTTGAAGCTAAAATCGCAATAGCGGAAATAACCTGAGCATAACGATCTCTTTGGATCACTTGATTTGAAACAGGAGCGGCCTTAAGACCTAAATTTTTACAAACTTCTTCTTCAAATTCTAAAGGAGCATGAGCAAAATTTCCCATTGCACCGCTGATTTTTCCATAGCTTATCACTTCTTTTGCATGTTCTAAAAGCTCTTTTGCATGCGAAATTTCATCATACCAAATAGCTAACACCAAACCAAAAGTAATAGGTTCTCCATGAATTCCATGACTTCTTCCTACCATTAAGGTGTTTTTATGCTCCAAAGCACGCTTTTTGATCGCTTCTAAAAGCAAAGAAACATCTTCTAAAATAAGCTCCAAACTCTCTTTTATCTGTAAAGCAACAGCTGTATCTATACAATCAGAACTTGTCATTGCATAATGCACAAAACGACTCTCTTCTCCCAAACTTTCACTTACACTTGTAAGAAAAGCTATAACATCATGTTTTGTGGTTTTTTCTATTTCGTCTATTCTTGCAATATCAAATTTTGCATTTTTAAGAATTTTTTCGCAGTCTGTGTCATCAATGAGACCGAGTTTATTCCAAGCTTTTACAGCGGCTAATTCTACTTTTAACCACGCATCGTATTTTGCTTGCATGTCCCATTTTTTAGCCATGATTTCTCTGCTATATCTTTCAACCATCTTTGAAACCTTTTTAGCTATAATTTTATATTTTAAAAAACAGAAATTATATCAAATTATCCTAAGAAAGTTATTAAATGGCCTACATAAAAATAAAACTCTCAAACAATGGAAAAAAGGCGTTTCAAGTCCTTATGGAAAATTTAAAAATTAGCATAAATGAAGCACAAAAACTCATAGACAAAAAAAGACTTTTTTGTGATGGAATTTTAGTAGAAGAAAAGAATAAAATTTTAAATGGTTTAGTAGAGCTTATAGTCTATGAAAACAATCCCAAAGGAGTAGAAATTGTCTTTGAAAATGAAGACTTTGCCATACTTGAAAAAGAAAGTGGGATCTTAAGCCATCCAAATGGTAGACATTGCAAATACAGTCTTAGTGATGAAATTTGGCATCTTTGGGGAAAAGAAGCTTGCGTAGCACACAGGATCGATAAAGAAACGAGCGGACTTATACTTATAGCCAAAAATAAAAAAGCTCAAATTGATCTTAAAAGCTTGTTTGAAAAAAAACTAGTTCAAAAAGAATACCTTGCTCTAGCTCATGGAAAAATAGAAGAAAATTTTATAGTTGATAAAGCTATAAATTTAACTAAAAACTACGATGATGTAAAAACAAGAATGCAAATTTGCAAAGAAGGAAAACAAGCTATCACTGAATTTGAAATTTTAGAATACTTTCCTAAAATCAACGCTACTCTTTTACTTTGTAAACCCTTAACAGGCAGACAACATCAAATAAGAGTGCATTTACACTATAAAAATCATACCATTTTAGGCGATCCACTTTATGGGCTTAGCAAACAACAAATCGAAAGTATTTTAGATGAAAAATTAAATCCTAAAGAACGCTTAAAACTTACAGGTGCCTTGCGTTTGTGTTTGCATTCTTATCGTTTGAAATTTCAATATAAAAATCAAAATTTTGATATCAACTCAAAAATAAACATAAAAGAAATTTTCAACAATTCCATAAAATAAAATGATGTTTCACTACGCTACAATCAATCACTTTTTTACCAAATTTTAAAACAAAAAAATAATTCTTGCTAAAACTTTAAGTATAATTAAATAAAAAAGCGAGATTTTCCAATGAAATTTGTTAATTTTATACAGGGTCAAAAAAACAATCTAGGAGTACTAAATTCTAGTGGAAAAATTGTAAGTTTTACTGATCTTGGCATTGAAACTAACGATATGAATGAATTTATTATCTATTTTGATAAATTTAAACACAAGCTTACAGACTTGGATTCTAAAATAGCCTATGAAATTCCAAAAGAAAATTATCTAGCCCCTATTATAGAACCTCGCCAAGATATTATATGTCTTGGGATTAATTTTTTAGATCATGCCAAAGAATCTGCCAAATTTAAGGGTGAAAAATTTGAAGAAAGAGAATATCCTGTATATTTTGGAAAACGCTGCAATCAAGCTACGGCACCTTTTGGCGATATACCTTTACATGCAGATGTAACTTCTCAGCTTGATTATGAATGTGAGCTTGCATTTATTTTAAGTAAAGATGCTTATAAAATCAAAGCTAAAGATGCAAAAGATTATATCTTTGGCTATACTATTATCAATGAAATTTCAGCTCGCGAACTTCAAAAACGCCACAAACAATTCTACCGAGCAAAAAGTCTTGAAGGTAGCACTATAATGGGACCTTATATCACAAGCGTAGATGAAATTTCTTATCCTCCTAAACTCCAACTTCAAAGCTATGTCAATGATGAACTACGCCAAAACTCTAACACTCAATTGTTTATTTTTGATATTGCTTATGTCTTAGAAGAACTTAGCGCAGGCATGCTTTTAAAAGCTGGAAGTATTATATCTATGGGAACTCCTAGTGGAGTAGGTATGGGGTTAAATCCACCTACTTTTTTAAAATCAGGAGATAAAGTACGTTGCGTCATAGAAAATTTAGGAGAACTTTGCAATAAAATAAAAAATATCAATTATTAAACAATTTACTAAATTACACTATAATGGCATTTTAAAAACTTAAATTAAGGCAGAAATTTACCATGAAAAAAATAATAATGATTTTATGTTTATCTTATGCAAATATAGTCTTTGCAGTAGATATGATAACCCCTATTCCAAATTCCATCTCTTATGATAAAGAAAAAGCTAAACTTGGAAAAAGTCTTTATATGGATAAAAGTTTATCCAAAGATGGAAAAGTTTCGTGCAATACTTGCCATAGGCTTGATCAACACGGCGTTGATGGACTTGAATTTTCAATAGGAGTTGATAATCAACTCGATAAACCCTTTAACACTCCTACAACCTTTAATTCTGTATTTAATTTTGTGCAATTTTGGAATGGTAGAGCTAAAGATTTAGCAGAACAAGCTACAGTACCTTTTTTCAATCCTAAAGAAATGGGGCTAAGTCCTGAACTTCTTTTACAAAAAGTTAATTCAAATGAAAATTATGTAAAAACTTTTAAAAAACTTTATGGAGAAGTTACGGTAGAAAACATAGCTCTTGCAATCGCCGAATTTGAAAAAACCTTGATCACTCCAAATTCTCCTTTTGATCGCTATCTTAGCGGGGATCAAAATGCTATTTCAGCTCAAGCTAAAAAAGGTTACGAAGATTTTAAAGCTAATGGCTGCATCTCTTGTCATCAAGGTCAAAATATAGGTGGGAATATGTTTCAAAAAATCGGTATTTTTGAAGAATACCCAAACCAAGAAGATTTAGGGCGCTATGAAATCACAAAAAGAGAAGCTGATAAAATGGTATTTAAAGTTCCTAGTCTTAGAAATATAGCCAAAACCGCACCTTATTTTCATGATGGATCTATACCTACTTTAGATGCTTGTGTTCAGTTTATGGCTTACTATCAACTAGGAAAATTTTTAGATCAAGAAACAGTTGACAATATAGTTGCATTCTTAGAAAGCTTAACAGGAGAATATCATGACAAATAAAAAAAGTTCATTTTTGATAAAATTTATTATTTTATCTACACTAGTTTTAGCTTTCATTCTTGTTTTATTAGGTATTATTTTTAATAACTATTCTTCATCTAAAGATAATAAAGAATTGATAAACATAGTTCAACAACTAGAAATTTCAGATGAAAAAATCAATTCTGTTTTTCAAAATAGTTTTAATTTTATCAACTACGATCCAAGTGTTCAAGCAATAAAAAAAATGCAAGAAAACTTTACAAAACTTAAAACTTTTGGGATTGACATAAACAAAGCAGAAGAAATTTTTAATGCCAAATTAATCCAGCTTAATTATTTTAAATCCGCAAATTCCATAGCAGTAAATTCAAAACTTTATTTATTTGAACTAGCTAAAAATTATTTTGAAGAATTGGAACAAAACCATGAAACAAATAAAAACAACTATAAAACAATGAGTTCTATGTTAAGCGTTCTTTCAACTGAAAATATTTTACAAAAAACAACACTAAATCAACTCAACAATCTTATGAAAGAAATCAAAAATGATACAAAAAGTGAAAATTTACAACTTTTTTTAAAACACTATAACATGATTGTAAAGCAAATTTCTATTATGCAAGATAATTCTTCTATTTATGAGAATAATTCTCTCATGAAAGAGTTAAAACAACTTAACACTTTTACCCAAAATACTATAGAACAATCTAATTTATTTAAATTTTATATCGCTTTAGCAGTATTTGGAATTACTCTTGTATTATTTGTATTTTTTATTTTATTAACACTAAAAAAAGTCATCATGCCAATTCATACTTTAGAAAAACTAAGCGCTAATTTAGCTAGCAAAGAAGCCAATCTACACTCTCGTTTAAATATAGATCCAAAAAGTGAGCTTGGACAAAGTGCTCAATATATTAATTCATTTATTTCCACCGTTCAAAACTCAATCATAGAAGCCATAGAAAATGCTAAATCAAGTCATCAAAATTCACAAAAACTCAAAAACAACTCTATGATGCTTGAAAACAGCTCTAATTCGCAACATGAACAAATTCAAGGAGTTAAAGAAATCACTCATGTTTTAGATGATCATATCAATCTTGCGGGAAATTTAGCACAAGAAAGTATAGAAAATATGCAAGATATGCACATACTAATGGATAAAGTAGAACTTACTCTATCTGAACTTGTAAATTTAATAAATGAAAACAATGAAAAAGAACAAAATATAGTAGCCAATATGGACAATCTAACCCAAAGTGCGGATAATATTATAGAAATCACAAACTCCATTAAAGACATAGCTGATCAAACTAATTTACTTGCCCTAAATGCAGCTATTGAAGCTGCAAGAGCAGGCGAACATGGGCGTGGATTTGCTGTTGTAGCCGATGAAGTTGGACAGCTTGCTGATAAAACAAGTAAATCTCTTTTAAACATCAATGCTACTGTTAATACTATAGTCCAACAAATCAATGACAACAAAGCCTTAATGGATCTTATCCATGATTCTATGAAAGAAACCTCTTCAAAAACCAATGATTTACAACAAGAACTTGTAAATTCTATGCATAAATTGGAAAGCTCTATAGAATCAACCCAAACCATGAAAGATAAAAGCATGGAAGTAAAAGATAAAATGCTTATCTTAGGAACAAATATAGATAAAGTTAACGAACTTGCAAATTCTGTTAAAGATTTATCATGTGAAATCAATAATATCTCTCAAAATGTTCTAAATGGTGCCTCTAAACTCTCCGAAAAATTAAGTAGCTTTCAGTAACTTTTTTCACGTTAATTTAACTTAACGTGAAATTTCAATAAAAATTTTATTTTTAATTTATGTTTTTCAAGTAAAATTAGCAGTTTTTATTTCAAAGGAGATACTATGGAGTTTCTTGAACTTTTATTAGTTTTAATCGCCTTGATACTGATTATCAAAAAACCAGAAAAAGAAAATTTGGCTTTTGGTTTGGTAATGGTAGCTTGGCTTTTAATGGTTTTTTTCTATGTTGGCCACAAAACAGGCGCACTATTAACAATAATGAATCTGTAAGGAAGGGCTAAATGAACGAAATCAATAAAACAAAAAATTTCTACACACTAATGTGTTTAGCAGGCTTTTTGATTATACTCTTGCCTGTAGGTATTGCAAATTTGATATTTGGTTATATGTTGGGCGATAGTCCTTGCACGCTTTGCTGGGGACAAAGAGAAGCAATGATCTTTATCGGTGTAATGGCGCTTTTCATTGTTCGTTATGGTATGAAAGGTAAATACCTTGCTGCTCTTTTAATCATGACAGCAGTAGGGCTTTATCAATCTTTTGCTCACTATGGTAATCACGCTCATAGAGATTTAGATCAAGGTTTTGGTTTAGCAGTTTTTGGTATCCATACTTATTTTTGGGCTGAAGTAGTATTTTGGGCTGTTGTATTGCTCTTAGGTGTGATTTTTGCTTTTGCTCCTAAATTTAATGCTTTTGAAGCTGAACTAAATGGAGAAAAGTTTAGAAAATATACTAAATTTAGCTTTGCAGCAGTTTTAATCAGTGCTATCATCGTAGCATCAAATGTTTTCCAAGCCTTTGTTAGCACAGGTATTCCTCCTTATGTAGGACAAGGCGATCCTGTAAGATTTAGTTTAAATCCAAAATACATCATTTGGAGTAAAGAAGGTTGGAATGGTTTATGGCAAAATATTTCTTTCTTAGGAAAACGCGATGTTAAAGCTCCTGATTATGCTTTTGCACCTGCAAGTGAAAAACTTGGCATAAAATTTGATAATGATATCAACAATGCTCCATTTGCAAAAATCAATGATGAGCTTAAAATCACAAATGAACAAACCATAAATTTTGACAAAGCCATCAATACTCTTGATTATATCAATAACGAATTTGTAGCAAGTTCTAAATGGGATGTAGCTTTCTTAGATAATAATTTTAGCGTTAAAGAAGGTTTTGAACTTGATCCTTATTTTTCAGCTTCTATCGATCCAATCATCGGTATCATACCTTATATGAACGATAAATTCATTCTTATGGGCTCAAACAAATCTTTCTTAAGATTTGCAAAAAATCCTAATGCAAGTGAAGAAGATATCGCTAAACAATACGCTGACTTTGTAAAAGGCAATGATAAATTTAAAGGTCAAGGCGAAAGTTTAGGTCGCGGAAGACTTGATACTGTAAGAGCGAAATTTAACCATGTAGCAAGCATGAGCACAGATGGAAATTATCTTTATCTTGCAACTGTTCCAAACAACAAAGACGCTAAAACTTTTGTAATCTCTAAAGTTTCTTTAAAAGATCGTGTTCTTTCAGGAGAATTTACTCCAAAAGCAAATCTTAAAGAAGGTAAAACTTTAGGCGATCTTTATGTAACTTCTATGACTTTTAAAGATGGGGAAATTTATGCACTTAGCAAAAATCACAATGTGATTGCCGTAATTGATCCAGTCAAAGAAGAAGTAGTGAAAACTATCGCTTTCCCAAGCTCTATCACTAATGCTAGAAGCATTTTCTTTAAAGATGGAAAAATCAATATTCTTTCTTATCAAGATGGAGCAAACAAGCTTTATACTTTAAATTAAGCTTTAAGTCCTAGTGAAAACTAGGACTTATATTTAATCTTATCTTTAAATCCTGCTTTTTCAAAACCTCTTAAACGAAGCAAACAACTATCGCACTCCCCACAAGCTTCATCTTCACTCTCATAACAAGACCAAGTAAGTTCTAAAGGTACATTTTCTTTTAAGGCTAGTTCTACAATTTTAGCTTTGTTTAGTCTAACAAGCGGAGTTTTTATACAAACTTTGAAATTCTTACTCGTACCTTCATTGATAAATTCTTGTGCCTTTTGTATAAACTCATCAGTACAGTCAGGATAACCACTGCCATCTTCTTCTACCACCCCTATAAAAATACTCTCACAATTTTCCTTTTCAGCCAAAGATCCTGCTATACTTAAGAAAATTCCATTGCGAAAAGGCACATAAGTGATAGGTGGAGTATCGCTTGTACAAAGCTCATTTTTAGGGATGTCTATACTTTTATCGGTTAAGGCATTGCCCCCTATATCTTTGATAAAACTCACATCTAAAATATAAGATTTTTCTACTTTTAAAGCCTTGCAAATTTGCTTAAAACATTCTTTTTCTTTTTCTTGAGTGCGTTGTTCATAGTCAAAATGCAAAGCGATGATTTCATAACCTTCTTTTTTGGCCAGATAAGCACACAAAGTACTATCCATACCGCCACTTATGATACAAAGTGCTTTTTTACTCATTTTTATCCTTAAATTTGCTATAATTTCACAATTTTAACGAAAATTTTTAAATTTAAATTGCAAAAAGGCAAAAGCATGATAAACATAAAACTCATAGAACACATTTTTAAAGCCGCTTCTATCAGTCGTTGGAATGATTATCCAAGAATGGCAAATTTGGTTGAACTTGACAAACAAGCTCATAAATTCATCATCGCATATTTTATCGCTAAAATGGAAAAAGATGTGGATATGAGAGTGATTATAGAAGGGGGAATTTTTGAGTTTTTAAGTCGTGTTGTGGTAACTGATATACGCCCTGATGTGTATCATGAAATCGTGCGTCAAAAAAAAGCTGAAGTTAATGCTTGGGTTTTAAGCAAAATCGAACCTATGATAGAAGATATAGAAGATGGGGAATTTCTAAAGCGTTTTGAAGCGTATTTAAACGGTAATGCTTATGCTAAAGAAAGACTTATCTTAAAAGCAGCTTCATATTTTGCTACAAGATGGGAATTTAACATAGTTTATCAAACCTCAGCTTTTTTAAATGATATTGATGAGATTAAAAACAAAGTTGAAGAAGAATTAGAAGATTACTATGAGCTTATAGGAGCTAGAAAAATCGCTTTAAATCAAAAAATAGCCAAAATTATTGATCTTAGCGGAAGACTTCGCTTTCAAAAACGTTGGGCTCAAACTCCACGCATACCAGAAACCGCGGTTTTAGGACATATGCTTGTGGTGGCGATTTTAGGATATTTTTACTCACTAAAAATCAAGGCTTGTGATAAAAGACTTGAGAATAATTTTTATTGTGCTTTGTTTCATGATTTGCCAGAGTCTTTAACACGTGATATTATCAGCCCTGTAAAATACGGCATTGATGGACTTCATGATATCATAAATGATTATGAAATGAAACTTATTAATGAAAGAATTTTACCCTTTGTACCTGAGGGTTTAAGGGCTGAGTTTTCTTATATTTTAGGCATTAGAGAAGGTAGAAACGGTGAGTCAAATTTTGTAAAAAATGAGTTTGAAAATCGCACTTATAAAAATGCTAAAATCGAGCTTTGCAGCGGAAGTTTAAGCTCTTTTAATGAAAATGAATTTGGCGCTATAGATGGTAAGGCGCTTAAATACTGCGATAAAATTGCTGCTTATATAGAAGCAGGACTTAGTATAAGTTATGGTGTAAAGTCTAAAGAACTTGAAAGTGGTTTTTTAGGAATGCATGAGTTTTTTAAAGAAAATCCTACCATAGATGGGGTGAATTTTTTTGAAATTTGCGAAAGTTTAAGAGAATATTTTAAAATTTAAATAAGATTTTTATACTCCTATTTTCAATATGTTTTAAATAAAAATATTATAAATTCAAATTTTATTTTGTATAAAACACAAAGGAGTTATTATGAAAAAATACTTTCAAAAGCGCTATACTTTAGCCTTTTTTATAGGTATATTAGCGGGTATTTTCGGAGCTATTGTTAAATGGGGTTGGGAAGTACCTTTTCCTCCAAGAAATCCCAATGTTTTTTGGCCAGCAGATGCTTTAGAACGTGTTACTCCACCTAAAATTTTTCTAGAACAACTAGGCTTACCTACTGATTGGACTTATATGTTTTCAGGTATGCAAATGCCTTTGTCAATTTTTATAGTACATGTCGGTTTTTCTATTATTTTTGGAGTGGCTTATTGTATGATAGCGGAAAAATGGCACCGTATTACTATGTGGCAAGGTGCAGTTTTTGGATTTTTTGTTTATCTTTTTGCCCATGTTATTGTAATGCCTTTAATTGCAGAAGTTCCACCACTTTCTGAAATTCCTTTTGATGAACACCTGTCTGAAATTTTTGGCCATATTGTTTGGCTGTGGGGCATGGAAATAGTTCGTAGAGATATAAGAAATCGTATAACCAAAGAAATAGAAGAATGAAAGGAAACCTTTCATTCCATATCTAAAACCGCACCTTTACTAGCATTGCTAACAAGTTTTTGATACATTCTAAGCCATCTTGAAGACACCTCTTTTTGAGGCAATGCAAATTCTTTTTTACGTTTAGCAATTTCTTCTTCACTTACATTTGCATGGATAGTATAAGCATCCACATCAATTTCTATTTCATCTCCATCTTTTAAAAGTCCTATAAGACCACCTTCAGCTGCTTCAGGGGAAATATGACCGACGCTTAAACCCCTTGTAGCCCCACTAAAACGACCATCGGTGATTAAAGCTACATCAGCACCTAAACCCATACCCATTAAAAGTGAAGTAGGACTTAACATTTCTTGCATACCAGGACCCCCTTTTGGACCTTCATAGCGTATTACACAAACATTTCCTTTTTGCACCTTGCCTTTGATAATGCCTTTTATAGCTTCATCTTGAGAGTTAAAACAAACAGCTTTGCCTTTAAATTTTCTTTCTCCGATTATTCCTGCGGTTTTTATAACGCAACCTTGCTCGGCTAAATTTCCAAACAAAATGGCAAGCCCACCTACTTTTGAGTAAGCATTATCTACTTTACGAATGATATTTTCATCTTTGATTTTGGCATTTTTTAAGCGTTCTTTGAGACTTTCTCCTGTAATGGTCAGTGCATCAAGTTCTAAAATATGTCCTTGTCTGCTTGAAATTTCAGCCATAACTGCACTCACACCGCCTGCTTTGTGGATATCATCCATATAAACACTATTTAGCGATGGGGCTATTTTTGCTATGTGTGCAACTTTGCTTGAGATGAAATTTAAATCTTTAATGTCTAGTGCTACCCCTGCTTCACGCGAAATGGCAAGCATGTGTAAAACTGTATTGCTACTTCCACCCATTGCCATATCTACTACCATAGCATTACGCACAGCTTTTTGAGTGATGATATTACGAATTTTAAAACGTTCATCTAGGGCGATTTCACAAATACGACGCGCTGCTTTTCTTAAAAGCTCTTCTCTTTCTTTACTTAAAGCTAAAATGGTTCCATTGCCTTCTAGTGCTATACCCATAGCTTCGCATAAGGTATTCATAGAATTTGCTGTAAACATTCCCGAACAAGATCCACCACTTGGACAGGCTGAACATTCTATATCTTTAAATTCTTCTTCACTAATTTTTTTGGATTCATAAGCCCCTACAGCTTCAAAAACAGAGCTAAGGCTGATCTTTTCTCCTTTTTTGGTTACTCCTGAAGCCATAGGCCCACCACTTACAAAAATGGTTGGAACATTGACCCTTAAAGCTCCCATTAACATACCAGGAGTAATTTTATCGCAGTTTGGAATACAGATTAAAGCATCAAGTTGATGAGCATTCATCACTGTTTCAATAGAATTTGCGATAAGTTCACGACTTGGTAAAGAATAAAGCATACCTTCATGTCCCATAGCTATACCATCATCTACGCCTATGGTATTAAACTCAAAAGGTACGCAACCATTTTTGCGTATCTCATCTTTAATGATTTTAGCATAATCATTTAAAAAATAATGCCCTGGGATTATATCTATATAGCTATTTGCTACACCTATAAAAGGTTTGTCAAAATCTTCATCTTTCAAACCACAAGCACGAAGTAAAGAACGATTAGGTGCTCTTAAATGTCCTTTTTTTATCGCATCGCTTCTCATTGTAACTCCTGATAATAATTTTTTAAAATTATATTTAGCAAAACTTAATTTTTGTGAAATTTATTTTGATATACATTTTCATAAATGATAAAAATTATTAATTGACAAAAATATTTTTTTATAATACAATACTTTTTGATAATCAAAAAAGGAGTCAAAATGAGACAATATGAAACCTATAAATGCCAAAAATGTGGCAATGAAGTAGAAGTTCAAAATGTAGGTGGCGGTAAGCTTAGTTGTTGTGGTGAAGAAATGAAATGTATCACTACAGATTTAACTGCAGTAAATTTAATGAAAGCTTTTGCAGGCGAATCTATGGCAAGAAACAAATACGATTTATTTGCTGATGTAGCTGAAGAAGAAGGTTGGCATGCGGTTGCTAGACATTTTAGAGAAGCGGCTGAAAATGAAAAATGGCATGCAAGAGCAGAATTTAAAGCTTATCATGAAATCATTGATGGCAAACCTTTAGAAGTAACTACAAAAAACCTAGTAACTGCTGCAGAAGGTGAAAACTATGAGCACACAACTATGTATCCAAATTTTGCAAAAATCGCTGAAGATGAAGGCAAAAAGGCTATAGCGAGATTATTTACAGCTATTGGTAAAGTAGAAATCGAACACGAAAGAGAATATCTAGCGCTTAAAAAAATGCTCGAAGAAGAAGAATTTTTTAATAGTGAAGTAGAAGAATTATGGGTTTGTGAAGTATGCGGACATATACATCGTGGCAAAAAAGCTCCAGCAGCCTGTCCTTTATGTAAAGCACCAAAAGAGTATTTTAAACGCGAATTTTTGGGTTAAGTTAAGAAATTCTTATCCTTTTTAAGATAATATTATAATTATTTTTTAATAAAAGGATAAGAAAATGAAAAAATTACTATTTTTATTTTTTGCTTTAACGGCTTTTCTCTTTGGTGCTGTAAATATCAACACTGCAACACTAAAAGAATTAAAAAGTTTAAATGGTATTGGCGAAGCTAAGGCTAAAGCGATTTTAGAATACCGCAAAGAAGCAAATTTTACAAGTATTGATGATCTTAAAAAAGTTAAAGGCATAGGTGATAAGCTTTTTGAAAAAATCAAAAATGATATCACAATAGAATAAAAGGGTATTTTTGCCCTTCTTTTTAGAAAAATTTGAAAACTTTATTTGACACAAAAGAACTTTTAAACGAATTTGATATAAATTTAATCGGTATTGATGAAGCAGGACGCGGTGCTTTAGCAGGTCCTATGATGATGGCAGCTTGCAAACTGAACAAACAACTTGATGGGTTGTGTGATTCTAAAAAACTAAGCGAAAAAAAACGCGAAGAACTTTATGAAATCATCATCAAAAATTCAAACTATCTCATACTTGCTTTTTCTTCAGAACAAATCGACGCACTAGGCTTAAGCACTTGTTTAAAAAAAGGCTTAAAACTTATAAAAAAGCATTTTAAAACAGAAAATAACTTCTTATATGATGGAAACACCAACCTAGGTATAAACGGGATAAAAACACAAATCAAAGCCGATGCTAGCATTTTGCAAGTAAGTGCAGCTAGCATACTCGCAAAAGTTAGTAAAGATAGGGTGATGAATTTCTTAGCTAAAGACTTTCCTTGTTATGAATTTGAAAAAAACAAAGCCTATGGCACAAAAGCTCATAAAGAATTTATAGCTAAATTTGGAATTTGCAAACTCCACCGAAAAAGTTTTAAACTTTTATGATTATTTTGCTAAATTTTGATGCAAACTCAAAGCACATTCTATACCATCTTTTATAGCCCAAACAACTAAAGATTGTCCTTTTCTAGCATCTCCACAAGCAAAGATTTTTTTATGAGTGGTTTGGAAATTTTCTGTGCTTATGTTGTTTTTCTCATCTAATTTCACTCCAAAATTTTTAGCTATAGCTTCTTCGCACCCGCTAAAACCCATAGCTAAAAGCACTAAATCCGCTTTATAAGTTTTTTTAGAATTTGGAATTTCAACATTTATAGCTTTGCCTTCTTTAAACTCGCGTTTTAAATCATTTGCTTCAACACCTTCTACATGAGTTTTTCCTAAAAATTTCTTTGTCATTTTTTGATATTCCCTAGGATCTTTGCCATATACAGCAATGGCTTCTTCTAAACCATAATCAGTAGTAAAAATGTCAGCTTTTAAAGGCCAAGGATTGTTTTGGCTTCTTTGCAAAGGTCTTTTTGGACTTCTTTCAAAACGCACTATAGATTTAGCCCCTTGTCTTGTCGCCACAGCAATACAATCCACACTTGTATCCCCACTTCCTATAACTAAGACATTTTTACCTTTGGCCGTATCTGCACCCTTGCCTGTTTTTAACAAAGTTTTAGTATTTTGTGTTAAAAAATCAAGGGCAAATTCAACCCCTTTTAGCTTTCTACCTTCTATATCAAGATCTATAGGCTTACTTGCTCCTGTACAAAGCACCAAAGCATCAAATTCTTTTAGAAGTTTTGAAACCTTATCTTTGCTGTCTATATTTTCATTCACTTTAAATTCAATCCCGCTTTTTTTAAGCAAATCCACCCGTCTTTGAACTATACTTTTATCAAGCTTCATATCAGGGATGCCATACATCAAAAGTCCGCCTATTTTATCGCTTCTTTCAAAAACACTTACTTTATAACCTAGTGAATTTAAAGTATTAGCACAAGCAAGCCCAGCAGGCCCACTTCCTATGATAGCGATTTTTTTGCCATTGTATTGCTTAGGTTTATTTACTCTTACTAAATTTTCCTTAAAAGCATTTTCTATGATGGATAATTCATTATTTTTTATGCTCACACTAACACCATTTATCGCACACACACAAGAATCCTCACAAGGAGCAGGGCAAACACGACCGGTAAATTCAGGAAAAGGATTGGTAAGATCAAGTCTTTCATAAGCTTCTTCCCATAAAGAACGATAAATAAGATCGTTCCATTCAGGAATGAGATTGTTTAAAGGACAGCCTACATCTTTTCCTTCGCTCATCACACCCGTATGACAAAAGGCTACCCCACAATCCATACATCGTCCACCTTGAATTTCTTGTTCTTTTTTATCCAAAGGTATAGTAAATTCTTTGAAATTTAAAACCCTTTCCTTAGGAGCAATTTTTTTAAAATCCATTCTTTTAAAGTCTAAAAAACCTCTTGCATTTCCCATTTTTTACTCCTTATTTTTGTGTGATTTTCAAAAATGCTGCTAAATTTGGATCTTTTTCATTTTTACAAAGATCAAGCATTTTTAACATCTTTTCATAATCTCTTGGCATGACTTTAAAAAAGTCTTTTTTATCGAATTTTTCTAAGATATCTTTAGCCTTTTTAGAATCTGTATAAGCGATATGTTTTTCTATCGCAGCTTTTAATTCTTTTTCATCCTTAGCATTAAGATCTTTAATATCCACAAGCTCGGTATTTACATGAGCTTCATTGTGTCTTCCAAAGATATAAACAACGCCACCACTCATACCAGCAGCGAAATTCGCACCCACATCTCCAAGAACTACAACTTGCCCACCTGTCATATATTCACAGCCATGCACACCTGTTCCTAAAACCACAGCCAAAGCTCCTGAATTTCTTACACAAAATCTTTCCCCTGCTATACCATCTAAATACACTTCACCTTTTGTAGCTCCGTATAAACAAGCATTTCCTGCGATGATATTTTCTTCAGGCGAAAAAGTGGCTTCATTTGAAATTTTTGCTATGATTTTGCCACCACTTAAACCCTTGCCTAAATAATCATTGCTATCGCCTATAATTTCAAGTTTAATGCCCTTTAATAAAAACGCTCCAAAGCTATTGCCAGCATTGCCTATAGCTTTGATATGGATACTATCTTCATCTAAAGCATCTTTTCCATAAGTTTTTAAAATTTCACTTGAAAGCATAGTCGCAAAAGTACGGCTTTGATTTCCTACTTCTAAAGAAAGTTTGATAGGTTCTTTTTTCTCCACAGCATTTTTACAAAGCGGAAGTAAAATTCTATAATCAATCGTTTTTTCAAGCTTGTTATCTTTATAGTCTTTAAAATGCACAGCGGTTCTATTATAAGTAGGTAAGGATTTTAAAATTTTATCCAAATTTAGCTTTCCTGCTTTACCTTGCACACTTTTTTGGCGGAGTTTATCCACACGACCTATCATATCATCTAGGCGTTCAAAACCAAGTCTTGCCATGTATTCTCTAAGCTCCTCGGCTATAAAATACATAAAATTAATCACATCATCTACTTTACCTTTAAAACGATCCCTAAGTTCTATATCTTGAGTAGCTATACCAAAAGGACAGGTATTTAGATGACAAACTCTCATCATCGTACAACCTAAAACAATCAAAGGTGCAGTTGCAAAGCCAAATTCTTCAGCTCCTAAAAGTGCTGCTATGGCTAAATCACGCCCATTCATAAGCTTTCCATCAGTTTCTAATCTTACCCTATCTCTAAGCTTGTTTAAAATCAAAGTTTGATGCGTTTCAGCCAAACCTAACTCCCAAGGAATTCCTGCATGCGGTATAGAAGTTCTAGGACTTGCACCTGTACCTCCATCATAACCTGAAACAAGGATTAAATTCGCTCCTGCCTTAGCCACACCTGCAGCAACCGTTCCTATGCCATTTTCGCTTACAAGTTTTACTGAAATTTTAGCATCTTTATTGGCATTTTTTAAATCATAAATGAGTTGAGCTAAATCTTCTATAGAATAAATATCATGATGAGGAGGCGGGGAAATAAGCGTCACACCTGCAGTAGAATGTCTAGCCTTAGCTATCCAAGGATAGACTTTAAAGCCCATTAACTGTCCGCCTTCACCTGGTTTTGCGCCTTGAGCGACTTTGATTTGAATTTCTTTTGCATGACTTAAATAGTTTAAATCCACGCCAAAACGCCCACTTGCTACTTGCTTAATGGCTGAGTTTTTATCCACACCCTCTTTGATTTTATAGCGTTCTTCATCCTCGCCACCTTCACCTGAATTTGATTTAGCACCTATTTTATTCATAGCCTGTGCTAAACACTCGTGTGCTTCTTTAGAAATAGAACCATAACTCATCGCCCCTGTTCTAAAGCGTTTAACTATACTTTCTACACTTTCAACCTTATCTATACTGATAGCTTCACTAAAATCAAATTCCATCAAAGAACGCAAATTAACTTGTTTTTCATCTACTAAAGCTGAGTATTTTTTAAAGCTTTTATAGTCTTTGTTGCGACAGGCTTGCTGAAGATTAAAAATCACAAGTGGATCGATTAAATGTTCTTCTTTAGCACTTCTAAAACCATGAATTCCTTTAGAATCTAAAGCCTTATGTGTATCGTTAAAAGCATATTTGTGCAAAGCAATGAGTTCTTTTTCAAAATCTTCTAAATCCATACCTTCAATGCGTGAAGTTGTAGAAGTGAAGTATTTATCAATCACCTTAGAGCTTAAGCCCAGACATTCAAAAAGTGCAGAGCCATTATAACTTTGCAAGGTAGAAACTCCCATTTTAGAAGCAATTTTGACTATACCACTTGAACTTGCCTTGATGAAATTTTCTACCGCCTTTTCATAACTTAAATTTAAATCTTTATTGGCAATGAGTTTTTGTATGCTCTCATAAACCAAATAAGGATTAATAACAGTCGCGCCATAACCTAAAAGACATGCAAAATGATGAATTTCTCTAGGTTCGCCACTTTCGATAATAAGACTTGTATGTGTTCTTAAATTTTTTCTTACTAGATGATTATGCACTCCAGAAACAGCAAGTAAAGCAGGGATATAAGCGTTTTTTTCATCCACTCCTTTATCGCTTAAAATGATAATAGAAGCACCTTTTTTAACCTCATCTTCTATCTTAACGCAAAGCTCATCTAAAGCCTTTTCTAAAGTTTTTTGAGAATAATCATAAAGTATAGAAAATTCTTTAACTTGAAATTTATTTAAAGCTTTAACTTCAAAAAGTTCTTCATTGCTTATCACAGGCAAGGCTATTTTTACGCGTTTTGCATTGTTTTCATCGGGTTTTAATAAATTGCCTTCGCTTCCTAGATAAATCCTAGTAGAAGTAACGATCTCTTCTCTTATAGCATCAAGAGGAGGGTTAGTTACTTGTGCAAAAAGTTGTTTAAAATAATTATACAAAGGTTGATAAGTTTTAGAAAGTATAGCTAAAGGAGTATCTACGCCCATAGCTGCTATAGCTTCTTTACCATTTTGAGCCATAGCAGCCACACTCATTTTAAGCTCATCATAACTCCAACCAAAAGCTTTTTGAAGTTTTAAAACCTCATCTTCTTTTAAAAACTGATGTTTATAAACTCCACTTTTTTGTTTTTCAAGTTCAACTAAATTTTTAAGCCATTTTTTATAAGGCTTAGCATTAGCATAATGCTCTTTGATTTCATTATCAGCTATAACCCTACCTCTTGCTGTATCAACGAGTAAAAGTTTTCCAGGTTCTAAGCGTTTTTTGGCTTTGATATTTTTTTCATCAAGTTTTAAAGCCCCTGTTTCACTTGAAAGTATGAGCATATCATCTTTTGTAAGATAATACCTTGAAGGACGAAAACCATTTCTATCCAAACTCGCCCCCATAATCACTCCATCAGTAAAAACTATAGCAGCAGGCCCATCCCAAGGCTCCATCAATAAAGAATGATATTCATAAAAAGCACGCTTTTTGCTTTCCATATTTTCATTTTTATGCCAAGGTTCTGGCACCATCATCATAAAAGCTTCTTCTAAAGTGCGACCATTTAGAGCTAAAAATTCTAAAGTATTATCAAACATTGCAGAATCACTGCTAGGCTTAGCTATGATAGGAAAAATTTCATCTAAATTTTCAAAATACTCACTTTGCATCAAGCCTTCTCTAGCTCTTATGCTATCAACATTTCCGCGTATAGTATTAATCTCTCCATTATGCACCATATAGCGATTTGGATGAGCTCTTTCCCAACTTGGGAAGGTGTTAGTCGAAAAGCGAGAATGCACCAAAGCGATGGCTGATTTCATATTGACATCTTTAAAATCAAGATAAAAATCGCTCAATTGAGTTGAAAGAAGCATTCCTTTATAAACTATGGTGCGTGAAGAAAAACTTGAAAAATAAAATTTTGGCACATTAATAGCTCTTTTTTCTATAAGTCGACGCGTACTATAAAGCACTCTTTCAAACTCAAGTCCTGCACTTATTTTACTTGGTTTTTTCACAAAGGCTTGTAAAAAATAAGGCATAGCTTTTAAAGCACTTGCACCTATATCGCTAGGATTAAAAGGCACTTCTCTAAAACCTAAAAATTCAAGTTTTTTATCCTTTAAACCTTGTAAAAATATCTCTTTTGCTTCTTCTTTTGCATCAGTATTGGGTGATAAAAACATCTGTGCTACAGCATAATCACCCTTTTTAGGAAGTTCAAAACCCAATTCTTGAGTTTTAAAAAAATCATGTGGAATTTGGATCAAAATCCCCGCCCCATCACCTGAATTTTCTTCAGCTCCTGCACCACCTCGGTGCTCAAGATTCATCAAAATTTCTAAAGCATCACAAATAACCTTATAAGAGGCAATACCGCGTATATTAGCAACTGCAGCGATACCACAGGCATCGTGTTCGTTCTTTGGGTGATATAAACCTATGCTTTGATTATTTTCTAGGATATTTTCTAAATCCATTTTGCTCTCCTTATAAGACTGATTTAAATTTTGTTAGCTTTATAAGGATTATAGCATACATTTTTTTAAAATCGATATAATTTTTATCTTAAAAATAAATAAATTAAAAAATATTTTGATAGATTTGTAAAAATTATAAAAACATGGCGATAATACTACCTAAAATCAATAATGGGCCATTATAGAAAATAAAAGTTGGTATGCAAGTATCTTTAATGTGATCGTGTTGTTTATCAGCATTTAATCCTACAGTAGTTCCCATGGTTGTTTCACTGGCTGGACTTCCTGCATCTCCTAAAGCTCCTGCTACTCCTAAGATAAATATAATAAGTGCTGTACTAAAACCAAGTTCTAAACAAATAGGACAAAAAAGCGTAGCTATGATAGGTATAGTTCCAAAAGAAGTACCTATACCCATAGTGATGATAAGTCCTATTAAAAGCATGAAAAATACTGCTAAAAATTTACTTTGCTCCATCCAAGGAACGACTGAATTTACAAGATCTACTACTGATCCACTTTCTTTTAAAACTTCTCCATATCCTGCAGCAACAAGGATAACAAAAGCTATAAAACCCATCATTTTAAGCCCATCATCAAAAACTTCATTGACTTTTGAAAATTCAACTCCACCCAAAATAACCATTAAAACAAAACCCAAAAGCCCTGATAAAGGCAAATTCATAGTCAAAATTTGCAAAATTAAAGTTAAAACAAGCCCAGCTAAAACGCCCCATTCCTTACGCGTCATTTCAAGATTTTCTAAATCCACTTTAGCAATTTCTACTTCTTGATACTCTCTTGGCTTACGATAAAACACAAAAAGCGCTAGAAAAAGTCCTGCTATCATACAAATAGCAGCAAAATACATAGTATTTGTAACATCATTTAAAGATACACTTACATTATTTGCATTTAAATTATCTTTTAAAAGATCTTGAAAAGTAAGCCCAAAACCTACTGGCAAAACCATATAAGGCGTAGTAAGGCCAAAAGTTAAAGCACAAGCAACCGCTCTACGATCAATTTTAAGTTTATTAAAAAGACTTAAAAGAGGTGGAATCAACAAAGGTATAAAAGCTACATGAATAGGAATTAAATTTTGAGAAAAACAAGAAATCAAAGCTATAGACAAAAGCAATAAATATTTTTTATGAGATATAAAATGACTTACTATCTTGATCAAATATGCAGTTAAATTTGTCTTTGAAATCGCTGCAGCAATGGCTCCTAAGAGTATATAGCTAAGAGCTGTTTTTAAATTTTCTTTCATTCCGCTTATAAGTATATTCATAGTATCTACGAGTTCAAGATGAGAAAATACACCTGCAACAAGAGCTGAGATCAAAAGACTCAAAAGCACATTAAAACGAAACAAACAAAGTAAAGTCATCAAAACAACACTGATAATAATAGGATTAGTAAGTAAAGTCAAAATCATTCCTTAAATAATTTTAAAAATTTAATTGTAGAAAAAACTTAGTTAAAATGTAATAAAACTCGAACATATAATGATTTTATTTTAATATGCAAAATTATAAAAATAATTAATTTTTTTAATCAAAAAGATTAATATAATCAATTATTTAAATTCCTAAAATTTATAATAAAATAAAAAAAATCATAAAAATATAAGGATATTTCAATGAAACAAAACAATCAAAAAGAAGATCGCAGAGATTTCTTAAAAAATATAGGATTTGGTTTGCTTGGTATCAGCGTATTGTCAAATTTTTCTTTTGAGAATTTTTTAGGAAGTAAGGCTTTGGCAAAAGAATTGCCTGATTTTAAAATAGAAGGTAAAAAAGATCTTATCTATCATGGCGAAAAACCATTAACAGCAGAAACTGAAATTTATGCTCTTGATTCTGATTTTACTAAACCTGAAAATTTCTTTGTTAGAAATAATGGCTTACCACCAAGCCTAGAAACGATAAAAGAAAGACTTCATAAAGGTTGGACTTTAGAAATCGATGGAGAAAGCATTATCAATAAAAAATCTTACACCATAGAAGATTTAAAAAAGAAATTTAAAACCTATACTTATGCCTTAACAGTTGAATGCGGTGGAAATGGTAGATCCGAAGTTATACCTAGCACAAAAGGAACTCAATGGGGTTATGGTGCAGTAGCTTGCGGTAGATGGACAGGAGTACGTTTAAAAGATATTTTAAAAGATTGTGGTATCAAAAATGATGCGGTTTATATCGGATATTATGGCATAGATACAAAATTAAATGGTGAAGAAACTTCACCTATTAGTAGAGGAGTTCCTATTTCTAAAGCTTTACAAGATGAAACTCTAATAGCTTGGGCTTATGAAGGCAAAGATATTCCTTTAGTCAATGGCTATCCACTTAGACTTGTTTGTGGTGGTTACCCTGCAAGTACAAGCGGTAAATGGCTTTATAAAATTTCAGTAAGAAATAAAATTCACGATGGTGAAAAAATGGAAGGTTCTTATAAAGTTCCTGTAAATCCGGTAAAACCAGGAGATTTTAACTATAAAGGCGAGATGAAAATCATAGAATCAATGCCTATAAGATCTGTAATTACTAATATCAAAAATGGTTCTGAAATAAAAGCAAATAAAAAATTTGAAGTTAGAGGTAAAGCTTGGGCTGGAGAACTTGAAGTTAGTGAAGTTTATGTAAGCAATGATTATGGCGTAACATGGACTAAAGCAAAGGTAGAAAAACCATTAAATAGATTAGCATGGCAAAAATGGAGTGCTCAAATATCAATACCAACAAAAGGATATTATGAAATTTGGGCAAGAGCTATCGATAGTCAAGGTAACAGTCAACCTATGGTTTTAGCACAGTGGAATCCAGGAGGATATATCAATAATGCATGCCATAGAGTTAATGTTTATGGAGTTTAAGTATGAAAAAAATTATATTGATCTTAGCATTGTTTTTGAGTGCAAGTTGGACTCAAAATCTTGAAATTAACCCTGATACAGGATTGATTATCGATCCTGATTCACCTTTAGTGGAAGCAAATTGTTTAGCTTGTCATGGATCTAATCTCATTACCAATATGCATGCAAGTAGAAAAGCTTGGTTAGCAGCTATAAGATGGATGCAAGATAGTGAAGGACTTTGGGAAATAGAACCTGAAGATGAAGAAAAAATTTTAAATTATCTTGAAAAATATTATGGAGAAAAATACGATACAAGAAGAAGAATTCCTCTAGCTATACTCTTACAAAACAAAACTCATTGAAGAAATCATTTCTTCAATGATAAATTTACACATCCAAATGCTTTACATCTTTAGCGTGTGCTTGGATATAATCGCGTCTTGGTTCAACCTCATCACCCATAAAGAGATTAAAGGTATCATTTGCACTTTGTGCATCTTCAATAGTGATTTTTAAAAGTCTTCTTACGCTTGGATCCATTGTGGTTTCCCAAAGTTGTTCAGGATTCATTTCCCCTAAACCTTTATAGCGTTGTATAGTAGCACCTTTTTTAGCATTGGTTTCAACATCTTCAAGAACTTCTAAAATATCTTTATCAAATTCCAAGCCTCTATCTTTAATCTTATCAAAAATATAACTTGCTTCTTCATATAGTGGATGAGTGAAAAGTTCTTCATTGATCACAAGTTCTTCTAAGCCATTTTGAGTTTGAACGAAAGCTCGAATTTCATTTTCATTGATATAATGATTTAAGATATTGTGTCCTTGTGTTTCTAAAAATTGTTTGATTACACTAAATAATTCTTCATTATTTCCTTTAACTAAATTTGAATTTTCTATCATATAGCGTATCACAGAAATCACATTAAAACGCTTTTCAAGATCTTTTAAAATCGCACGATAAGCTGCGACGATTTTTAAATAATCTTTTAAATCATTCATTCCTATACCTTCATAGTTTAAACCTTCTATTCCTGTTTCTATCAGGTATTCGCTCAAAGCTTTTTCATCTTTTAAATAAATTTGCTTTTTAGCTTTTTTATAAAGATATAAAGGCGGCTGTGCTAAATAAATATGTCCATTTGCTACAAGTTCATTCATAAAACGGAAGAAGAAAGTTAAAAGCAAGGTTTGTATATGAGATCCATCAACATCCGCATCTGTCATGATGATGATTTTATGATATCTAAGTTTTGAAAGATCAAAATCTTCACCTATACCACAGCCAAAAGCAGTAATCATATTTTGAATTTGCTCAGATTTTAAAATTTTATCTAGTCTTGCTTTTTCAACATTTAAAATTTTACCACGCAAAGGCAGTATAGCTTGGAAAGATCTTTCTCTACCTTGTTTTGCAGAACCTCCTGCAGAATCCCCTTCCACAAGATAAATTTCACTTTCACTTGGATCTTTACTTTGACAGTCAGCTAATTTCCCTGGTAAAGTTCCTACGCTTAAACTTTCTTTTTTACGCGTTAATTCTCTAGCTTTTTTCGCTGCTTCTCTTCCTCTAGCTGCCATTAAGGCTTTGTTCATTATAGCTTTAGCTTCGATAGGATTTTCTTCAAAGTATTTAGTCAAATACTCAAAACTTGCTTTTGAAACTATAGGACGCACATAAGTTGAACCAAGTTTTCCTTTGGTTTGTCCTTCAAATTGTGGTTCAGGCACCTTTACACTTACAACAGCGATTAAACCTTCACGCACATCTTCGCCTGTGATTTTATTATCCTTTTCTCTAGCACTTGCATTTGCTTCTATATAGTTACTTATCACACGAGTTAAGCCCATTCTAAAACCAGCTTCGTGTGTTCCACCATCTGGGGTTTTGATATTATTTACAAAAGAGAGTAAATTTTCACTATAAGTATCATTGTAAAGCAAAGCTACTTCAACATTCACATCTTCTTCATCTACGCTAAAAAAAATTGCTTTAGTTAAAGCTTCTTTTTTATTTAAGTCTGTAACAAACTGAGAAATTCCACCTTCAAAGTGAAAACTTTCATGTTTGCCTACGCGGTTATCTTTAAAATTTATAGTGATTTTTGGATTTAAGTATGCAAGTTCACGAAATCTTTTGGCCAAAATTTCATAATCAAATTCAGTCACTTCAAAAATTTGATCATCAGGCCAAAATTCTATAGTTGTTCCTGTTTTTTTACTTTTTCCTATCACACCAAATTCACTGATAACTTTACCTTCTGAAAATTCTTGACGATAAATTTCTCCATTTCTTTCAACTGTAGCTACAAGTTTTTTAGAGAGTGCATTTACAACCGAAACCCCAACACCGTGCAAACCGCCTGAAACTTTGTAAGTATCTTTATCGAATTTTCCCCCTGCATGAAGGACAGTTAAAACAACAGTTAAAGTTGGCATATTTTCAGTTGGGTGCATATCAACAGGAATACCACGACCATTATCACTAACTATACAGCTTCCTTCAGTAGTGATTTCTACATCTATAGTATCACAATGTCCTGCCATAGCTTCATCGATAGAATTATCCACAACTTCATAAATCATATGATGAAGTCCGCCTATGTTTGTATCTCCTATATACATACCTGGGCGTTTTCTAACAGCTTCTAGGCCTTTTAGGACTTTAATATTACTCGCACCGTAATTTTCTTGCATATTTTTCCTTTATCTTTTACTTGTTTTATTACAAAATCATAGGCATAATAATCATTGATAGTCCTTGGGATTTGACTATAAATGCTGAATTAGGTTCATTTACACTTAAAATGAATTTTTCTTCTTCTATAGAAGTTAAGAAATCAAGTAAATATTTGATTTTTATAGTAAGATTAAATTCTTCACTTACTCCTGTTTGAATTTCAAGCTCTGTTTTTGCTTCCATATTGTCTAAACTTATACCTTCAAAGATGATTTTATCTTTGTTAAAATGAAGTTTCATTTTTTCAGTTACAACGCTGATTTTTTTAAGACTATCTATAAAATCTTCAGTTGAAAAGCTGAGTTCTTGTTTGAAAGTTTTTGGTATAACTTTTTCATAATCTGGAAATTTATCATTGATAAGTTTTGTAAAGAATTCAAAATTTTCATTTTTAGCAATAAGCATATTTTGATCATAAAAAATTTCTATTTTTTCATAGAAAAGTTTTTGCATTTCCATAATAGCTTTTTTAGGGATACTAAAACTAAATTCTTGATTATTTGCTTTTTCTAAAGTATAGATTGCAAGGCGTTTTGTATCAGTTCCTACGAAGTTAATTTTATCTGTTTTTATATCTAAAAATGCACCATTTAAGGAGTATTTTGGGTTGTTTGTATCAATACTTGGTAATATCTTTTTAAGAGAACGGCTTAAATCACTTGAATCAATGTCAAATTGGTTTTTTCCTTCTGTATTTGGAAAATTTGGAAAATCTTCATGATTAAACATAGGAAGTTTGTATTTTGTGCTTTTTTGTCTTATAAATAAGAAATTATCAATGGTTTCTAAAACAACTTCTTCATTATTTAAGCTTTTAATAACATCTGCAATACTTTTTGCGTTTGCAGTAGCAAAACCACTTGATTCTACGCGGATTTTTTTTATCTTATAGTTGATACCTATTTCATAATCACTAGCTCTAATAAGAAGTTTATCTTCATCAGCATGAAAAAAAAGATGAGAAGTAATAGTGCTTGAGTCTTTTTTTTCTACATAAGCATTACATAAAATCACTGCAGATTCTAAAGTATTTTTATTGATACTTAACTTCATTTTTTCTCCTTGGTTTATTTTAATTTTAAATTCGTTGTAATAATAAGCTTGTTGAAATTGTGAAATTCTTCAAAGCAAAATAATCAAATTTGTATTTTATCATACTTTGCTTAATTTCTTTTTTTCACACTCTAGAATTTATTTTTCACATCCTTTCACTTAACTTTGACTTTTAACAAGAATTTTGTTTTTAAGTTCTTCGATTTTTGCTTTTAAAGAAGCATCATTTTCTATCATTTCTGTGATTTTTTTAACATTATGTGAAATAGCTGTATGATCTTTCATTTCAAAATAATTCGCAAGTTGTGGCATAGTCAAAGCCGTGAGTGTCCTAGCTAGGTAAATCACAATGCGTCTTGCTGTGACTATATTTTGAGTTTTTTTATTGGATTTCACATCGCTTGGTTTGATGTTAAATTCTTTACACACTAAAGATAAAATATCATCTATAGTGATATTTTCTTTCTTTTCTTTGATATGATCTTTCATCACACTTTTTGCAAGTTCGAGTGTGATTTCTTGTCCTAGTATGGTTGCATAAGCATTTAAACTTATGATGATACCTTCGATTTCTCTTATATTATCCCCTAAAGAAGTGGCGATATAGTTTATGATATCATTAGAAAGATTGATATCGTTAAATTCGCATTTTTTTCTTATGATGGCTATTTTTGTATCTAGTTGAGGTGGAGTTATATCAGCTATGATCCCATGTGCAAAACGACTTTTTAAGCGTTCGGTTATACCTTTTAGCATGTTGGGTGGATTGTCTGAAGTCATGATGATTTGTCCATCGTTGTTTTTGATTTCATTAAATATAAAGAAAAATTCTTCTTGAATTTTATCGGTTTTTCCTAAAAACTGCACATCATCTATAAGCAAAACATCGCAGTTTCTATACTTTTCATGAAATTTATCTAAAGAGCCATTTTTTAAATTTGAAGTAAAATCATTTATAAAATTTTCACTTGTAGCATAAATGACTTTTTTTCCCATTTCTAAACTTGCATTTCCAACCGCTTGAAGTAAATGTGTTTTTCCAAGTCCTGTAGGCCCATAAACAAAGATTGGATTATAAAGTTTTCCAAGCTTGTCTTTATGTATTATAGCTTTACATGCTCCATAAGCGTATTTGTTAGAATCCCCCACAACAAAACTTTCAAAAGTAAAAGAAGGATTTAAAATCGTGCTTTGTGCCTTTATATGAGCTATGTCGATTTTTGTGCTTTTGTTGCTTTGTTTAGTACTTTGTGCTTGTATGTTTATGATGGCTTTATTTCCGCTTTGCACTTCATAAAAATGCGCGATTTTTTTGCCGTATTTTGTTTGTATGAATTTAGCCATGAGTTCATTTGGAGCGTTAAAAACCAAAAGATCTGCTTTGCTTTGTTTTTCGTTGAATTTTAAATTTGATAGATAGTTTTCGTATTCGTTTTCGCTTAATTCTTTTTTTAAATTTTCAAGTATTTGGCTTGGATTCATAATCTCTCTTTAAATTTTGCATAATGTATAAATTTTATCTTAAATTTCATAAAAAAAGGTTAAAATCCGCTTTCGTATTTTATTTTTCAAAAGGTATGAATTTGAAAATTTTAGGTATAGATCCAGGTTCAAGAAATTGCGGTTATGCTATCATAGAAGCCAACAAAGGAAAAAACATTCTCATAGAAGCAGGACTTATAAAGATAAAGCCAAGCACCTTGCAGTATCAAATCACAGAGCTTTGTGAGGGTTTGGACTTGATTTTTAAAAACCATTCTTTTGATGAGGTGGCTATAGAAGATATCTTTTTTGCTTACAATCCAAAAACCGTTTTAAAACTCGCACAATTTCGTGGAGCCCTATCTTTAAAAATTCTTCAAATTCATGGAGACTTTGCAGAATACACTCCCTTACAAGTGAAAAAAGCCGTTACAGGAAAAGCCAAAGCAACCAAAGAACAAGTTGCTTTTATGGTAAAAAGACTTTTAGGACTTAGTAAAGATATCAAGCCTTTAGATATCACAGATGCTATCGCAGTGGCTTTAACCCATGCAGCAAATTTAAGAGTTAGGGTGTGATTTTGGTAATTTTTATTACACAAAAGCCTAAAGCTCCATAAACTCCCAAAATACCTTTAAATTTTTTCTATATTTTTTCAAAATTTCATAAAAAATTTCAAAAGTTGGAACAGAACTTGCTTATAAACTTCACATAAACGCAAAAGTTTTTTAAAGCCAAAGCGTTAAATTTTTAAAGCAATATTTTATAAAGGATTTAAGATGATGAGATCACTTTGGTCTGGCGTAAGCGGACTACAAGCACATCAAGTTGCGATGGATGTTGAAGGTAATAACATTTCAAATGTTAATACCACTGGTTTTAAATACTCTCGTGCAGATTTTGGGACTATGTTTAGCCAAACTGTGAAAATCGCTACAACTCCAACTGATGGAAGAGGCGGACAAAACCCACTTCAAATCGGTCTTGGCGTTTCAGTAAGTTCTACGACAAGAATTCACTCTCAAGGTTCAGTTCAAACTACAGATAAAAATACGGATGTGGCTATCAATGGTGATGGTTTTTTCATGGTGAGTGATGATGGCGGTCTTACAAACTATCTTACAAGAAGTGGGGACTTTAAACTTGATGCTTATGGTAACTTTGTAAATAACTCAGGCTTTGTAGTTCAAGGATGGAATATCAACTGGGATGATCAAACTATAGATAGTTCAAGAACTCCACAAAACATTTTTATCGATCCAGGTATGCATATCCCTGCAGCAAAATCAACCGAAGTAGCTATAAAAGCAAACTTAAATAGTGGTTTAAATATAGGAACTTCAAGCACAAATTTATATGGACTTGACTCAGTTCATGGTTATAATACTAAAACCAACAAAGCTGAAGATGAAAACGACACAGGAACCACTCAGTTTTATACTACTTCTAAAAACTCAGTAGAAGTAACTGAAAAAGGTGTGGATGCAGGATCACTTTTTAACGCTAGTGGAACAGGGCTAAATCTAAGAGATGGTCAAGGAATTTGGGTTTCATACGCTGATGCGAAATACACTATCAATACCACAGGAACTGCTTTTGACGAAAATAATAAAGCCAATCAAGGTGATCCAAATGGTGTGATTTTCTGGGGTAACAAAGATAATAAAGTAACTCTTGATATCACTATAAACGGAGTTAATATTCAAAACAAAGACATACAAAGTCTTGATGATGCTATAGCTTATATCAACACTTTCACTGCACCAACTGATACTAGAGATGGAACAGGAGTAAAAGCGGTTAAAAAGTCTGATGGAACAGGATTTGAACTGGTTAATGATAATGCTGATGGCACTACAGACAATATGAAAAATATTGATTTAACCGTAAATCAAGCCAATACAGCAGGCGAATTACATAAATTGACTTACGATAATGGTACAGATAAATTTACAGCAGAGAATTTAAAGAAAAACGGGAATTCCAATTGGATAGATGGTGATACTGTTAATGGTACAACTGAAAGAGCTCAAGTTATTACTGCGCATAAATATATTTATAGTTCAAATCCTGTGGATTTAGCTCCTATGTATAATCCTGATGGAGGTCCTGGTTTTGATGCCGCAGGAGGAGATACTTTGACTGATCCTGCTTCTAAAAACTATAGAGATGCTCTTAATGGCAGTCTTTTAACGACCACTGCAAGACAGTTTAGAACCACAGAAGATTTAAGAGAGCTTTTACAAAGAGATGCTAGATATGGGGTAGACTATGATGGAGATGGTAAATTTAGCACAACTGGAGATGTAAACCAAGCTGTAAAAGTTGTAGTAAATGATACAGGACATTTTGCTATCTCAAATGCTAAAGAAGATTCAAGCATACCGGCAGGAGCAACGGGTAATAATGCAGGAGCAGCAAACACAACACCAAAAAATATGAGTTTTAATATCACTGCTTATTCTAACAAAGAAGGCACAGTAAGCACAAACGATGCTTTTACAGCTATCTTTAAAGCTTGGGATGGTCCTTTAGTAACAGGTGGATCGATTAAAGAAAGTGAACAACTTAAGATGAGTTCTTTCTCAGCTGGACTTGAAATTTATGATTCTTTAGGTTCAAAACATACTTTAGAAGTACAGTTTGTTAAGCAAAGCACCACTCAAGATGGGGGTAATGAATGGCAAATGATCATTCGTGTGCCAGAACCTGCAGAGATCAACACTACAGGCGAAGGTCCTACGAACATCATCGTGGGTAGCGCAAGATTTAACAACGATGGATCTTTGGCTAGCTATACACCAAAAACTATAAGCTTTTCACCAAACAATGGTGCCGCGCCAAATCAACAAATCAAACTTTCCTTTGGAACAAGTGGAAGCAATGACGGCCTTGTAAGCTCAAACTCTGCTTCAACTCTAACAGGGCAAGCAACCGATGGTTACACTTCGGGTAACTTAAAACCTGATGCTATCCGTGTGGATGAAAAAGGAAATATCTTAGGTGAATTTACCAATGGTAAAACCTTTGCAGTGGCAAAAATCGCAATGGCTTCAGTAGCAAACAACTCAGGCCTTGAAGAAATAGGTTCTAACCTTTATAAAGTTACTGCAAATAGTGGAGATATCGTAGTAGGAGAAGCTGGAACAGGTGGTCGTGGTGAGATGAAAACCTCAGCTCTTGAAATGTCAAATGTGGATTTAAGCCGTTCTTTAACAGAGCTTATCATTATCCAAAGGGGTTATCAAGCAAACTCTAAAACCATTTCAACTAGTGATCAAATGCTTCAAACCTTGATTCAGCTTAAACAATAATTTAAGCTTAGCATTCTATAAAATATTGTTTTTTGCTCCCTTAAAGGGAGCAAGCCTTGCTTTACAAGCCTATCTTGGTAGTCTTGTAATACTAGGCTTAGGCTTGAACTGCCTTCAATTTATTGCTAACTCACTCTTGCTAGGGGGTGAGTTGCAATAAAATTGCATTTTCTTATCTATATCATAATCGTTTTAAAAACTTATTTTGTTATAATTTTTGCTTGAATTTAAATTTAAGGAAAATCTATGCGTTATGGTGAAAAAGAAATCAAAGAATTTGATGTAGAAAATATGGAAATTTGGCCAAATGATGCGAAAAATGACTATATCATTAAAATCACTTTGCCTGAATTTATGTGTTGTTGTCCGCGTTCGGGTTATCCTGACTTTGCAACGATTTATCTTGAGTATATGCCTGATAAATTTGTGGTTGAGCTTAAGGCGATAAAACTTTATATCAATACTTTTATGTATAGAAATGTTTCACATGAAGCAAGTATCAATGAAATTTACAATACTTTAAAAGATAAATTAAAACCAAAATGGATTAAAGTTGTAGGGGATTTTAACCCACGTGGAAATGTGCATACGGTGATAGAATGTCGTAGCGATATGGTAGTGCCAAAGTAAAAAGTAGCAAAATGAGAAATGTCGCTTTTTTAGGTGCAGGAGCCATAGCTTCTAAAGTCGCACCCATGCTAAAACAAGCCGGTTTTACTCCTTATGCGGTGGGGTCTTTGAGTAATGCTAAGGAATTTGCTAGTGCTTATGGTTTTTCTAAATTTTATACAAATTATGAAGAGCTTGTAAAAGATGAAAATATCGATCTTGTTTATATCAATACCCCGCATTCTTTGCATTACTCTCACATAAAACTTTGCCTTCAAAATGCTAAAAATGTGCTTTGTGAAAAGTCTTTTACATTAAATTACAAAGAGGCTAAAGAGCTTATAGAATTAGCAAGGGCTAAAAATTTGCTTTTGGCTGAAGGCATTTGGACGCGTTATATGCCTTATATAAGCATGGTTAAAGAACTTATAGAGCAAGGTTTTATAGGCGAGTTAGTAAGTATAGAAGCAAATCTAGCTTATAATGTTAAGGATATATACCGCATACAAAGTTTAGAGCTTGGGGGTGGGGCTTTGCTTGATGTGGGAGTTTATACTTTAAATTTTGCCCTTAGTTTTATACAAGATGAGATTAAAAATATAATGGCAACTTGTAAAAAAATGTCTAGCGGTGTAGATGAGAGTAATGGGGTGATTTTAGAGTTTAGTAAAGGAACTTTTGCTTTTTTAAATTCGAGTGTGGCTATGATAAATGATCGCAAAGGAACTATCAATGGGACAAAAGGTTATATAAGCGTGGATAATATTAACAATCCTACTCTTATAGAGCTTTATAATCAAGATAGAAAATGTATCAAAAGCTTAGCTGTGCCAAATCAAATCAATGGTTTTGAGTATGAATTTAAAGCTTGTTTTGAGGCCTTAGAACAAGGCAAGATAGAATGCGATGCAATGAAACATGATGAGATTTTAAAAGTGATGTCTTTGATGGATGAGTTGCGTAAGATTATGGGGATAAAATTTATCGGTGAGTGATCAACCTCCACCGATAAAGTATTTTTCAACATCATCAAGTAGTTTTTCACAAATTTGAGAATCTGTGTTTTTTTCTACTACAAGATTGATATAAGTTTTAGTATCTCTGAAACTTCCTGCAGATTTTGAATTTTCACGAGTGAGTTTTTGGTTTTCTTTGGTGTATTCTATATTGATGTTAAATTTAAGTGCAGCACTTGCTTCGCCTAAATTTGTTTTTACTACTACATTCATTTTAGAAGCTTTAGCGAGTGTGGCTTGGGTTTTGTTTATGATCTCTTTAAAGCGTTGGCAAGAGCGTATAAGTGTAGCGATGAATTTGTTATCAAGTCCTTCATAAGCTACTTTGAGTTTGTTTTTGATATCTTTTGTACTTTCTTTTTCAGGGGCGACAAAAACCATGTAAAAACCATTTTTTATAGCTACATTGTCTGTTTTTACATCGCGTCCGCTTGACATAACTTTAACATAAATGGCATTATCAAGATAAACACGATCTACCATAGGCCCATAAATTTCGTATTCTTTTTTTCGGACTATGACTTCACGAGCTAGGACATTTAATTTCACATTGGCTTCGTGGATAACAGGTTCCATTTCTTTTTTAATCTCTAAGAGTTCTTTTAACATCAACTTCCTTTTTGTTACTTAAAATTACAATTATATCAATAATTTTCTTAATTTAAGAATTTTACAAACACATTTACTAAAAATATGATACATTAAGGATTGATTTGAAACAAAGGAGGAAAAGATGAAACAAATTTTTGAAATTTCAAATTCAGTCCAACAAAAAAGTAAAGACAATACTTTTAATCTGCTACTGCAACTCTCACTCTAAAACTCAATTTTATTTTTAATCATTTTTTACATTTTTAATTTTTTATCATTGTTGTTAAGTTTTTGAATTTTTTAATTCATTTAGTCTGTTTGGTTTTAAAGGATTAAATCATGAAAGATAATAAAATCATAATCTTTGATACCACTTTGCGTGATGGAGAACAAGCTTTAGGCAGTTCTTTAGGTATCAATCAAAAATTACAAATCGCTTTAGCGCTTGAAAATTTAGGCGTAGATGTTATAGAAGCAGGTTTTCCGGTATCTTCACAAGGGGATTTTAAAGCGGTGCAAAAGATCGCTTCTAAGGTTAAAAACTCAACCATTTGTGCACTTTCTAGGGCATTGGATAAAGATATAGATATGGCTTATGAAGCTTTAAAAGTGGCAAAGCATTTTAGAATTCATACTTTTATAGCCACTTCAACTTTGCATATACAAGATAAATTAAAAAAAGATTTTGATGAAATTTTGTCTATGGCAAAAAGAGCGATTATAAGAGCAAGATCTTATACTGATGATGTAGAATTTTCATGCGAAGATGCAGGAAGAACTCCTATAGATAATCTTTGTTTTATGGTAGAAAATGCGATAAAAGCAGGCGCTAAAACTATAAATATCCCAGATACTGTGGGCTATACCTTACCAAGTGAATTTGCTAATATCATCAAAATTTTATTTAACAAAGTGCCAAATATAGACAAGGCTATCATTTCTGTGCATTGTCACAATGACTTAGGTATGGCAACGGGCAATAGCTTAAGTGCTATTTTACAAGGTGCAAGACAGATAGAGTGCACTATAAATGGACTTGGCGAAAGGGCGGGCAATTGTGCTTTAGAAGAAGTGGTTATGGCGATAAAAACTAGAAAAGATTATTTAAAAGGTTTTTATACTGATATTAAATGTGAAAATATCTCTAAAACTTCAAAATTAGTTTCAGCTATCACTAATGAAAGCATACCTTCGCATAAAGCTATAGTGGGTAGCAATGCGTTTTCTCATAGTTCAGGCATTCATCAAGATGGAGTGCTTAAAAATAGGCAAACTTACGAGATCATAAGCCCTAGTGCCATAGGAATTCATGAAAATCGTATGCTAATGACAGCAAGAAGCGGAAGAGCTATGATAAAAACTTGCCTTGAAAATTTAGGCTATGATGAAAATACTTATAATTTAGATGATGTTTATGAGCGTTTTTTACGCCTTGCGGATAAAAAGGGTCAAGTGTATGATTATGATTTGGAAGCGTTGATGTTTTTAAGCTATGAGAATGAAGAAGAAAATGAATTTATACTTGAAAAATTAAGCGTGATTAGTGGCAATATCCCAACCGCTTGTGTTTGTATGCGTATCAAAGAAGAGTTAAAAACTGAAGCTTGCACAGGAAATGGTCCTGTTGAAGCAGTTTTTAACTGCATTGCTAGGATAACGAATTTAAAGCCTGTGTTAAAAGCTTATAGTATCAATGCAAAAAGTTCAGGGGTAGATGCTCAAGGACAAGTGGATGTGGATTTGGAATTTAAAGGGAGAAAATTCCATGGAAAAGGACTTTCAACAGATGTTATAGAAGCTTCAGCACAAGCTTTTGTGAGTGCTTACAATGCGATTTATCGCTCTTTAAAAGTAGAAGAAAGGAAAATGGCATGAAAACTTATAAAGTAGCTATTTTAGCAGGAGATGGCATAGGGCCTTTGGTGATGAAAGAGGCTTTAAAAATTTTAACTTTTATCGCACAAAAATACAATTTTAGTTTTGAATTTAATGAAGCTAAAATAGGCGGTGCAAGTATAGATGCTTATGGAGTGGCTTTAAGTGATGAAACTTTAAAGCTTTGTGAGCAAAGTGATGCGATTTTATTTGGTTCTGTGGGTGGGCCTAAGTGGGATAATTTACCCATAGATCAAAGACCTGAAAGAGCCTCGCTTTTGCCTTTAAGAAAGCATTTTAATTTGTTTGCAAATTTGCGTCCTTGTAAAATTTATGAAAGTTTAACTCATGCTTCACCTTTAAAAAATGAGATTATCCAAAAAGGAGTGGATATTTTATGTGTTAGAGAGCTTACAGGTGGGATTTATTTTGGTAAGCAAGATTTAGGCAAAGAAAGTGCGTATGATACTGAAATTTACACTAAAAAAGAGATAGAAAGGATAGCTCATATCGCTTTTGAAAGTGCAAGAATAAGAAAGAAAAAAGTGCATTTAATCGACAAGGCGAATGTTTTAGCAAGTTCTATTTTGTGGCGAGAAGTGGTTGCAAATGTTGCAAAAGATTATCAAGATATAAACTTAGAGTACATGTATGTGGATAATGCTGCGATGCAGATTGTAAAAAATCCTAGCATTTTTGATGTTATGCTTTGTTCAAATCTTTTTGGTGATATTTTGAGTGATGAGTTAGCTGCCATTAATGGATCTTTGGGTTTGTTAAGTTCAGCAAGTTTGAATGATAAAGGTTTTGGACTTTATGAGCCAGCAGGTGGAAGTGCGCCTGATATAGCTCATTTAAATATAGCCAATCCCATAGCTCAAATTTTAAGTGCGGCTTTGATGTTAAAGTATAGTTTCAAAGAAGAACAAGCCGCACAGGATATAGAAAATGCTATATCTTTGGCATTGGCACAAGGAAAAATGACTAAGGATTTAAATGCTAAGTCGTATTTAAATACCGATGAAATGGGGGATTGTATTTTAGAAATTTTAAAGGAGAATAACAATGGCTAAAACTTTATATGAGAAAGTCTTTGATGCTCATGTGGTTTATGAAGGCAAAAACGAACTTCCTATACTTTATATCGATAGACATTTAATCCATGAAGTAACAAGCCCTCAAGCATTTTCAGGGCTTAAAATGGCTAAGCGTAGAATGGCAAGAGCGGATTTAACTTTGGCTACTATAGATCATGATGTTTCAACTAAAAGTATGGATTTAAATGCTTGTTCTGATATGGCAAAAGAGCAAATTACAACTTTGATGCAAAATACTAAGGAATTTGGAGTAAGGCTTTTAGGACTTGGAGATAAAAATCAAGGCATAGTTCATATAGTAGGTCCTGAGCTTGGCTTTACTTTACCTGGGGTTACTTTAGTTTGTGGGGATTCTCATACGGCAACACATGGGGCTTTTGGAGCTTTAGCCTTTGGTATAGGCACGAGTGAAGTAGAGCATGTCATGGCAACGCAAACTTTAAAACAAGCCAAACTTAAAACTATGAAAATCGAATGTAAAGGGCAGTTTCAAAAAGGCGTTTATGCTAAGGATTTGATTTTGTATTTGATCGCACAATACGGCACGGCAAAAGGCACAGGCTATGCTATAGAATTTTGCGGAGAACTTATAAGAAATTTAAGTATGGAAGCTAGAATGACTCTTTGTAATATGGCTATAGAATTTGGAGCGAAAGTAGGTATGATAGCTCCTGATGAGATCACTTTTGAGTATATTAAGGGAAAGGAATTTGCACCTAAAGGAGAAGAATTTCAAAAGTATTGTGAGTATTGGAAGAGTTTAAGAAGTGATGAAGGAGCAAAATATGATGAGAGTATTACTTTGGATGCAAGCAAGATAAAACCACAAATTAGCTATGGAACAAATCCTTCGCAAGTGATTGGTATAGATGAAAAAATTCCAAAAATAAGTGATTTTAAAAATCAAAGTGAGCAAAAATCTTTGCTTGATGCTTTATCTTATGTAAATTTAGAGCAAGATCAAGTTATAGAAGGGGTAAAAATCGACATTGTATTTATAGGATCTTGCACAAATGGGCGTTTAGAAGATCTTAAAATAGCCGCTGATATCTTAAAAGGGCGCAAAATTCATAAAAATGTTAAAGCTTTAATTGTGCCTGGTTCAATGCAAGTAAGAAAAGAAGCTGAAAATTTAGGACTTGATAAGATTTTTATTGAGGCAGGGTGTGAGTGGAGATATGCAGGGTGTTCTATGTGTCTTGGTATGAATGATGACAAAGCAAATTCAGGTCAAAGAGTTGCTTCAACTTCAAATCGTAACTTTGTAGGCAGACAAGGTAAAGGTTCTATCACTCATTTGATGAGTCCTGCAAGTGCGGCAGCTTGTGCCATAGAAGGTGTTATTTGTGATAATAGAAAGTATTTAGGAGTTTAATATGCAAAAATTTATTATACATAAAGGTATAGCTTGTCCTTTAGAATATGCCAATATAGACACAGATCAAATTATACCTAAGCAATTTTTACTTGCAGTGTCTAAGCAAGGTTTTGGCAAGCATTTGTTTCATGATTTGCGTTATTTAGATGATAAAGAAAGTGTTTTAAATATGGATTTTAATCTTAACAAAGAAGAATATCAAAATAGCTCTATTTTGGTAAGTTTTGAAAATTTTGGTAGTGGCTCTTCAAGAGAGCATGCGCCTTGGGCTTTGGTTGATTATGGTATTAGAGCTATTATCGCACCTTCTTTTGCGGATATTTTTAAAAACAATGCCTTAGGAAATGGTTTGCTTACCATAGAACTTGCTAAAGATGAGGTTGTGGGAATAGTTGATGAGTTAAAAAAATCCCAAGATAAAAATATAGAAATTTCTTTGTTGGAAAAAAGAGTATTTTTTAAAGATAGGATTTTTTCTTTTGATTTAGATGATTTTCACAGAATTTGTCTTTTGGAAGGACTTGATAATATAGCTTTGACTTTAAAACATGAAGCACAAATCAAAGCCTATGAAAAAAACTCAAAAAGCTTTTTGGTTTAGAATTTTTTCATAAGCTAAAAAAGGATCTTGGTAATTAGGTATGTCAAAGTTTCCACAAAAATTAAAATCAAGCTTTTTAAAAAGCGAATTCATAGGAAAATTTTTACTATGAGTATCTGCTCTTAAACTTGCCTTGTGATTTTCCAAGGCAAAATTTTCGCAAAAATTTAAAAGTTTTTGTGCTACGCCTTTGCCTTTTGCATTTTGTTTGACGGCTAAACGGTGTAGATAAAAGGCTTTATCATCATAATTTTTGTTAAAAATAACTTGTTTGTAAAATTCAGGTTCAAATTTTTCATTGATACAGATAAAGCCTAAAATTTCATCATTTTCTTTAAACACATAAAGTTCTTGTGCTTGTATATCTTCTTGAAAAACTATTTCATTGGGATAATTCTCATCCCATTGGTGAAAATTCATAGCTTTCATAGCACTTAAAGCATCTTTTGTGATTTCAAGTATAGAATTTAAATCTTTATGGACGGCTTTTTGTATGATAGTGTTTTGCATGATAATCCTTTGTATAAGGAAGGGTGATGGTGGCTCCGATTGGACTTGAACCAACGGCCACTACCATGTCAAGGTAGTGCTCTACCAGCTGAGCTACGGAACCATATGGTGGAGCATAGCGGGTTCGAACCGCTGACCCCAACGCTGCCAGCGTTGTGCTCTCCCAGCTGAGCTAATGCCCCAAATGAAGTTTGTATTATAACTTAGTTTGCCTTAAAGTTTATTTGATGGCAGACAGGAAGGGATTCGAACCCTCGAAAGCTTGCACTTTACACGCGTTCCAGGCGTGCTCCTTCAACCGCTCGGACACCTGTCTATGAAATAAAGCGTTCATTATATCTATAAAAGCTTTAAAAATAAAGAAATTTTTTAAATATTGAAAATAAAATTATTTTTTAAAAAAATCAGAAAATTTTTAGTAAAAAGTAGTATAATTATATTTTTATTTTTAGTCAGGGTAGCTCAGCTGGTTAGAGCGCTGGTCTCATAAGCCGGAGGTCGGGAGTTCAAGTCTCCCCCTTGACACCATTAAATGTAATAATTATTTTTTTTCTTTTGTTACTACAAAAACAATTCCACCAAAACCTATAATTACAACAGCTGTTATAAAAATGATTTCAAAAATATCTAGCATTGTCATTGTTCTTTTGCCCTTTCTTTAAGCTGTCCACAAGCAGCTGAGATATCAAGCCCTTTACTTTCTCTTATAGTGCAAGTTACACCTTTATTACTGAGTAAATCTTGGAATTTAATCGCATTTTCTAAACTAGGGCGTTTATATAAACTTCCTTCATGTGGATTAAAGAGTATTAAATTCACTTTAGCTTTAATACCATTTAAAAGCTTGACTAATTCTTTAGCGTGTTCAAGCTTATCATTGATACCATCAATTAAAAGATATTCAAACATCACTCTTTTTCTTTGATCTATAGGAAATTCACGCACCGCATCCATAATCGCAGCGATATTATAAGCCTTATTGATAGGCATAAGCTCAGTTCGAAGCTCATCATTAACCGCATGCAATGATATAGCAAGTAAAACACCTAAATTCATTTGACCTAATTCTTTGATTTGTTTTGCTAAACCGCTAGTGCTGATGGTTTGACGGCGAGGACTTATGGCAAGTCCATCATTTTGCGCTAAAATTTTTACCGCTTTAGAAACATTTTTAAGATTATCCAAAGGCTCGCCCATACCCATATATACTATATTCACACGGCGTTCATAAGGGATATTGTTTTGTTTTTTGATCCATAAAATTTGTCCGACTATCTCCCCTGCACTTAAATTTCTTTTCAAACCACCCTTGGCAGTAAGACAAAAACTACATCCACTTTTACAACCCACTTGAGAAGAAACACAGATAGTGTATCTTGCATGAGAAATTCTTTTGCCTTCTGCATCTATTTTTTCTTCTTTCATAGGCAAAAGTACGCTTTCTACCCTTAAACCATCGATAAGTTCAAAAAGATATTTTATACTTCCATCTTTACTTTGCTCATTTTTAACACATTTTACAGGAGAAAAATGGAAATTTTGCGCAAGTTCTAAACGTAGATCTTTTGGTAAACTTGACATATCGGAAAAATTATTGGCGTATTTTTGATAAATCCATTGATAAATTTGTTTCACGCGAAACATCGGTTTGATTTTTTCTCCTAATTCTTCAGGTAAAAAATCTAAAATATTAACAAGCTCTTTCAAAATTATTTTCCTTTTTGAATTTTTAAATATAATGATATTTTTTTAAGTATTCTTCTAATTTTTCTTTTGCCTTTTGATGATTTTTTATAAAATCTTCGTGAGCGTTTTCATTGCAAAAATTTGTTGCACACAAAATACACTCTGCATCAATATTTAAATTTTTAGCTACGCTCAAAACAGAAAAGGCTTCCATATTTTCTGCAAAAAAACCTAATTTTGAAAATTCTTTTGCTGCTTTTGAATTTTGACAAATATAATTTGAAGAATTGATTTTGATTGTTTCACGAGAAACATTTTCTTTTTCTAAGCAAATTTCATATTTTGCAGGAGTATAAAAAGCATGTGAAATTTTAGAAAATTCTACATTAAAAGCGTGTGAACTTTTGTAAATTTCTAAAATTTTACCCTTATCGTAAAGCCCGCAAGTTCCTATAAATATAAGTTTTGATGGTTTTTCTTTGAAGCAAAGTTGACTCAAATGAAAAGCTGATTCAACCAAACCTATACCTATAGCTTTTGCAAAAGAAAAATTTTCATTTCCACCCGCACAAACAATCATTTTGTTCCTTATGAAATTTTACAAAAAATAATTCTACCTAAAAAGACTTAATTAAGAATTTTTAGATAAAATTATTTCTTATGGTTAAAGCAAAAAAACAATACGGACAAAATTTTTTAATCGATAAAAGCGTATTAGCAAAAATCATCCAAGCCATACCCAAAGAGATAAACAATATCATTGAGATTGGGCCTGGCTTAGGTGATTTAACGCAAGAACTTTTAAAAATTTCTCAAGTAAAAGCTTATGAAATCGATAATGATCTCATACCTATTTTAAAAAAGAAATTTCAAAAAGAACTTGAATGTGGAAAATTTAACTTGATCCATCAAGACGCAAGCGAAGCTTTTAATCCTAGCCTTGATGAAAAACCATATTTTTTGGTTGCAAATTTGCCTTATTATGTTGCAAGTCACATTATATTAAAAGCTTTAGAAGATAAAAATTGTCTAGGGCTTATTGTAATGGTGCAAAGAGAAATGGCTGAAAAATTCTGTGCTAAAGAAGGAAATAGTGAATTTTCTTCCTTAGGTGTTTTAAGTGCAATGATTTGCGAAAGAAAAATACTTTTTGATGTTGATCCACAATGTTTTAATCCGCCGCCAAAAGTTATGTCAGCGGTGATGAGTTTGATTAAAACTAAGGATTTTGATGAACTTTGCGAAATAGAAAATTTCAAAAATTTTCTAAAAGACTGTTTTAAAGCTCCTAGAAAACAACTCTTAGGAAATTTAAAAACATATAAAGCAAAAGTTTTAGAAGTTTTAAGCACTCTTGGCTTAAAAGAAAACATCAGACCACATGAAATTTGCGTTGATTCATACCTTAAAATTTATGACAAATTAAAGGATGAATATGGACGAAAACAAAGAGATAAATAAAAACGAACAAAATCCGAACTCAAATTCAAAAAACAATAAACGCTATAAATATAAAAATCGTAGAAAAAAATTAGCCGATTCTTTGCAAAATGAAAATGATACTCCAAAAATCGATCAAAATTCTAACAAGGAAAATTCTGAAAACTCAGAAAATAAAACTGAGAAAAAAAAGAAAAAAAATCGCAATCTTCCTTCAAAACTCACAGGCAATGAAGATTGGCAAATCGCTCTTGCAGAATGTATAGAAGCCAACCGTGTTTCACATGAAAACCGCTTGCACCCTTTAAAATATAATAATTCTAGCGAACATAAAATCCGCATCACTCCTTTAGGGGGCTTAGGAGAAATTGGTGGAAATATCAGTGTTTTTGAAACCAATAAAGACGCAATTATAGTAGATATAGGTATGAGTTTTCCTGATGGAACTATGCATGGGGTAGATATTATCATCCCTGATTTTGACTATGTAAGAAAAATTAAAGATAAAATTCGTGGTATAGTGATCACTCATGCACACGAAGATCATATCGGTGCGGTGCCTTATTTCTTTAAAGAATTCCAATTTCCTATCTACGCTACACCTTTAGCTTTAGGAATGATTTCAAACAAATTTGAAGAACATGGCTTAAAAGCAGAACGCAAATGGTTTCGTCCTGTAGAAAAACGCAAAGTTTATGAAATAGGCGAATTTGATATAGAGTGGATCCACATCACGCATTCTATCATTGATGCTTCAGCACTTGCGATCAAAACAAAAGCAGGAACGATTATCCACACAGGTGATTTTAAAATCGATCAAACTCCAATTGATGGCTATCCAACAGACTTAGGACGTTTAGCGTATTATGGAGAAGAAGGAGTTTTATGTCTTTTAAGTGATAGTACAAATTCTTATAAAGAAGGTTATACAAAAAGTGAAAGCTCTGTAGGACCAACTTTTGATCAAATTTTTGCGCGTACTAAGGGTAGGGTGATCATGAGTACTTTTAGCTCTAATATCCACCGTGTTTATCAAGCTATCACTTATGGTTTAAAATACGGCAGAAAAGTTTGTGTTATCGGCCGTTCTATGGAAAGAAATCTTTATACTACTATGGAATTAGGCTACATCAAACTTGATAGAAAAATTTTCATCGATGCTGATGAAGTAAGCAAATATAAAGACAATGAAGTGCTTATCGTAACTACAGGAAGTCAAGGCGAAACTATGAGTGCGCTTTATAGAATGGCAACAGATGAGCATAAATTTATAAAAATCAAACCTACAGATCAAGTGATCATTTCAGCTAAAGCTATACCAGGAAATGAAGCAAGTGTTTCTGCGGTGCTTGATTATCTTTTAAAAGCAGGAGCTAAAGTAGCGTATCAAGAATTTAGCGAAATTCATGTAAGCGGACACGCTAGCATAGAAGAACAAAAGCTTATGCTAACTCTTACTAAACCTAAATTTTTCTTACCGGTTCATGGAGAATACAATCACATCACCAAACATAAAGAAACAGCGATGAAATGTGGTATTCCTGAAAGAAATATCTATCTTATGAGTGATGGCGATCAAGTAGAACTTTGCCAAAAATATGTCAAACGCATAAAAACCGTAAAAACAGGTAAAGTTTTTGTAGATAATCAAATCAACAAACAAATCGCCGATGATGTAGTTATAGATCGTCAAAAACTTGCAGATAGTGGTATAGTAGTTATTATCGCACAAATTGACAAAGCTACAAAAACACTGATCAACAAACCAAGAGTATTTAGCTATGGTCTAGTAGCCGACAAACACGATCATGCTTTTAGCAAAGATATGGCTGAAGTTTTAGGACAATTTTTCATCAATGTTAAAGATGAAGTACTCAATGATCCAAGATTTTTAGAAAATCAAATCCGCCAAGTCTTAAGAAAGCATATCTTTAGAAAGATTAAAAAATACCCAACCATAGTTCCAACTATTTTTGTAATGTAAAAAAAGGGCAAAAACGCCCTTTTTAAGGAAGATCAAATGAGAATTAATAAATTTATATCCCATAACACCCGCTATTCACGCCGTGAAGCTGATGAACTTATCAAACAAGGCTTAGTAAAAATAAACAACAAAATTGCCCTTTTAAGTGATGAGGTTAAATTTGATGATAAAGTCTTTGTTAAAGGTAAAAGAGTACAAAAAAGAACACAATTTAGCGTGATAATCTACCATAAACAAAAAGGTGAAATTGTCAGTAAAAAAGACGATCGTGGAAGAAAAACTATATACGATACCTTGCCAAGACAATTTAGCACTTGGCTTAGCGTAGGTAGGCTGGATTATGCAAGTGAAGGCTTACTTTTGCTTACAGATTCTCCTGTGATTGCCGATGCTTTAATGCATAGCGATTTAGAAAGAGAATACTACCTTAAAGTTAAAGGCATGGTGAGCAAACAAGTCATCGAAGCCATGCAAAATGGACTTGAGATTAAAAATGAAAAAAAAGGCGCACATGCAAAAACTAAAATTACCTCTATGAGTTTTGCTCCTTTTATAGACTTTGAAATTTTTGGATCAAGTGGAGGCTATACTAAGCTTAGAGTGGTTATAAATGAAGGTAAAAATAGAGAGCTTAGACGCTTTTTTGGACATTTTGATCTTGAAGTCATGGATCTTAAGCGTGTTGCTTTTGGGGCTTTAGATCTTGGTATGTTAAAGGCAGGAAAACATCGTTATTTAGAAAATGGCGAATATGAAAAATTAAGAGATTTTTTAAAATTTAATGAAATAAGATATTGACCATTATATACAAAAATTTAAAAAATAATGATAATTTTTAAATTCTAAAAATTCTATTTTTATCCTTTTTAAAAGGAAAATAATAGAAAAATTTCATCAAATTCCTTGACTTTGAAAACAAGATTTTATATACTCTCATTTCAATTTTTATAAATTGGTTAGTTTTTAACTAACGAGTTCTTTTTAAAGGAAATATTATGGAAAGAATTAGGCTTAAGCTAAAAGCTTATGACCATCGAGTACTAGACAGAACAGTTGCAGCAATCGTAGAAGCTGTTAAAAGAACAGGTGCGGATATCAGAGGTCCGATACCAATGCCTACTAAAATCAAACGCTATACAGTTTTAAAATCTCCACACATTAACAAAGATTCTCGTGAGCAGTTTGAAATAAGAATTCACGCGCGTATGCTAGATATAGTAGCAGCGACTCCAGATACAGTTGATTCTTTAACTAAGCTTGATTTAGCGCCAGAAGTAAGCGTTGAAGTAAGAGCTATGGGTAAGTAAGGATAAGATATGGAATATATTGTAGAAAAAATCGGAATGAGCAGAACAATTACTAATCCAAGTATCGCTGTAACTTTACTAAGAGTTGTAAATGCAAAAGTATGTGAAGTTGAAGGCGGAAAGGCTTTAGTAGCATATCCAAAAGGTAAAGCAAGTAATAAATGTGTCGCAGGACAACAAAAAAAGTATAATCTTTCTGCAGAATACAATAGATTTGCGACTTTAGAAGTAGCAAATACTGAAGCAGGAGATTTAGATGAAACTCCATTAAATGAAGCAAAAATTTTAAAAGTAAGCTTTAACACTAAAGGTAGAGGTTATAGCGGTGTTATGAAAAGACATAACTTCGCAGGGGGTCCAGCAAGTCATGGTTCGAGATTTCATAGACGCCACGGATCTATTGGTAATAGAGAATGGCCAGGTCGTGTTCAACCAGGTATGAAAATGGCAGGACATTATGGAAATACTAAAGTAACCGTTAAAAACGAAGTTGTATCTTATGATGCTGAAAACAAAATTTTAGTAGTTAAGGGTGCAGTACCAGGTTATAATGGTGCTATGGGTAAAATAAGGATTGCAAAATGAGTAAAGTAGTTGTTTTAAATGATAAATTAGAAAAAGCAGGTGAACTTGATTTACCTTCAAAATATGCGGAAGTAAATCCACACAATCTTTACTTATATGTAAAATCTTACCTTGCAAGTTTAAGAGCAAATACAGCTCATACTAAAGGTAGAAGTGATGTAAGTGGTGGTGGTAAAAAACCTTGGAGACAAAAAGGTCGTGGCGGTGCTAGAGCGGGTTCAACAAGAACTAACGTTTGGGTAGGCGGTGCGGTTGCTTTTGGTCCAACAAATGAAAGAAACTACTTCCAAAAAGTAAATAAAAAACAAAAGAGATTGGCGCTTGAAAGAGCTTTAGCAGATAAAGCAGCTAAAGGTGCGTTATTTACTGCTGATTCTTTGGCTATTGAAAGTGGTAAAACAAAAGATGCAAACGCTGTGATTAAAAAACTTGGCGTCAAAGATGCTTTAATCGTTAAAGATTTACTAGATGAAAAAACACTTTTAGCTTACAGAAATTTAGCAAATTGCTATGTAGTTGATGTAACTGAAGTAAATGCTTATTTAGTATCTGTATTTAATGCTGTTATCATAGAAAAATCAGCGTTAGAATCTATTACAAAAGAGGGATAATTATGGCAGATATTACTGATATAAAGACTATACTTTACACAGAAAAAAGTTTGAATTTGCAAGAGCAAGGTGTCGTAGTTATTCAAACTTCACCAAAGATGACTAAAACAGGCTTAAAAGCGGTTTTAAAAGAGTATTTTGGTGTAACTCCAAAAAGCATCAATTCATTAAGAATGGATGGAAAAGTTAAGCGTTTTAGAGGTCGTTTAGGTCAAAGAAACGATTACAAAAAATTCTATGTTAAGCTACCTGAAGGTGTTAGCTTAGAAAATACGGAGGCTTAAGATGGCAATTAAAACTTATAAACCATATACTCCAAGTAGAAGATATATCACAGGTTTAAGTTCTGAAGATATTACAGCTAAACCAAGTGTACGCTCACTACTTGTTAAACTTCCAGCACACGCGGGTCGTAACAGCTATGGAAGAATTACAAGTCGTCATAAAGAAGCGGGTGCTAAAAAACTTTACAGAATTATTGATTTTAAGCGTCGTAAATTCGGTATAGAAGGTAAAGTAGAAGCAATCGAGTATGATCCATATAGAAATTGTAGAATTGCTTTGATTGCTTATAAAGATGGGGAAAAAAGATATATTCTTCAACCTCGTGGATTAAGCGTTGGAGATATCGTTGCAGCTGCTGAAAGCGGACTTGATATTAAACCAGGTAATGCAATGAAACTTAAAAACATTCCTGTGGGTACTATTGTTCATAATGTTGAGTTAAAACCAGGTAAAGGCGGTCAAATGATTCGTTCTGCGGGTGCTTATGCACAACTTATGGGTAAAGAAGAAAAATATGTTATTTTAAGACTTGCAAGTGGCGAAATGAGACAAGTTTTAGCTGAATGTATGGCAAGTATCGGCGAAGTTGGAAATGAAGAATGGGCTAACGTAACTATCGGTAAAGCAGGTAGAAATCGCCATAGAGGTATCCGTCCACAAACTCGTGGTTCTGCTATGAACCCAGTAGATCACCCGCACGGTGGGGGTGAAGGTAAGAAAAATTCAGGCCGTCATCCAGTAACTCCATGGGGTAAACCAACTAAAGGTGCGAAAACTCGTCGTAAAAAAGCTAGCGATAAGCTAATAATTTCAAGAAGAAAAGGAAAGTAAGATGGCTAGATCACTAAAAAAAGGTCCTTTTGTTGATGATCATGTAATGAAAAAAGTCATCGCTGCTAAAAAGGCTAATGATAATAAACCAATTAAAACTTGGTCAAGAAGAAGCACAATTACTCCTGATATGATAGGACTTACATTTAATGTTCATAATGGTAAAAGCTTCATTCCGGTTTATATTACTGAAAATCACATCGGTTATAAACTTGGTGAATTTGCTCCAACACGCACATTCAAAGGGCATAAAGGCTCTGTGCAAAAGAAAATTGGTAAGTAAGGGATAAGATATGAGTAAAGCATTAATTAAATTCATAAGATTATCTCCAACTAAAGCAAGATTGATTGCTAGAGAAGTTCAGGGGATGAATGCAGAATTAGCTATGGCTAGTTTAAAATTTATGCCAAATAAAGGTGCAAAATACATCGCAAATGCAATTTCAAGTGCAGTAGCAAATGGTGGCTTTGAAGCAAACGAAGTGATTGTAAAAAGTTGTCGTGTGGATGCAGCTGCGGTATTAAAAAGATTTAGACCAAGAGCTAGAGGAAGTGCAAGTCGTATTAGAAAACCAACTTCACATATTTTAGTAGAAGTGGCAAAAGCAGAAGTGAAAGCTGAAGAGAAAAAAACAGTAGCTAAAAAAGCTCCAGCAGCTAAAAAAACTACTACAACAAAAGCTCCAGCTAAAAAAACAACAAGCACTAAAAAAGCAACAGCGAAAAAGGAAAGCTAATGGGACAAAAAGTTAATCCAATTGGTCTAAGACTAGGAATCAATAGAAACTGGGAATCAAGATGGTTTCCGACTAAAGCAAATTTAGTAGAAAATATCGGTGAAGATTACAAAATCAGAGCTTTCTTAAAAAGAAAACTTTATTACGCAGGAATCAGTCAAATTTTAGTAGAAAGAACTGCTAAAAAACTTCGCGTTACTGTAGTTGCTGCAAGACCAGGTATCATCATCGGTAAAAAAGGTAGTGATGTTGATAATTTAAGAAAAGAATTGCAAGATTTAATCGGTAAAGATGTAAATATCAATATCAAAGAAGAAAGAAAAGCAGGAGCTTCAGCTCAACTTGCTGCTGAAAGTGTTGCAACTCAACTTGAAAAAAGAATTGCTTTTAGAAGAGCAATGAAAAAAGTAATTCAAGGTGCGCAAAAAGCAGGTGCTAAAGGGATTAAAGTTTCAGTTTCTGGTCGTTTAGGTGGTGCTGAAATGGCAAGAACAGAATGGTATCTTGAAGGACGCGTTCCACTTCATACTTTAAGAGCAAAAATTGATTATGGTTTTGCAGAAGCTAGAACTACTTATGGAAACATAGGGGTTAAAGTATGGATCTTTAAAGGTGAGGTATTACACAAAGGTATGCAACCTGAAAAAACTGAAGAAAGTGCTCCAGCTAAAAAGCCAAGACGCACAAGAAGGGGTAAATAATCATGTTAATGCCAAAAAGAACTAAATATCGCAAAATGATGAAAGGGCGTAACAGAGGTTATGCTAATCGTGGAACAGAATTTACTTTTGGTGAATTTGCATTAAAAGCAACTGAAGCAGGACGCATTAACTCACGCCAAATCGAAGCAGCGCGTATCGCTTTAACTCGTTTTGTTAAAAGACAAGGAAAAACTTGGATTAGAGTTTTCCCAGATAAGCCTTTGACAAAAAAACCTTTAGAAACTCGTATGGGTAAAGGTAAAGGTGCTGTTGAAGAATGGGTAATGAATATCAAGCCAGGCCGTATCATTTATGAAATGGCAGGAGTAAGCGAAGAAATGGCAAGAGAAGCATTGACTTTAGCTATGCATAAACTTCCATTTAAAACTAAGTTTGTTACAAGAGAGAGCCAAAATGAAATATACTGAGATTAAAGATAAAACAGCAGCTGAGCTTGCAACAATGCTAAAAGAAAAAAAGGTGCTTTTATTCACTTTAAAACAAAAGCTAAAAACAATGCAACTTACTAATCCAAAAGAGATTAGCCAAGTAAAAAAAGACATTGCTAGAATAAATACAGCAATTAACGCTTTAAGATAAGGATAGAAAATGGCATTTAAAAGAGAAATTCAAGGCGTTGTTGTTAAAATCGCTGGTGAAAAAACCGCAAGTGTTTTGGTTGAAAGAAAAGTGGTTCATCCAAGATATAGAAAAATTGTTAAACGCTTTAAAAAATATCTAATTCATGATGAGAGAAATGAAGTTAAAGTTGGTGATACTGTTGTTGCAGTAGAATGCAGACCACTTTCAAAAAGAAAATCATTTCGCTTAAAATCTGTATTAGCTACAGGAGTTGAGTAATGATTCAAAGTTTTACAAGACTTGCAGTTGCTGATAATAGCGGTGCAAAAGAATTAATGTGTATCAAGGTTTTAGGGGGTAGCAAAAGAAGATACGCTACCGTAGGTGATGTAATCGTTGCATCTGTTAAAAAAGCTTTACCAAATGGAAAAGTTAAAAAAGGTCAAGTGGTAAAAGCGGTTATCGTTAGAACTAAAAAAGAAATTCATAGAGATAATGGTTCTTTGATTCGTTTTGATGAAAATGCTGCAGTTATTCTTGACAACAAAAGAGAGCCTATCGGAACTCGTATCTTTGGGCCAGTGGGCAGAGAAGTTAGATATGGTGGCTTTATGAAAATCGTTTCACTAGCACCGGAGGTATTATAATGGCGGTTAAATTAAAAATCAAAAAAGGTGATAGCGTTAAGGTTATCACAGGCGATGATAAAGGTAAAACAGGTAAAGTTTTAGCGGTATATCCAAAAACACTTAAAGTGGTAGTTGAAGGATGTAAAATCGCTAAAAAAGCTATTAAGCCGAGTGAGAAAAACCCAAATGGTGGTTTTATCAATAAAGAAATGCCAATGGATATTTCCAATGTGGCAAAAGTTCAGGAGTAAGCGATGATGAGATTAAAAGAAAAATACAATCAAAGCATTAAACCTGCATTGGTTAAAGAATTTGATATTAAAAATCCTATGCTTATCCCTGTGATCGAAAAAGTAGTTATCAGCGTAGGTGCTGGTGAGTTGGCTAAAGATCAAAAAGTATTGCAAAATGTTGCAGATACTATTTCTTTAATTGCAGGACAAAAGGCTGTGATTACTAAAGCTAAAAAATCAGTTGCAGGATTTAAAGTTCGCGAAGGTTTTCCTGTGGGTGTAATGGTAACTTTAAGAAAAGAAAATATGTATGCTTTTCTTGATAAATTGATTTCTATCGCTTTACCAAGGGTGAAAGACTTTAGAGGTTTAAGTAGAGATGGTTTTGATGGACGCGGAAACTATAATTTCGGTCTTGATGAGCAGTTGATGTTCCCAGAAGTGGAGTATGATAAAATTTTAAGAACTCATGGTATGAACATTTCTATAGTTACAACAGCACAAAATGACAAACAGGCACAAAAGTTATTAGAACTTATCGGTGTGCCATTTACAAAAGGAAAGTAAGATGGCTAAAAAATCAATGATTGCAAAAGCGGCACGCAAGCCTAAATTTAAAGTTAGAGCTTATACAAGATGCCAAATTTGTGGGCGTCCGCATTCGGTTTATAGAGATTTTGGAATTTGCAGAGTTTGCTTAAGAAAAATGGGTAACGAAGGTTTGATTCCAGGTCTTAAGAAAGCAAGTTGGTAAGGATAAAATATGATAAATGATATTATTTCAGATTCACTCACTCGTATCAGAAATGCAGGAATGAGAAAGCTTGAAACAACCAAGCTTTTACATTCTAAAGTTGTAGAAGCTTTAGTTGGAATTTTTCAAGCTAAGGGCTATATTGAGAGTTTTAATGTTATTGAAGAAGATAAAAAGAAATTTATCAATGTAGTTTTAAAATACGATGAAAAAGGTAAGAGTGTTATCAATGAGCTTAAAAGAATTTCTAAGCCTGGTCGTCGTGTTTATAAAGGTAAAGATGAAATCAAGCGTTTTAAAAATGGTTATGGTACTATCGTAGTTAGCACAAGTCATGGCGTTTTAGCTAATGACGAAGCTTATAAAGCAGGTGTTGGCGGCGAAATTTTATGTACCATTTGGTAAAAAATCTGCTTTTTATGGCATTGGGTATCCATTCTTTTAAAAAAGTAGAAATATCCTAGACAAATAAAAAGGAAAAATATGTCTCGTATAGGTAAACAACCGATTGCTATTCCAGCAGGAGTAGAAGTAAAATTAGAAGGAAATTTGCTTAAATTTAAAAAAGGAAATTTAGCAAAAGAACTTGATACTAAAGCAAATGTAAATGTTGAGATTAAAGATAATAATATTCTTTTTTCTCCAAAAGGTGAAGACAGACAAAGTAGAGCTTATTGGGGAACTTACAGAGCTTTAGCTTACAATATCGTTGTAGGTTTAACTCAAGGTTTTTCAAAAACTCTTGAAATCAATGGAGTTGGTTATAAAGCAGCTTTAAAAGGTAAAGTTTTAGAACTAAGCCTTGGTTTTTCTCATCCTATTAATTATGATATTCCAGAAGGAATTGAAATTGTAGTGGATAAAAATACTATTGCAGTTAAAGGAAGTGATAAACAAGTTGTAGGTCAAGTTGCTGCTCAAATTCGTGAATTTAGACCACCAGAGCCATATAAAGGAAAAGGCGTTAAGTATTCTGATGAACGCATTATCCGCAAAGCTGGTAAGACATCTAAGAAGTAAGGGTAGAATATGAGAGCAAATGTATTAAAAAGAAAACTAACTTTAAGAATCAAAAGAAAAAAAAGAATTAGAGCGAAAATTTCAGGTTGTGAAAATTTTCCAAGAATTTCTGTATTTAAATCGAACAGAACTCTATATATCCAAGCGATTGATGATGTAAAAGCTGTAACTTTAGCAGCAGTTGATGGACGCAAACTTGGCGTTAAAGCAAATAAAGAAGGTGCTAAAAAAATCGCTGCTGAATTTGCTAAAACTTTAAAAGCTAAAAAAATAGAACAAGCTGTTTTTGATAGAAATGGTTATGTATATCATGGTGTTATCGCAGCATTGGCTGAATCTTTAAGAGAAAATGGCATTAGGCTATAAGGGGTAAATCGATGGAAAAATATAATAGAGAAGAATTTGAAGAAGTAATCGTCGATATCGGCAGAGTTACTAAGGTTGTTAAAGGTGGTAGAAGATTTAGATTTACTGCTTTAGTTATCGTTGGAAACCGCAAAGGTTTAGTAGGTGTTGGTTATGGTAAGGCTAAGGAAGTTCCAGATGCTATCCGTAAAGCTGTTGATGATGCGTTTAAAAATATCGTTGAAGTTAAAACTAAAGGCTCGACTATCGCTCACGATGTAGAGGTAAAATACAATGCAAGTAGAATTTTACTTAAACCAGCTAGTGAAGGTACAGGAGTTATCGCAGGTGGTTCTACACGCCCTATCGTGGAACTTGCAGGTATTAAAGACATCTTAACCAAGTCTTTGGGTTCAAATAATTCAGCTAATGTGGTTCGTGCTACAATCAAAGCTTTAACAATGTTAAAAGGATAAGAAGATGAATTTAACAAAAGCAGCGGGTTCAACGCATAAAACTAAAAGAATTGGCCGTGGTCAAGGTTCTGGCATGGGTAAGACTGCTACTAAAGGGGGTAAAGGTCAAACTGCTAGAAAAGGTTATAATGAAAAAAGAGGTTTTGAAGGGGGTCAACAACCACTTCAAAGAAGACTACCAAAAGTAGGTTTTACTTCTAAAATTCAAAAACCTTATGTGATCAATGTTGAAAAAATCACAGCTGTAAAAGAGCTTAGTGAAATTACATTTGAGAGCGTTAAAAGTGTTCACAAAATTTCAAAATCTGTGAATAAAATCAAATTAATTGGTGCAAGTGCAAAAGACTTAGTATCAAAAATCAAAGACGAGAATATTAGCGTCACCGGATCAAAATAATGAATAGAGCATTGACGAATAAGATTTTAATCACCTTAGCATTTTTGTTTGCTTATAGGGTTCTGGCTTATGTGCCAGTTCCTGGCGTCAATGCTGATGTGATTGCGGAATTTTTTAATAACAATCAAAACAATGCTTTGGGTTTATTTAATGTTTTTAGTGGTGGAGCGGCTGAACGCTTTTCTATCATTTCTTTAGGTATTATGCCTTATATTACTGCTTCTATTATTATGGAGCTTCTCGCAGCAACTTTTCCAAATATCGGTAAAATGAAAAAAGAGCGTGATAGTATGCAAAAATATATGCAAATTATCCGTTATGCGACTATTGTGATTACTTTGGTTCAAAGTATAGGCGTTGCTATAGGTTTGCAAAGCTTACATGGTCGTGGTGGTGCAGGGGCTATAATGGTGGAAGATTTAAATATGTTTATCGCACTTTGTGCTATTTCTATGCTTGCAGGAACTATGCTTTTAATGTGGCTTGGTGAACAAATCACACAAAGAGGTATAGGAAATGGTATTTCTTTAATCATTTTTGCAGGTATTGTTTCAGGTATTCCAAGAGCGATTTCAGGAACTGTAGGGCAAATCAATTCAGGCGAGATGAATTTCTTAACCGCTTTTGCAATTTTTGCTTTGATTTTAATCACTATAGGCGTGATTATTTATGTAGAACTTGGAGAAAGAAGAATTCCTATTTCTTATTCTCGTAAAGTTGTAATGCAAAATCAAAACAAACGCATTATGAATTATATTCCTATTAAACTCAATCTTAGTGGGGTTATTCCACCGATTTTTGCTAGTGCGATTTTGATGTTTCCAACAACGATTTTACAAACTAGTACAAATCCTTATCTACAAGCTATTAATGACTTTTTAAATCCAAATGGTTATTTGTTTCATGTTTTAACTTTCTTGTTTGTAATTTTCTTTGCTTATTTTTATGCTTCTATCGTATTTAATGCTAAAGATATAGCAGAAAATTTGAAAAAACAAGGCGGTTTTATCCCTGGAATTCGTCCAGGTGAAGGAACTTCAAATTATCTTAACGAAGTAGCTTCTCGTTTAACTTTATCAGGTTCTATTTATTTAGGGCTTGTTGCAACCTTGCCTTGGGTTTTGGTGAAATTTATGGGTGTGCCTTTTCATTTTGGCGGTACTTCCGTACTTATTGTAGTTCAAGTAGCACTTGATACGATGAGAAAAATTGAAGCTCAAATTTATATGAGTAAATACCAAACTTTAAGTGCGGTAGGTTTGTAATAAAATTAGCAAGATTTTTCTTGCTAATTTATCCTAGGTTTTTGCTTTAAAAATAAAAACACAATGCATACTATAAAAATTACTATTGACCATATTAAAAAAGCATCTACAAGACCCATTTGTCTAACAATAGGTTGGGAGATAATAGGACTTAAAAATTGTCCTAAAAATATACAACTTGCTAAAATTCCATAAGCCCTAGCGCGAGCATTTTCAGGACAGATTGAAAAAAGATAAGCTGTGTTATTTACAAGCATAATACCTCCACCCATTCCAAGCAAAGCTAAGGCGATTAAAACTGTGAAAAAGCTATCTACTAAAAAAAGCAGCAAAAAAGAACAAGATACGATAAAAAGAGTTAAAACATAGATAGTTTTAATACTTAAGAATTTTATAATATATCTATAGCTTAGAGAGAAAAAACCATAACATAGTGCAGATACAGACATCGAAATACCTATATATTTAGGATCCAATCCTAAATGTTCTTCTATATAGTAAGGAAGTTGAGTTGGCGAAATATAATAAACTACCATGATAAAAAAACCTATAAAATAAATAGGGAAAAATTGCCAATAATTTGTTTTTGCTTCTATTTTTGTATGATTATAGAATTTAAATTTTCTAGGTTCAAAAAGATAAATGATAGCCATTAAGGTAATTAAAATTCCAAGTCCATATACTAAAAAAGGATAACGCCAAGAATAACTCGAAACAAATCCTGCAATAGAAATAAAAACAGCACCCCCTACCGCACAAAAAAATCCTTGAAGACTTAAAGCATTTTCTCTGCGATTAAAGCCACCACGACTATAATAATCTCCAAGTAAAGCCGAAGCGCCTGTCATTATAAAAGCAGTTGCCATACCAAAAATAGCTCTTGAAGTCAGTATAGCATAAATATCATTTAAGAAAAAGCCACTTACCCCAGAAATAGTCCAAACTACCATAGCTGGAAGAATGAATTTTAATTTGCCAAATTTATCCATTAAAATACCAGCAAATGGAGATAAAATGACAACAAAAATAGCAGGGATGGTTAAAACTAAGCGAACAAGTATATCAAGATGAGCTAATGTGAAACTTGAAGCAAGAGTAGCGCCACTTTGGGTTAAAAGTTCTTCAAAATGTCTGTTGATAGCAGGCAGAGCAGATGAAATGACCACGCTTCCTAGCATAGTCATAGCGGCCATAGAAAACACAGCCGCTTTAAATCCGGACTTTTCAGTAATTTGAATTATTTTTTTATCCATTTTCGTGTCATTTGGATGAAATTTATAAGTTTTGCCATTCATAATTTTTGCCTTTTTTGCTTTATTATACTCTAAAAATTATGGTTTGTATTTAAAATTACTTAAAATTATATTTTATTTATTTTGTTATGATAGTTTTGTTTTTAAAATATTTTAGCTTGATTAAAATATATTTTATAAGTAGAATTTTAAATATTTTTAGCTAAATTCAGCTTTTTATTTAACAAGGGTGCAAAATGAAGAAAAATTTAATCATAGTAGAATCTCCTGCAAAAGCTAAAACCATAGGAAATTTTTTGGGAAAAGATTATGAAGTTATCGCTTCTAAAGGACATATTAGAGATTTGCCTAAATCAAGCTTTGGGATTAAAATAGAAGATGATGAATTTATCCCTGAGTATAGAATCACAAGTGATCATAGCGCCTTAGTTAAAGAACTTAAAAGCAAAGCCAAAGATGCCAAAGAAGTCTATCTTGCAACGGATGAGGATAGAGAAGGAGAAGCCATTGCTTATCATATCGCAAAAGCTATAGGAAAAGATGAAAATACCTTGCCACGCATTGTTTTTCACGAAATCACTAAAAGTGCTATAGAAAATGCTTTAAAAAATCCAAGAAAATTAAACATGCACTCTGTAAATGCTCAGCAAACTAGACGCCTTTTAGATCGCATTGTAGGATATAAACTCAGCCCCTTATTGGGACAAAAAATTCAAAGAGGGCTTAGTGCAGGGCGTGTTCAAAGTGCGGCTTTAAAGATCATAGTCGATCGTGAAAAAGAAATTCGTGCCTTTGTACCCCTAGAATACTTTAGTATAGATATGATTTTTCAAAAAGATTTAGATGCAGAACTGGTTGAGTTTGACAAAGCTAAGATAGAAAAACTTACCATTACCAACAAAGATCGTGCTAAGCTTATACTAGAGGCTTGTAAAAATGAAGCTTATGCTATAAGCGACATTGAAAGCAAAGAAAGAAAAATCGCTCCACCGCCTCCTTTTATGACTTCAACCTTGCAACAAAGTGCTAGCAATCGCCTTGGTTTTAACCCTAAAAAAACCATGATGATAGCTCAAAAACTCTACGAAGGAGTAAATACTCACGAGGGCGTGATGGGGGTTATTACCTACATGAGAACCGATAGTTTAAATTTAGCCAAAGAAGCTATAGAAAATGCAAGAAAATTCATACAAACAAATTTTGGCAAAGACTATCTTCCAAGCAAAGCAAATGTATACACTACAAAAGCCAAAGGCGCTCAAGAAGCCCATGAAGCTATACGCCCTACAAATTTAAGTTTTACTCCAGAAATTGCGGCCAAATTTTTAGACAAAGATGAGTTAAAACTTTACACACTTATTTACAATCGCTTTTTAGCCTGTCAGATGAATCCTGCTATCTCTCAAACTCAAAATGTATTTGTAAAAAATGATAGAGCAGTTTTTAAAATAAGCGGTAGAAAAATCCTTTTTGATGGATATTATAAAGTTTATGGTGATATGGATAAGGATAAAATTTTACCAAATTTTAAAATAGGTGAAAATTTAAAAATACAAAATTTAGAAATGAACTCACATTTTACCGAACCACCTTCAAGGTATTCAGAAGCAGGACTTGTAAAAAAACTTGAAAGTTTAGGCATAGGTCGCCCTTCTACTTATGCACCAACAATTTCTATACTTACAAGCCGTGATTATGTAAAAATAGACAAAAAACAACTCATTCCTAGTGATGTTGCTTTTAATGTAACCGAAGTGCTTGAGAAAAATTTTAGCGATATAGTAGATAGTAAATTTACTTCAAACCTTGAAAATACTTTAGATGAAATCGCTGAAGATAAGGCAGATTGGCAAGAAACTTTAAAAGAATTTTACTATCCTTTTATGAGAAAAATCGAAGAAGGAAAAACAAAAATTGCTAGTCAAAAAACTGTCACAAAACTAGGTGAAAGTTGTCCTGATTGTGGCGGGGAGCTTGCTATTAGAAAAGGGCGTTTTGGAGAATTTGTAGCGTGTTTAAATTTCCCAAAATGTAAGTATTCAAGAAATTTAAAAAGTGAAAGTAAAAATGAAAGCGAAAATACTGCCGCAAAAGCTAAAGCTAATGGTACAGGTATTACTTGTCCAAGTTGTCAAAAAGGTGAAATCGTAGAACGCTTTTCAAAACGCGGTAAATTTTATGGCTGTAGTGCTTATCCAAAATGCAATTTTATAAGCAAATACAAACCAAGTGAAGAAAAATGCGAAGAGTGTGGCGAAACTTTAGTGATAAAAGAGCTTAAAAAAGGTACATTCTTAGAATGCTTAAAGTGCAAAATCAAAAAAGAAATGAAGGATTAGAATGCAAATCATGCTTTGTGCTATTTCAAATATAGCGAGTGGAAATTGTTCAGAAGACTGTAAATACTGTACCCAAAGTGCCCATGTAAAAACAGATATTCAAAAATATCGTCGCAAAGAACTTTCACAAATCGTTTTAGAAGCGAAAATGGCAAAGAAAAATGAAGCCTTGGGTTTTTGTTTGGTTACAGCAGGACTTGGGCTTGATGATGAAAAGCTTGAGTATGTTTGTGAGGCTGCTAAGGCTGTGCAAAAAGAAGTGCCTAATTTGCTTTTAATTGCCTGTAATGGTATGGCAAGCGTGGAACAACTCAAAGAACTTAAAAAAGCAGGAATTTTTTCTTATAATCACAATCTTGAAACTTCTAAGGAATTTTTTCCACAAATTTGCACCACTCATACTTGGGAAAGTAGATTTCAAACCAATTTAAACGCTAAAGAAGCAGGACTTATGCTTTGTTGTGGTGGAATTTATGGTATGGGTGAGAGTGAAGAAGATAGACTAAGTTTTAGAAAATCTTTGCAAGAATTACAGCCTTTTTCAACGCCTATTAATTTTTTTATAGCCAATGAAAATTTAAAACTACAAGTTCCAAGACTTAGTGCTGATGAAGCTTTAAAAATCGTGCGTGATACCAAAGAGGCTTTACCGCAAAGCGTGGTAATGGTAGCAGGTGGGCGTGAAGTGGTATTGCAAGAAAGGCAGTATGAAATTTTTCAAGCAGGTGCTGGAGCTATTGTTATAGGGGATTATTTAACCACTAAAGGTGAAGAACCAAGTCAAGATATAGTAAAATTAAAAAAAATGGGATTTACTTTTGCATCAGAGTGTCATTGATCCGCAAGGTTTAATTGATCTAAAAATTCTTATTGTTATAGCTTTATGCTTACTTTTTTCTCCGCATATTGCGAGAATTTTTCGCTTACCTATTTCGGCCACTGAAATTATTTTAGGTGCGGTAATTGCATATTTTGGTTTCATAGGAAAAAGTGAAAATTTTGCACTTTTAGCCAATGTAGGTTTTTATTATCTAATGTTTATAGCGGGTATGGAAGTAAATTTAAGAGCCTTTTTTAATATGGATAAAGAAGTCGCCAAAAAAAGTTTTTTTTATATTTTTTTACTTTACGCTTTATCTTCTCTTATAGTATGGATTTTTGGACTTTCTTTAGTATTTGTTATCATTATACCTGTGATGAGTGTAGGGCTTTTATCTTTGCTTTTTAAGGATTTTGGAAAAGAGTGTTATTGGCTAAATATTGCTATGATAGTGGCTACTTTAGCTGAGGTGATTTCTATTGTGCTTTTGACTATAGCGGGAGCTTTTTTGCGCGAAGGAACAGGTATTATTGATGTAGCGCAAAGTATTTTATATCTTAATATCTTTTTGGGACTTTGTTTGCTCGGATTTAAAATGCTTGGTGTGCTTTTTTGGTGGTATCCTCAGCTTAAAGTTGTGCTTATGCCATGGGAAGATAAAAATGAAAAAGATATAAGATTTTGTATGGCGATTTTTATACTGATCATTGTTGCTATGGTTATTACAAAACTTGAAATCGTTCTTGGTTCTTTTATAGCAGGTTCATTTATAGCTACTTTTTTTGATCATAAAAAAGATCTTGAGCACAAGCTTTCTACTTTTGGACACGGGTTTTTGATCCCTATTTTTTTTATCCATATAGGTTCAACCTTTGATCTTAAAATGATTTTAGATTATAAAATCGTTTTACAAGCATTTTTACTTATGTTTGTTATGGTGGGTTTAAGAATTTTATGTGCAAGTGTTTTTTTAAAAAGAATTGGTTTTAAAAATATGATTTTATTTGGTCTTAGTCATTCTATGCCTTTAACCTTGCTTATAGCAACAGCTACTTTGGGTTATTCGGGCAAGGTTATTGATGAGAAGCTTTATTCAGCACTTATTTTAACAGCGTTATTTGAGGCTATTATTGTTATGAGTATGATTAAATTTCTTTCTAATTCTAAAAAATGAAAGTTACTTTTTTACTCAAAAAAGCAAACAAAATCTTAAAAATTTAATAATAAAAAAACTCATAATCGCCCTTTTTTGTTAGAATTAATAAAAGTAACAATAAAAGGAGCGAAAATGTCAAATTCCGTTACTATAACCGATAATAGAAATGGAAAAAGCTATGAATTTCCTATATATGATAGTACAACTGGGCCAAGCGTTGTAGATATGTCAAGTTTTTATAAACAAACAGGAATGTTTTCTTATGATGAGGGCTTAACTTCTACAGCTACTTGTAAATCAAAAATCACTTATATTGATGGAGAAAACGGAATTTTAATGCACCGTGGCTATCCTATAGAGTGGCTTGCTGAAAACAAACTTTATTTAGATGTGGTTCATCTTTTACTTTATAAAGAACTACCTGATGCTACGCGTCTTGAAGCGTTTCGTTATGAAATGAAAAAACGTTCTTTTATCCATGAAGGTATGCATCGTCTTTTTGATTCTTTCCCTGATAATGCTCATCCTATGGCAGTTTTACAAGGTGCTGTTTCATCGCTTAGTGCTTTTTATCCTGATCATTTAAACATGAATGTAAAAGAAGAATATATGGAAATGGCAGCTAGAATAGTAGCTAAAATCCCTACTATAGTGGCCACCGCTTATAGATATAAACACGGCTTTCCTATGGCTTATCCAAATTTAGATCGTGGTTTTACAGAAAATTTCTTATATATGTTAAGAACCTATCCTTACGATCATGTAGAGCTTAAACCTATAGAAGTAAAAGCACTTGATACAGTTTTTATGCTTCATGCAGATCATGAGCAAAATGCTTCAACTTCAACGGTTCGTGCTGTGGGTTCAACTCATGCTCATCCTTATGCCTGTATAGCAGCAGGTATTGGTGCGCTTTGGGGTCATGCACATGGTGGAGCTAATGAAGGTGTTATTAGAATGCTTGAGCAAATAGGTAGTGTTGATAGGGTAGATGAATTCATCAAAAGAGCTAAAGATAAAAACGATCCTTTCCGCTTGATGGGCTTTGGGCATAGGGTTTATAAAAATTTTGATCCTAGAGCAAAAGTACTTAAAAAACTTCGTGATCAACTTATTGATGAGTTGGGTATTGATACCAATCTTATTAAAGTAGCAACGCGTATAGAAGAGATTGCTTTAAGCGATGATTATTTTGTTCAAAGAGGGCTATATCCGAATGTTGATTTTCATAGTGGACTTATTTTAAAAGCCTTAGGTATTCCAAATGAAATGTTTGCTACTTTATTTGTTATAGGACGCACCCCAGGATGGATAGCTCAGTGGATAGAACAAAAAGAGCAAGAAAGTCTTAAAATAGTCCGTCCAAGACAACTTTATTTGGGTGAAACTAGTAAAATTTAATTAAAATTTTTGTGGAAATTAAAAATTCCACAAAATCTTCTTGTATAATTTTAAAAAATCTTATAGAAAGTCTTATAATCATGCTTAATCTTGATAAATTTTTAGAAATTGCTATAAATGCTAGCAATCAAGCTTCTAAAGCTATTTTAGAAGAGAGAAAAAATTTCAAAACTTGGGAAAAAGAAGATAAAAGCCCACTTACATCAGCAGATCTTGCTTCTAATAAAATTCTAAATGATATTTTAGGTTCTACGGATATTAAAATTTTATCAGAAGAAAAATTACTCAGCAAAGAAGAGTGTGAAGAATTAAAAACTTTTTGGCTTATCGATCCTCTTGATGGAACAAGTGGTTTTTTAAAAGGCAGTGATGAATTTTGCGTTATGGTAAGTTTGGTTCATGACAATCGCCCTGTTTTATCGCTTATACAAAATCCATCAAAAGGTGATATATTCTATGCTCATGCAAAAACCAAGGTTTATAAAAACGATAAACCTTTGCAAATTGACCAGCAAGAATACGAGAAAAACAAATATAAAGCCTTATTGAGTGTTAATCATCTTAGCAAAGAAGATGAAGACTTTGCAAAAGAGTATCAACTAGAAGCTATTAATATAGGCTCTGGATTGAAATTTTGTGCTATTTTAGAGGCTAGGGCAGGAGTTTATAAAAGATTTGAAAAGCTTAATATTTGGGATATTGTAGCAGGAGATTTTTTGATTAATCAAAATGGAGGATTTATGGGGGATTTTTCTAAAAAATACATTTTATATAACCCTTTAAATTATAAATCCAGTCCTTTTATTTGTGTTTCATCTAGGAATTTTTTACAAGATTTTTTATAAAATAAAGAGTATAATTTTATATTTAAATAGTTTATAAGGATGAAGATGAGGTATTGTTTCATTTTGTTTTTAAGTTTAGTTTTAAGTTCTAATCTTTTAGCGAATAATTTTTCTCAGAAAAAGGTTATTAAAATTGAAAAAAGCGCGGATAGTTTTGAAGTAATAGATCTAAACCAAAATGTTGCAAATCCAAATTTAAATCAACAAAAAGCATTGTTTGATAGTTCTACCTTAATTGAAAAAAAATCGCAAATCACCAAAGATAAGGATATTGATTTTGCTATTGTATTAACTTCTAGGAAAAATTTTGGTTATTTTTTAGATGGTTTTAGGGTGAGTGATAAGGAATTTTCTACATTATTTGCTAAAAATTTGATTCAAAGCTTAAAGCTTAATTGGGTTAATTCTGCTGCAAATGGTATTTATCAAAGTCCTAAAACTTTATCATATTTTAGCCCTAAGGATGCAAAACTTATAAATGTAAGTCCTTTTTTAACACAAGAAAAAGATAAGGCTAAAATGTATGCCAAATTTACAGATTATGTTGTGGTGGTAAATTTGCAAGATTTTTATGTAAATATTACAAATTATTTTATCACAACTAGTAAAGAGGGTGTGGCTAATGTTAATTTTAAAATTATTTCTACAAGCAATGGAAAAATTCTTGCAGCAAAAAATGCAGAATTAAATTTGACATTAAAAGATCAAGATGCAAAACAAAATTATCAAGATATTGTAAATCAAATGCCAAAAATGTTAGCTAGTGTTATAGATAATGAAATAAAAAAATTAAAATTAACTATCAATTAATTTAAAGATATATTGAAAAATTTTTAGATAATAATCACTTCATTTTCTAAGTTTATGCCAAATTCTTCAAAGACTTTTTTTCTAGCCAATTCGATAAGAAAAAACGCATCTTCAAAACTTGCATTTTTTTTATTGATTAAAAAATTTGCGTGTTTATCGCTTAACATAGCATCTCCCTTGCTAAATCCTTTAAGCCCTACAGCTTCGATTAAACGTCCTGCAAAGTCGTTTTTTGGATTTTTAAAGATAGAGCCAAAGCTTGCTCCACTAGGTTGATTGCTTCTTGCATTTTTTAAAGCTTCATCTTTAAGGGTATCAAAACCGAAATTTAATTTAAATTCAGCCCAAAAAAAAGGCATATTTAAAGGACAAAAACGATAATCAAAATTTATATTTTCTCTTAGAATTTCGCCTTGAGAAGTAGCAATTTTGATTAAATTTTGACTGATACACTCTCCTTTAAGCCCTGCATTCATTTTCAAAAGCCCACCAAGTGTGCCAGGAATTTTGCTTAAATACTCAAAACCCTTAAGATTATTTTCTTTAGCAAAGCGATATATTTTACTTGATTTTGTTTTGCAGCCTATGCGAAGATGTATAAAATCTTTATTTTGATCTAAAATTTGTATAAAATCAAAACCATCTCCTAAAATTCCTATATTTTTAGGTTTTGGGCTAACTAAAAGGTTATTTGCACCACCTATTAAAAAACCATCAAAATCACAAATTTGATCCAAAACTAAAACTTCAAATTCATTTCCTATACGCACAGAAGAGTATTTTTTAAAATCAATGATCATTTGATAAAAGTTGGAATTTGATTTAGTATATTCTCAGTAAAATCAATCATAGTTGTAGTCATCCAAGGCATTAAAAAGATTAAAATAACCACAACCAAGATGATTTTAGGAACAAAAGAAAGTGTCATTTCATTAATCTGTGTAGTTGCTTGAAAAATACTGATTACAAGCCCTGCAATAAGTCCTGCTAAAAGCATAGGCAAGGAAAGTAAAAGTGTGATTTTAAAGGTTTGCACTCCAAGAGCAACTAAGGTACTTTCGTCCATTTTTATCCTTTTTAAGAATTTCTAGCTTCTTCGTATTCGCTAGGGATAAGATAATCATTTACATGTATGATTTTATCATAAAATTTATAATCATATCCTAGTTTAAAAAGCGTATCTACAGCTAAAAGTTGAGTTTGATTCATGCTAATAGAGTTTTTATTGGCATATAAATTAAGATAAGTATCAAGTTTTTCTTCATTAACACGGATAAGTTTTCTTTCCATAAGCATAGGGGCTAAAATTTTACGATTTGCATCGGCAATTTTTACAGCATTGGTTAAATCTCTTTCGATCTTAATCGCATCGCTTAAAGGCAAAGAGCGACGCAAAGCCATTCCACCTAAAGGCAAAGGTAAATTTTCTTTAGCAAATTCAAGCCATATATCCCAAAGTTCTGCTTCCACGCAAAGACTTTGATCAAATTCTAAAATGCTTTCATGGATCAAAACTCCTGCATCTACTTCACCACTTAAAACTGCATTTTCAATGTCTAAAAAATTCTTATAAATGATTCTTGCTTCAGGGTATTTCATACGAAAAATCAAAGCATTGGTGGTATTTGCTCCACTCAAAGCGACTTTAAAATTTCTTTTTAAATGCGTGTCTTTTTTCTTGATGAGTTTTGGCCCATAACCTTCACCAAAACTCACTGCTGTGCGTAAAAGCGCATACTCAGAAGCGATTAAAGGATAAAGCCCAAAAGAAATAGCCGTAGCATCAAATTCATTTTTCAAGGCAAATTCATTTAAAGTTTGTATATCTAAAGCTGTATTTTCATAAGCAAAATCATTCCCTATCCACCCAAATTTAATAGCCATATACATAAAAATATCATCAGCATCAGGAGAATGTGCAATAGTAATTTTTTTCATCTATGCTTCCTTTAAATCTTTGCTTTAATTCTAGCAAAATAAATCATTATTTAATTTTATTTTGTTAGAATTCTAACTAAAAATTTAGAATTTTTAAGGAAAGTTATGGATGATAATAAAAGAAAATCTCTAGACGCTGCCCTAAAAAGTTTAGATAAAACCTTTGGAAAAGGCACTATCTTAAGACTAGGGGATAAAGAAGTCGAGCAAATCGATAGCATAGGCACAGGTTCAGTTGGACTTGATCTTGCTTTAGGTATAGGCGGTGTTCCAAAAGGAAGAATTATAGAAATTTATGGGCCTGAAAGTTCAGGTAAAACCACTCTAACTCTACACATTATCGCAGAATGCCAAAAAGCAGGTGGAGTTTGTGCTTTTATCGATGCAGAGCATGCTCTTGATGTAAAATATGCTAAAAATTTGGGTGTAAATACAGATGATTTGTATGTTTCTCAACCTGATTTTGGAGAACAAGCCTTAGAAATTGTAGAAACTATAGCAAGAAGTGGTGCAGTAGATCTTATCGTAGTAGATAGCGTTGCAGCACTTACCCCAAAAGCAGAAATTGAAGGCGATATGGGTGATCAACATGTAGGACTTCAAGCAAGACTTATGTCTCAAGCTCTAAGAAAACTTACAGGTATAGTTCATAAAATGAATACCACAGTAATTTTCATCAACCAAATTCGTATGAAAATCGGTGCTATGGGTTATGGTACTCCTGAAACCACAACAGGTGGAAATGCATTAAAATTTTATGCTTCTGTGCGTTTAGATGTTAGAAAAGTAGCAACCTTAAAACAAAACGAAGAACCTATAGGAAACCGCGTTAAAGTAAAAGTAGTTAAAAATAAAGTTGCTCCTCCATTCAGACAAGCTGAATTTGATGTGATGTTTGGAGAGGGTTTAAGTCGCGAAGGTGAATTGATCGATTATGGTGTAAAACTTGATATCGTAGATAAAAGCGGTGCGTGGTTTTCTTATAAAGATAAAAAACTTGGACAAGGTAGAGAAAATTCAAAAGCTTTCTTAAAAGAAAACCCTGAAATTGCAGATGAAATCACAAAAGCAATTCAAAATTCTATGGGAATAGAAGGTATGATCAGCGGTAGCGAAGATGACGAAGGAGAAGAATAATGTTAGTAATTGAAGATGTTAGAGCCTATGAAGTTCTTGATAGTAGAGGAAATCCAACCGTAAAAGCCGAAGTTACGCTAAGCGATGGAAGTGTAGGTGCGGCCATAGTTCCAAGTGGTGCAAGTACAGGTTCAAAAGAAGCCTTAGAATTGCGTGATAATGATGAAAGATTTGGCGGAAAAGGCGTTTTAAAAGCTGTTGCAAATGTCAATGAGACCATTGCAGATGAAATTTTAGGACTAGATGCTTTTAATCAAACTCAACTTGATGATACTTTGCGTGAGCTTGATGGAACAAATAATTACTCAAATTTAGGTGCAAATGCGACTTTAGGCGTATCTATGGCAACAGCTCGTGCAGCTGCAGCTGCTTTGGGAATGCCTTTGTATCGTTACTTAGGTGGTGCAAATGCGAGCATTTTACCCGTGCCAATGTGTAATATCATAAATGGCGGTGCTCATGCAAACAATAATGTAGATTTTCAAGAATTTATGATCATGCCTTTTGGTTTTACTAGCTTTAAAGAAGCTTTGCGTTCAGTTTGTGAAATTTATGCGATATTAAAAAAAGAACTCGCAAATTCTGGACATTCTACAGCTTTAGGTGATGAAGGCGGTTTTGCTCCAAATTTAGCTAACAACACAGAACCTATCGATCTTTTAATGACTTGTATCAAAAAAGCAGGTTATGAAAATCGTGTAAAAATTGCTCTTGATGTAGCAAGTACAGAATTTTTCAAAGATGGTAAATACCACATGGAAGGCAAGGCTTTTTCAAGCGAGGATTTGATCGAACGCTATGTAGAACTTTGTGCAAAATATCCAATTTGCAGTATCGAAGATGGCTTAGCTGAAAATGACTTTGAAGGTTGGATAAAGCTTACTGAAAAATTGGGCAATAAAATTCAGCTTGTAGGCGATGATTTATTTGTAACTAATGAAGATATTTTAAGAGAAGGTATCATCAAAAAAATGGCAAATGCTGTACTTATTAAACCAAATCAAATCGGAACTATTACCCAAACTATGAGAACTGTGCGTTTAGCGCAAAGAAATAACTATAAATGTGTGATGAGTCATAGAAGTGGCGAAAGTGAAGATGCTTTTATAGCGGATTTTGCTGTAGCTTTAAATACAGGACAAATCAAAACAGGAGCCTTAGCAAGAGGTGAAAGAACCGCAAAATACAATCGCTTACTTGAAATTGAACTTGAAAGCGATGAATACTTAGGAGAAAAGCTCTGAGCGATTTACTTAAAGAATACGACGAAAGCACAAGAAAAAAAAGTTTTTATACCCATGTTATAAAAATGATTTTTTGGGCTTTTCTTGTTGTAATTGGAGCGATTTATTTTGGCAATATGTTTTTTGGGCAGTATTCTTTAGATACTTTATTAAGCTTAGAAAATACCAAAGAAGAGCTTAATAAAAAGATTATTTTGCTCAAAGAACAAAATGCTAAAGCACAAAAAGATTATTTTGAATTAAAAGGATTATACCCAAATGAAAACTAGAATTTTGGCAATATTTTTTATTTTTACCTCTCTTTTATATGCTGATGAAAATCCTTTCAAGACAGATCAAAATATAACCTTGGTTGCTCCACCTGAATTTCAAAAAGAGGAAGTTAAATTTAATTCTAGTGCAAGAATTTTAAAAAGCATTACTTTTAATTATATCAATTTAGACGGAAGTGAAGATAAGATCGATTTAGATGTCAATAAAAGTATTGATTGGCACGATACTTATACTATATCAAGATTTAAAAGCCCTGATCCTTCAAAAGTACTTGATGTTTCAGTTACTATACCTGAAAAAAATAGCTCTAAACAAGAATCAAACTCAACAGCCAATGTTGAAATACCTTTACAGGTTGCAAAGATTTATGATTTTATTTCTTACGCGGTTTATAAAAACAAAATAAAACTTAACACTAGTGATGAAATGATCACAGATTTTTCAGTAGGAAATCCAAGCAAAATCGTTATAGATTTTAGATCTAATTTGATTAGCCCTACAAAAAACATACGCCTTAGTAATTCTATTTTTAAACGCATAGACTTTGGATCTCATAAAGGATATTATCGACTTGTAATATATCTTGATGGAACTTATAATTATAATATTCAAAAAGATGCAACTGGATATATGATTAATCTGCTTTGATGAGATTTATTTTTTTAATATGTTGTGCTTGTTTAGTTTTTGCTAATGAAATTTTACTTCTTAGCAAATTCGATAAGCAAGATTTTAACTCTAAAGATTTTAATGCTTATTTGATGAGTGAAAAACTTGATGGGGTGCGTGGAATTTGGGATGGGAAATATCTAAAAACTCGCCAAAATTACAAAATAAAAACTCCTGACTTTTTTACAAAAAATTTCCCTCCTTTTGCTATTGATGGTGAGCTTTGGATAGCAAGAAATAAATTTGATGAAATTTCAGCTTTAATTCGTAGCGGCGATAGCAATTTGACCTTATGGAAGGAAGTAACTTATAATATTTTTGATGTGCCAAATGCTTGCGAAGAATTTCAAATTTCTACTTGCACCCTTAAAAATCGTTTGGCTATTTTAGAAGAGTATTTACAAAAATATCCTAGTGCCTATATAAAAATTATTCCTCAAATTCCAGTTGAAAATCAAAATAATTTAAATCAATTTTACGAAAGCATTATAAAAAATCAAGGTGAAGGTATTGTTATACGCAAAAATTTAAGTCCTTATGAAAAAGGCAGAAGTAAAAATGCTATGAAATTAAAACCCTATGATGATGCAGAGTGTGAGTTAGTAGGATTTCGCAAGGGTAAGGGCAAATTTGAAAATCAAGTAGGTGCCTTACTTTGTAAAATGCCTAATGGACAAATCATTAAAATAGGCAGTGGTTTAAAAGATGAAGATAGAAAAAATCCTCCAAAAATTGGTAGTATTGTGACTTATAAATTTAATGGATTGACCAAAAATTCCTTACCTCGCTTTCCGGTTTTTTTAAGAATAAGAGATGAAAATCCTTGACTTTAAAATTATTTTGTGATAAAATATTTCCTTTTATTTATTCGGGGTGTAGCGCAGTCTGGTTAGCGCACTTGGTTTGGGACCAAGGGGCCGAAGGTTCGAATCCTTTCACCCCGACCATTTTTTATAAATTTATACAAAATGGTGAGTGTAGCTCAGTCGGTTAGAGCATCAGATTGTGGTCCTGAGGGTCGTGGGTTCAATTCCCATCACTCACCCCACTAAGCGCTCGTAGCTCAACTGGATAGAGCGACAGACTTCGGATCTGTAGGTTATGGGTTCGATTCCTATCGGGCGCACCACCAAGATTTTATATGCGTTCATAGCTCAGCTGGATAGAGCAACGGCCTTCTAAGCCGTAGGTCAGAGGTTCGAATCCTCTTGGGCGTACCACTTTAGCGGATGTGGTGAAATTGGCAGACACGCCAGACTTAGGATCTGGTGCAGCAATGCGTGAAGGTTCAAGTCCTTTCATCCGCACCACTTACTTTTATCATTTTCAAACAAGAGTTGATTTCTCATAAATTTTTATTTCATTTTAAAATTTCTTATGATTGTTAGATAAAATGCAAATTTAATTTAGATAAATTTAAAAATTATCTTGCAAAAGATTTGAAAAATAATTAAAATATACAAAATTCAATTCAAGGAGATAAAATGAAAAAATTAGGTTTAGCGTTAGCAGCTTTAGTTGCTTTAAATGTGTCAGCATTTGCAGGGGTTATCACTATACATGATTCTAATTTAGTTAAAGTATCAGGAGGAGATGATGCCTATGCAAAAATAGCTTTAGATAACGCTAAAGAAGAAATGAAAGATGAATTCAATACTGATAACTTAGAAATTTATGCTATAGAAAGTATCAAAAAAGATGATCCGCATGAATATGATGTTATTCAAAGGGGAAGTTTTAAAGTAATGAAACAAGAAATAGCAAAAGGAAAGACTGTTTATTATAATAGATTCTTAGTTGTAGATAGAAAAACAAATTGGGCTTCTGAATGGGATATTGAATGTGATCATCTTGATAGACCTATAAAATTAAGCAATAATGTTAATTGTCGTTCTGGTATCTCTTCAAAGCGCTATAATTTCAAATAATACTTGAAAGCTCTAAAATAATAGAGCTTTCACACCATAAAGGTTTAACTATAAAAAAACATAGTAAGTATAAAATATATCTAAATTTTAAGCTTTTTAAGTTAAAAATTTCTAGTTTTTTAAATCGTTTTATCTTTTATATCTTTGCTGTAAAGACAAAATCAGCACTCATTAAAAATCTTTTCTTGATTAAATTTTTGTAATTTCATTTTTAGTGTTAAAAATGTGATGATATTAACTTTATAAAAGTATTATTATATATTTTTTACTTAGGATAGCAATTATGAAAAAAACAATTTTAACCATTCTTTTTTTACTCACTCTTACGCAAGCTAAGGAAATACAAGTTTATGAAAGCCCTACTTGTGGCTGTTGTGATCTTTGGGCTGATTATATGAAAGCTAAGGGTTATGAGGTTAGTGTTCATAAAACCAATGATTTTCTTAAAATCAAAGAAAAAATGGGTATAAAAGATGAGTATCAAAGTTGCCATACGGGTGTGATCGAAGGCTATGCTATTGAAGGGCATGTTCCTGAAAGTGCTATAGCATGGTTGCTTGAAAACAAGCCTAAAGATGTTATAGGAATTTCAGCTCCTGGCATGCCGCAAGGAAGCCCAGGAATGGAACAAGGTTATAGTGAAAAATATCCTGTAATTTTGATGAAAAAAGATGGAAGCTATGAGCTTTATGGATATTTTATAGGAGATAAAAAGCTTTAAAGTAAATTTTTAGCTTTTTACTTTTTTGATTTCTTTTTCAAGTATGCTATAAGGAGTTAAGCCTATGAATTTTTCATCCATTTTTCCTTCTTTGAAAAAACTAAGCACAGGTACTCCATATATTTCCCCAATGGCACTTGAAAGGTATTTAGCTGCTCTTTTTTCATAAAACATTGCTAAATTAGATAAACCTTTTTCATCAGCCCAAGCTTTTGCATCATTTGCATCATTTGCATCGCCTAAAACCACAAAGATATTAAAATCATAATTTTTAGCCAAATTCTGCAAAATAGGAATTTGTTCTTTACAAACTCCGCAATCTTTTGTGAAAAATACTAAGGCAAAATTTTGTGCTTTATCATTTAGTTTTAGGCTTTTTTCAAAACCATTGTAGGCAAAATTATAGGTTTTATCACTATTTAAAGCTTTAAAATTTTCTCCACTATCACAAGCTACAAAAAATAAAGCTATGATTAAAGCAAAGAAATAAGCTTGGATTCGAAAAATTCCCATGGTTTTTCTCCTAAAATTCTATCTTTTATCATCCCATCTTTAATGATGATGGTAGTAGGGGTTGCAAACACAGCATAACGATCATTGGTGATTTTAAGATCGTCTTTTAAAACTTTTACATTTTTAAAGTCAAATTGTTCGGCTAAAACCTTAACCACATTGGCATTATCGATGGAATTTATAGCATAAACACTGATTTTATTGGGATGATTTTGTATGAATTCATCTAAAGAAGGGAGTTCTTTTAAGCAAGAAGGGCAGCCATTTTGAAAAAAGACCAAAACTTTTAAACTTGTATTATCATCAGCAAGTTTTACAGCTTTTCCTAAGGTATCTTTAGCTGAAATTTCAGCGCTTTTTTCTCCAACTTTTCCAGTATCTTTTGAATTTTCAAAAGAACAAGCATTGAGCAAGAACAAAATGCTTAAGATTAAAAGGCTTTTTTTCATTTTAACACCCCATGTTGTAAGATAAGGGTTCGATCTGCGAATTTGGCTAAATCAGGATTGTGTGTGATTAAAACTATGGTTTTGCCTTCATTTTTTAATTTTTGCAAGGTTTGAAGAACGATTTGTTCATTGGCTTCATCTAAATTTCCTGTGGGTTCATCTGCGAGTAAAAGCTCTGGGTTGTTGATCAAAGCTCTTGCTATGCAAACTCTTTGTTGTTCTCCACCACTTAATTGGCTAGGTAAATGAGTGAGTCTATGCGAAAGTCCTACTTTTTCAAGAACCATTTTGGCATCTTCTTCATCTACGCTTGAGTGATAATACTGAGAGAGCATAACATTTTCTAAGGCGTTAAGATAGGGGATAAGATGAAATTGTTGAAAGACAAGTCCTATTTTTTCACGACGCAAGGTGATTTTTTGCTCCTCATCCATTTGCTCTAGGTTTTCATTGTCTAAGATATACTCTCCAGAGCTTGGAGTATCCATGAGTGATAGTATGTTTAAAAGCGTTGATTTTCCACTTCCTGATGGACCCATGATGGCAAGCCATTCTCCTTCATAGACGCTTAAGTTGATATTGTTTAAGGCTTTAACTTTGCCAAATTCTTTATTTAAGTTGTTTATTTTAATAAGTTCTTTTTTCATCATTCACCTTTCAAATTTTCACACACATTGATTTTTAATGCTCTTTTTATAGGAAAAAATGCAGCCAAAAAGGCAAAAATCAAAGAAATGATTAAGGCTATAAAAACAGCTATAAATCTAAAATCAATACTAGAATTAAAAATCAAATAACCAAAGACATTGGCTAAAAATATCCCACAAAAAGCTCCGATTAAACTAGCAAAAAAACTTACTATAAAGCATTCACTAGCAAAAAGTTTAAAAATTTCACTTTTTTTCGCACCCAAGGCTAAACGCAGTGCGATTTCTTTTTTGCGAGAAAATATAATAGAGCTTAAAGTTGTATTAACGCTAGTAGTGACTATGATCAATACTACAAGTATGATTAAAAACATTAAAGCTTTGATTTTTCCAAGCACCAAGCCTTCACTTAAGGATACTGAAGATATAGGTTTTGCATCGATGAATTCATTGCTGATTGCTTGTGTTTTGGCTTTAACTTCATCAAAATTTCCATAAACTACAGCATTAGCATAGTTAATACCGGCTCTATCGCTTAAATTTTGCACCACGCTTAAAGGAGCTAAAACAATGCTATCAAATTCATCATTGCTTGAAAGTATGCCTTTTATGGTAAGTTTTATGCTTTTTCCATTGTTTGGATTGTAAATTTGAAGTTCATTGCCTGTTTTTAGGCCTAGTTGCTTGGCTAAATTAACCCCTAAAAAGGCTGAATTTTCATCAAAATCATTTAGGGAAAAGCTTCCTTCTTTAACTTCTAAAAAAGGTTTAGTGATTTTTAAAGCCCTAAAATCAGTGCCTAAAACCACTCCGCTTGTACTGCCTAAATTTAAAAAATCATACAAAAAAGGAGTTAAAGCTCTAGCCTTTAAATTTTCTTTTACTTTTTCATACTCAGCATTGGAGATAAAATTTTCATCCTGCTTAGGACTTATCATTACATTTGCTCCATAAGCTTTTAATTCTTTAGAAAGTTTGGTGTCAATATCAAAATAAATATTTAAAAAAGCTGAGCAAGTAAGTGCTCCTATAAAAACACTTAAAACTATTATAAAAAGTCTTTGATAAGAAAAGCTAATGCTTTTAAAAAGCTCATTAAGGAAAAACTTATCTACCATAAAGCACTCCTGCAGCTGAAAGTTGTGTGATATTTTTGATAGGAAGCAAGCAACCTAGTAAGGCAATAAGTCCTGCAAAAATAAAGCTTAAAGGTAAAGCTACAAAGGCTATATTAATAAAATATCCAAAAATGCTAAGGCTGATGATTTGAGAAAGTGCTGTGCCAAAAATAAAGCCAAAGAAAGCGGCAAATAAAGCTACGATTAAATTTTCACTAGCAAAGATGAGATAAATTTGAAAAGTATTAGCACCAAGTACTTTTAAAAGTCCTATTTCTTTTTTTCTACGATGAATTTCAGAACTCATCAGGCTTGAAATCGCAATACTTGCAACAATAAGACAAATAATACAAGTAATGCCCATTAAGGATTGGATCTTTTTAACCACCAAGCTTTGAGCATCGCTTATAGCATTTAGAGCTTTTGCATCAGCACCTGGTAAGCCATCGCTAATTTGACTAGCGATTGAGCCTACATAAGCTGAGCAATACCATTTGTCATATTCTAACTGATCTAATTTTTCTTCGCCCATGCGACGCACTTTTTCAGAAAGGGCTGATTCAGGTATGGTAAAAGCTCTTACTTCTGCACTTGAGTAAAGCCCTTGTTTGTTGAGTAAATCTTGAGCTAAATTTAAAGGAGCGATGATTTTATTTGACATTTTAGGATTGGCATGAAGTAAAATGCCTACGATTTTTGCTTCTTTGCTTTGATTGTTTTCTCCTATGAGTTTGATGGTATCTCCTAATTTTAGTTTATTGTTTTTAGCAAAGTCTTCGCCTAGCATGATTTCATTGCTATCATCTTTTGCCCATTCTCCTTGCACTGCTAAATAAGGATAAAGACTTTTTATACCTGTGATAAAATCATCATCATCTTTAATTTTTATGGCTTTTTGAAAATAAGTGCCATAAATAAGTGCTTTTTGCTGGGAGTTTTCAATTGTGATTTTACCTTCTAAAAAAGGAGCAAGTGCGGTGATGTTGTTACGCCAATAAATGTCTTTAATCATATATAAATTTTTTTCTTCTAGGTAGTTTTTGTTTTTTAAGGGTTCATAAAGTTCATTACCTATTTCTATACTAAGACTTGAGCCTTTGGGTAAAACAAGGATATTAGAGCCATAGCTTTTGAGTTGTTTAGTTACTTCATCGCCTATACTTAGGGTAATATTTAGCATAGTAGAGAGCAAAAGCGTGGCTAAAAAACAAGTAAGAAAGGCTAAAAATTTTTGAATTTTGTTTTTAAATATAGAGTTAAAAATCATTTTAGCCAACATCGTTTCTCCTTTGGATTAAAAATTGGGCTTCGTTTTCTTCTACATATTTTGTAGGATCTTTTTTAAATTCTTCATAGTTGTTTTGATTTGAAAAATAATAAGTAATCCCTTTATAGCTATAAGAAAAAGGAGCTTGGGTGTTTATAACCTTTGTTTTTGATACAGGATCTTGCACTTCAATTTCTTTGATTTGACTAAAATAATTAGATCCTGCTATTACATCTTTAACATCTATGGTGATTTTTTTACCATCGTATTCGTATTTGAGTGGGATAGGATTGCAACCCCCGCTTTTACCTACACTTGGCAAGAAAATACGCACATTGCAAGAAATGCAAATGAGTTGTCCATCTTTTTTGATATAGCCCATATCTCCACAAATCATACAAGCATCAAAAACAGCTACAGGAGAATCCCTATCTTCTCTTTTGTTGATAAGAAAAAACCTTATCACTTTACCTTCAGCGCTGATATAAGCAAAGCGGTGGAGTTTGTTGTCCCTTAAAAGAGCTATATCAAAGATAAATTTGCCATTCTTATCGGGTAAAATTTCTTTAGGCTCATCTATGGTTAAAGGCTTAGAACTTACCATAAAAAAGTATAAAATAATGCAAAAGCTTATAACACAGGAGATAAAAACACTGGAAAAATAGCGATTAATAAGACTTGTTTTAGCTTCGTTTTTGCGATAATTTATATCTAAAATTTGTTTTTTGCTTATATTTTTTTTGCGAATTTTTAAGCTTAAGAATGCTAAAAAAGCGATGAAAATTAAATAAACATAAATTCCAAAAACACCAAAATAATTACTTTTTCCTACAAAACTCACCAAAAAAGTATGAGTTTCTATGATGGAATTTCGCATTAAAGTAAGCAAGATATTAGCTAGAGCTTTATCGCTTTCTATAAGGATAAGCAGTAAAAACAGCATAAAGCTTGTTTTTTGATTAAAATTTTTTTGCCATTTTAAAAAGAAGAAAATCAAAATACAAACAAGCAAGGCTAAAGCAATAAAACCTAAAGAACTTATACCTTCGCTATCGATTAAAGAGCTAGTAAAAATAGGGAAATCTTGACTTAAAAAATAATAATGCAAAGCGGTGCAAAAACTTAAAATTCCCAATAAAATAAAATTTAAAATTTCAATTTTTTTCCAAAAATAAAATATAAAGCTTACTAGTAATAAACCTATAAAAACAAAATCAAAATTAAAGATTAAATTTTCGGTTTTTAAAAATTGTGCTGCGATAAAAAAAGCAAAATATCCAAATAAAAAGCCCAAAAAAACTACTAAAAAACTTTTAAAAATATATTTTTTATCAGGAGTGATAAAGGCCATTAAAATACTTAGCGGTAAAACACTGATAAGAAAATGCACAAAATATATACTCATAATTTACTCTTTAAACATTGTTATTTTAATTTTTCAATAAAAATAAAAATATTTAAACACTCGGAAAATCCGAGTGTAAAATCATTTTGGCGTGCCTGTGTATTTGAATTTATAATCTACTTTAAAAGGTTCAAACCACTTACCCACGCCTGTTTCTTCATCAACATGGCGTCCAAAACCTTGTTTTTCTGGATTTGAGATATAAAAAGTAAGTTCATAATTTCCTACGCCAAAGCCACCTTTTTTATCTTTTTCCATAGCGATATTTGCACCATAGTGAGGACCATCATCAGCCACCATAGGCATCAAAGTTCCGCGTTTAATCGCACCTGTGTCGGTATTTTTAAGTTCATAGGCTATGGTTAAATAAGGCATCCAAAAACCTTCTGGAAAACCATTTGGATTGTTTTTAAGTGCGTGAATGTCAGCTTCTAGGTGAATATCTGCTAAAGATGCAGCTAAATCAATACCTCTTGGCTCCATTTCAATAGGTTGTAAATAAACAGCGGCTATTTCTATACCATTAAGTTCTTTTGGATCACCGATTGGCACTTCGCCTGCAAATAAATTTGTACTAATAACCGCAGCTGCAGCAACTACTGATAAAACTTTTTTTATCATGATTTTACTCCTTTTTTTGAAATTTGTTTTGTTATTAAAATGCCAATAATTAGCATGATCAAAACTATAAATTGAGGGATTAAGGTTTCATAGTAAGGATAAATTCCAAGCCATAAAATCGGTTCAAAATTCATAGGTATAAGACTAGGAATAATGACTTTTCCTTCTATGAGTTCGGCTATACCTTTGCCTGTAAAAACAAAAACCATGTAAAAAATAATGTAAGAAGTGATATAGAAAAATTGTTTTACAGGTATGCGAATGGCTCCTGCTTTTAAAAGAAAATATAAAACAATAAGTATTAAAATTCCAAGTCCAAGCCCACCAAAAACAGCACTAAAATCAGTGCTTGTTTTAGCATCAAAAAGCAAGGCTTGATAAAAAAGCACAGTTTCTGCACCTTCTCTATAAACAGCTAAAAATACGGTAATCCAAAGGGTTTTTGCACTATTGTTTGATATAGCATCTATAGCACCTTGTTTGATAAAGCTTGTCCATTTTTTATTTTGTGCGTTTGAAAGTAGCCAAAAGCCCACATAAAAGAGTAGTAATACGGCTATAAGCATGGTAATACCCTCTATAAGCTCTCTACTTTGTCCTGCATTTTCTTTAAATAGCCAAGAAACTCCAAAAGCGGTAACAAAACTTAAAATCACCCCTGTAAAAAGAGCACTATAGGCGATATTTAAACGATTTTTGTTGCCACTTTGCACAAGATAAGAAACAATGGCTACAACGATAATCAAAGCTTCCAAGCCTTCACGCAAAATAATACCTAAAGCCCATATAAACAGCGAATAAGGAGTAGAATCTTGAATTTTATCCACGCTGCTTGCTATGAGTTGCTCTAAGTCATTAAAAGTGGCTTCAAGCTCTTTTTTATCTGCACTTGCTTTAATCAGTGCCACGCCTTTGGAAAATAAACTTTCTATTTTAAGTTTTAAGCCACTATCTACAGCACCGATTTTATTTTCCATACCGCTTGCTTCAAAAATATCTAGATAAATTCCTTGTAAATCATCTACTATAGAAGCACTAAAGCCATCATAATTTTTTAAAATTTCATCTAAAGCAAATTTGATATCATTAGAAACTTTGGCATAATCTTTGCCTTTTGTTTCATCATTAAAGCCTGAAATTTGCAAACTTGAAAGTTCTGAATTTGGAATTTGTAAGAAAACATCAAAAATTTGTTCTTCTATGTTATCTAAGCCATCTCTTAAGCCTTTTTCATCTATTGTTTCATCGTTGATTTGGCGTATAAGGGTGCGTATGGCTTGTTGAATTTTTTGATCGTTTCCTGCTTTGGTAAATTTATTTACTAAAATTTCTACTTTGGTATTGCGATAATCACTAAATAAGGCATCATTTAAAAAATCTTTACTAGCTTGGTAGTTTTTTTCTTTAAAAGCATTAGCTGCCTGTGAAAATTTGGTAGAGATATTATCTAGTATAAATTGCAATCTTGCGTCCATTGCAGCGGCAGCTTGTAAATCAGCGCTTGCATTATCATCTGTAAGTTTGCTTGTGTCGTTGTTTGCAGGTATAGGAGCTTGGGTGGTTAAAGAACTTTGTGCTAAATCTTTTTTATCCACGCCCATCATTTGTGCGATTAAAGCTTCTGCATCAGCTTCGCGTTTGGCATTGGCTTCTAGGCTTGATTTTTCAGCTTTAGCCTTATCATAGTTTGTATCGCTTGCTTCTGCTTTTAAACGATATCCATTTTGTAAAATAGGGGCTACTTCATCAAGATCATAATAAATACTATCAATTAAAGCATTAATTTGTGTCAAAGGAGCTTCATCTTTATACATACGACGCAAATTTACAAATTTACGCTCCATGGTGATGGCTTTTCTTCCTATGTTTCTTCCTATAGGGCCTTCCATATTTTCAAAATGTTGAAAATACGCATCTTCGCTAAGCTTTTTAGCACCTAGATTATCGCCCTTTTTGTAAGTTTCTATGCTTTGTTTTAGCATGTCTTTGATAAGATTTGCTTCATTAATATAATCATCTACTCTAGCAAAAGCTGAGCTTGATAAAAAAATACTTATAATTAAAAATATAATTTTAAAAATTTTCATTATCATTATCCTTGGTTTTTGATAAAAATAATATTTATTATCAAAATAAATAATGGCTAGTATAATATTAAAAATCTTAAATAGAACTAAAAAATAAGCTTTTGTATCGATAATATTTTTTATTAATTATATTTAAGATATATTTTAATAAATTTTTAAATATATCTTATTTTTGTGATTTAATATGGGTTGTTTTTAAGTATCGTAAGGTTTTCTTTTAAGCTATGCACTTTGGGATATTGTTTTGTATTTTTAATTTTTCCTTTTTTAGTGTTTTAAAAGCTTAATAAAAATCAAAAAATCATTTATTGTGTATTCTTCAAGGAGATGGTTATAGCATATTTTAGATTAAGCAGATATATCCAAAAGTTTATCTTTTTTGTTGGTATCTGTGTTTGTAGAATCGCTATTGTCTTTATTTGCTTCTTCTTTCTCAGCTTTAGCTTCTACTTTTTCTTTTTTTTCTTGAAATTTTAAAGTTGAAGTTATATTAATTCTTTTACTTTCAAAATTTGTATCTACTATTCCCCTACAAGGTGTATTAAGTAACATTAGCAAACTCCTATATAATTGCAATAGCTTTTTAAGTTGTAATTTTTGATTATATTATAAATCGTATAAATAAGATAAAACTTAAATTTATTGAAGTAAAATTTTATATATTTAATTTGCTTCTAAAAGTATCAACCATTTATATTTTGCTTATTGTTTCATAGTGTAAAAATTTTTAAAATAGGATTTTATCTTAAAAAATTTATGATATTTAATTTTAGATATTGGTTCCCTTGAAAAATTTTAAAAAGTTTTAGTAAAAAATATTAAGTTTTAAAAATATCATCCGATTTAAATAAAGTCTTAAGACTCAATCTAAAAGGAGGATGATATGGTTTCAGATGTTTCTATGGGTAATGCTAATTTAATGACTGCTGTTAATACTTCAGTTTTGAAAAAATCTATGGACACAAACGAGGCATTGATGAATGAACTCATCGAAGGTATGGAAGGTGTCTCTCAAGCCTCCGCTCCACAAGTTTCTAGCTCTAGTGGTTTGGATATTTACGCTTAAATATCTTAAGAACAAGCTTAAGAACTTGTTGGTATCTTGGGCTTGTTTTTTTAAATAATTATTTCTTTAGTATTTTTTCGTTATAATTTTGCCATTTTATTTATCGTATTAAATTTTATAATATTTATTTAGGAGCAAGGATGCAAATGATAAAGAAGATGGTTTTAAGTGAAACTTTCCCTGGTATTTTGCTTATATTTTTTACATTTTTAGCCTTATTATGTAAAAATTCTTCTTTAAGTGTTATTTATACAGATTTTTTTCATGCTAATTTTACAGTAGGATTTGATCATTTTCAAATTTCAAAATCGTTGGATTTATGGATAAATGATGGTTTGATAGCTATATTTTTTCTATGTATAGGGCTTGAGTTAAAATATGAAATTTTACGCGGACAGCTTAAAAATATAAGAGCTGTATCTTTACCTATATTTGGAGCTTTGGGGGGTATGATTACTCCTGCTTTAATTTTTGCTGCTATTAATTATTCTCATGATTTTGCTATGAAAGGTTGGGCAATACCTACGGCAACCGATATAGCTTTTGCAGTGGGTATTTTGATGCTTTTAGGAAATAAAATTCCTACAAGTTTAAAGCTTTTTTTACTTTCTTTAGCTATTTTTGATGATTTGGGCGCTATTGTTATTATTGCTTTATTTTATACAGATCAGCTTTCAGCTTTGGCGATTATTATTTGTTTGTTTTGTATATTTGCTCTGCTTTTGTTAAATTATTATCACATCACCCATCTTTCTTTGTATGTATTAGTAGGTGTTGTATTGTGGATAGCTATGCTTAAAAGTGGAGTACATGCGACTTTGGCTGGTGTGATCATTTCTTTATTTATACCACTTGATACAAAAAATAAAAAACCTTATTTGCATGAAGTTCTTAAGGATTTAAATCCTTGGGTGGTTTATTTTATCTTGCCTTTATTTGCTTTTGCTAATGCTGGGATTGATATCAGAGATATGCATCTTGGTTCGGTATTTTCGCCTGTAAGCCTTGGAATTATTCTAGGATTATTTTTAGGAAAGCAACTAGGTGTTTTTACTTTTTGTTTTATTGCTATCAAACTTAAGCTTGCAAAACTACCTGAAAATATTAAATATGGAAAATTTTATGGTATATGTATTTTAACAGGCATTGGTTTTACGATGAGTTTGTTTATTGATGGTTTGGCTTATAAAAATAGTGATATTTTTGAACATGCGGATAAACTTGCTATTTTAATAGCTAGTTTTTTAAGTGCCATTGTTGGTTTTATTTATCTTAAGATTGTTAAATGAATAATATAGTACATAAATTAAAAACTTTAGTTTTAAACGAGGCTTTTGGTGGTGTTTTACTTATAGTTTGTACTTTGCTTGCTTTGCTTGTGCAAAATGGATCTTTTAGCGAACATTATCGAGAATTTCTAAATTTAAAAGTCGGATTTAGTGTAGGTGAATTTGAGCTTAACAAGCCTTTTTTACTTTGGATAAATGATGGGCTTATATCTATATTTTTCTTTGCTATAGGGCTTGAGCTTAAAAAGGAATTTTTGCACGGGGATTTTAAAAATCCTAAAAATATTGTTTTACCTTTTATGGCTGCTTTAGGGGGTATACTTATACCTGCGATGTTGTTTGCTTTGGTAAATATAGGAGATGCTTATACTTTAAAAGGTTGGGCTATACCTACAGCCACAGATACAGCGTTTGCCTTAGCGATTTTAATGATGTGTGGCAAACATATTCCATCAAGTTTAAAAATTTTCTTACTTTCTTTGGCTATTTTTGATGATGTGGGTGCTATTTTAATTATAGCTATTTTTTATACGACAAAATTATCAATAGTTGCTTTTGTCGTTGCAGGAATTGCTATTTTGGCAATGCTTGTTTTAAATATTTTAGGAATAACAAGAAAGTCTTTTTATTTTATTTGCTCAGTTATTCTTTGGATTAGTGTTTTAAAAAGTGGTGTGCATGCAACTTTAGCTGGAATCATAACAGCATTTTTTATACCGATGCAAACTAAAAATGGAGAAGCATTTTTAGAAGAAATCTATGAAAGTCTAAAATTTTGGCTCGCTTTCGTTATATTGCCTTTATTTGCTTTTGCTAACGCTGGGGTAAATTTATCCAATATCGATATAGGAGCAATTTTTTCAGGTGTAAGTGTAGGTATTTTCTTGGGGCTTTTTGTGGGTAAACAAGCGGGTGTATTTTTGTTTTCTTATTTGGCAATCCGCTTTAAATTTGCAGCCTTGCCCCAAGGTTCAAATTTGAAACAACTTTATGGGGTTTGTATACTTACAGGAATTGGTTTTACAATGAGTTTGTTTATCGATGGCTTGGCGTATGAAGTCAGTGATATTTTTAATTATGCAGATAATTTAGCTATTCTCATAGCTTCATTTTGTTCTGGGATTTGGGGTTTTATTTATCTTAAATTCTTTGCTACTCGATCTTAAGGGGATTGATGAGGCATATTTTTTTCATCATCGCGATTATATTCTTTATAAGCGGATGTAGTTTTTATCAGAATTTAAACTATACTCGTCCGATTTATAATACAAATAAAGAAACAAAACTTAAGACTATTGCAAATGAATGGAAAAAAACTCCTTATGTTTTAGGTGGAACTACTAAAAAAGGTGCTGATTGTTCAGGATTTACACAGAGTGCATTAGCTCAGCTTAATATACGCATACCTCGCACCACAAAAACTCAATTAGGTTCTGGGAGAAAAGTTTCTAAATCAAAATTGCAAACAGGAGATTTGGTATTTTTTAAGACAGGTAGAGGGCCAAATGGTATGCATGTTGGTATTTATATGAGCAAGGGAAAATTTATACATTTATCTACTAAAGGTGGAGTAAAAGAAGTCGAGCTAAATAGTTCTTATTGGAAGGCTCGTTATATAGGAGCAAGAAGGTATTAAAGTGAAAATAGGTGTATTTGATAGCGGGGTAGGGGGGCTTAGCGTTTTAAAATCTCTTTATGAAGCTAGACTTTTTGATGAAATTATCTATTATGGAGATACCGCAAGAGTTCCTTATGGAGTAAAAGATAAAGATACTATTATAAAGTTCTGTCTTGAAGCATTGGAATTTTTTGAACAATTTCAAATTGATATGCTTATCATTGCATGCAATACTGCTAGTGCTTATGCTTTAGATGCTTTAAGGACAAAAGCACATTTTCCAGTATATGGTGTAATTGATGCAGGGGTTGAAGCAACGATAAAAGCTTTGTATGATAAAAATAAAGAAATTTTAGTCATTGCAACAAAAGCAACCATTAAATCAGAAGAATACCAAAAGCGTTTATTATCCCAAGGATATACAAATATAAATGCTTTAGCTACAGGGCTTTTTGTACCTATGGTTGAAGAAGGTATTTTTGAAGGAGATTTTTTGCAAAGTGCTATGGAGTATTATTTTAAAAATATCACAACTCCAGACGCTTTGATACTCGCTTGCACTCATTTCCCTTTACTAGGTCGTTCTTTAAGTAAGTATTTTGGTGATAAAACAAAATTAATTCATTCAGGAGATGCTATAGTTGAATTTCTTAAAGAAAGAGAAAATATAGATTTGAAAAATCATAAAGCAAAATTACATTTTTATGCTTCAAGCGATGTTGAATCTTTAAAAAATACTGCTAAAATTTGGCTAAATTTATAAGGAAATAAAATGATAGAATTGAAAAAACCAGATGAAATAGAAAAATTAAGAATAGCAAATCAAATTGTAGCAAAAACTTTAAATTTTTTAGAGAATGAAATTAAAATAGGAATGAGCTTAAAACAAATCGATAAAATGGCAGAAGATTATATTTTAAGCCTTGGCGCCAAGCCATCATTTAAGGGACTTTATGGTTTTCCAGGTGCCATTTGCACATCTTTAAATCAAGTTTGTATCCATGGAATTCCAGATGATAAAATTATCAAAGAGGGTGATATTTTAGGTCTTGATGTGGGAAGTTTGATTGATGGGTATTATGGGGATGCAGCAAGAACTATTGCTATAGGAGAAGTTTCACCCACTGATAAAGCTTTAATCTCTTGTGCTAAAGACGCGTTATATCATGCTATAGATATTATTCGTGATGGAATGCGTTTTAAGGAACTTTCAGCTGCTTTAGGCGAATTTATCCATGCAAGAGGTTTTGTCCCGCTTCGTGGATATTGCGGGCATGGTATAGGACGAAAGCCCCATGGAGAGCCTGAAATTTTAAACTATTTAGAAAAAGGTGCGAGTGCAAAAAGTGGCCCTAAAATTAAAAATGGAATGGTGTTTTGCATAGAGCCTATGATATGCCAAAAAGATGGAACACCAAAGCATTATAATGGAAAATGGGATGCTGGAAGTATTGATGGGCTGAATGCGGCTCATTATGAACATTGTGTTGCCGTGATTAATGGGCGTGCTGAAATTCTTTCTATGATATGATATTAAATTATAAAAATAATATTTTTTTCTTAAAATCCTAAAAATTTAAAATTTTTTAAATAATATTGTAGTAATATTCTTTAATAATTTAAGTTACTAAATGATATTTTTATAGCAGATTAAGTGTTTTTAGAATAAAATGTCACATCGTATTAAACTAAAACATAAATATGGTTTAGATAATTTAATAAAAATTGTTAAATTATCTAAATATTTATTTTAGTTTAAAGAGATCTTTTAAGATCTCGTTTGGGTTAGGCTATTTCCCTCCCCCTTTTTATTCGTAGCCTAACTCTCTTTTAAGAGTTTGGAAAATCTCTTTAAGCTAAAATATATTATATTTGCTTAAAGAGAACAAACGATTACTATTCTTATTTAAATAAATTTTTAAAATCCATTGTAGAGTTATAAATTCCAGCATTATCCATAGTTTCGCCCATGGTAATTGCGGTTGCTAATTCTGATAGAATGATTTTTATTTCATCTCTTTTATCTTGTATATAGGCCAATACACCTTCGTAATCACTTGTTTGAAGAATTAAAAGTGGATTGGCAATTTCAAATTCAAAGAGTTTTTTACCAACATAAACATTGAAAATATTTCCAAAAAGAACTGTTCCCATGAAAGAGCAGTTTTGTATAAGTTGTGATGCTGTAGCATCAAGAGTTCTTTTTTGCATATCATCTGAATTTTCATCTATTCTTTCTAGAATGCTTTTTTCTATTTTTTTTAAAGACATATCAAGCACTTGAAGCGCTCCTATAAAATCATTTGCATCATTGATTTGAGAGCAAATTTGATTTGCTTTAAATTCATTCACGCCCTGAATTTCACCTAAGTGTTTTTTAAATATATCTAAATCACTTTTCATTGTTTACCTTTCAAAAATATTGCTAAATATTTAAAAAGCAAAAAGTGTTCCTAAATTAGGATAAGTTAGAATTTACCCAAAAAACAATCTCATTGCCAATTTTATTTAAGGCTTTTTGAAAAGCATTATAAGTAGAGCGGATATCTTTTTTTTCTATTTTTTCTTTGGTATTGAAAATTTTATGAGCTATTATTTGATTGTTTTCAAGATTTATGAAATTTACGCTTATAGAAATTTGAGCGTAGTTTTCATTGTTGTTAAGAATTTGCTCAAAAGAGTTAATCCTGCTTTCAAGAGCATAATCCGCACTTAAAGAGCTTGTTGAAGAAAGTAAGGTTGTAAAAATATTGCTTTGTTCAAATTTTGACAAAATTAAAAAAGAATAAAGATTGCTTGGTAAATCTCCCCAGAAATAATGTGCGTATTTGTTGCTAAAACCATTATCTATATAAACAATAGTTCGCGAGTTTAAATACAAAGGTGTATTTGCATTGCGAATTTTAAGAATTTTACCGGTTTTTTTAAAAAAAATATTTGAGTCTATTCCTTCGTCTTTTAATATGATATTTTCATTTTTATTGATGGTTTCGTGTCTTAAAGAGCATCCGCATAACATAAAAATAAAAGTCAAAATATAGAATAATTGCTTTAGCATTATTTTTCTCCTGGTCCTAGTTTAGGTTTGGTTTCTTTAAAAATCAAATCAGCAGGGCTGTTTTGTAAATTTTCTATTAGAATATTGCTTTCAATTAAAACTCGTTTAAAAAGCTCTAAATTTTGCATCAAAGATGCTTTAATATCATCATAAGTGTTTAATTTTTCATCAGCTTTTTTTATGAATTTTTTTAAAATCATCGTACTTTCTTTTATGTCTTTAAGACTGGAGTTGAAATTTTGCGCACTAAGGCTTATATTATCAGCCATTTTTCCTATTTTTAAACTTGCGTTTGAAAGATTAAGGCTTAAATTTTTAGAATTAGCGTTTAAATTTGCACTTAATTCTGCTAGATTTTGCAAAAGGATTTCTAGATTTTTAAGATTTTTTTCGCTTAAAAGTTCTTTTGATTTATCATCGGCCGTTTTAACCAAAGAAAAAATATGTTCACTTTGTCTGTCTATGGTTGCTAAAAAACTTTCTTTAAAAGGAATGACTGGAAGTTTTCCCTGTATAGATACCAAATCTTTACTATTTTTACTTCCGCCTTGAAGTTGGACAAATTTAAGTCCTGTGATACCTTGAAGTTGCAAAGTAGCAAAAGTATCTTCTTTTATAGGGGTATTGTTTTTGACCTTGATGCGTATGTTAACGCCGAGTTCATCTTGATTGTAAATGCTGATTTCTTCTACGCTACCTACTTCCACGCCCAAAAGCCTTACGGGTGCTTTTATGCCAAGTCCTGCAACGGATTCTTGTGTGTGAATTTCATAATACTTAAAACTTTCTTCTTTAGAGTATCCACCAAGCCAAAGTATGAAACCAAGGCTTGCAAAAAATACTCCAAAAACAAAAAGTCCTACAAAAAAATAATTTGCTCTATTTTCCACTTTTACTCCATAAATCTTTTAAAAAGTCGTTCATTTTGCAGGCGTAATTCTTCATAAGTGCCGCAAAATCCAACTTTTTTATTTTCTAAAATGATAAAACGATCGAGTAAATTTTTCATACTTTCTTTATCATGTGTAACCAAAATGATATTTAGATCAAAACTTTTTTTTAACTCTAAAACCAAATCGTCAAATTCACGACTACTATGAGGGTCAAGTCCTGAAGTAGGTTCATCTAAAAAAAGCAATTTACTATCAAGTGCTAAAGCTCTAGCAATTGCCACTCTTTTTTGCATACCGCCACTAAGTTCGCTTGGAAATTGTTTTAAAACACTTTCGTTTAAGCCTGCCATTTTTAGCTTCATTAAAACCAGTTCTTGTATGCTATTTTCATCTAAATGAGTGTATTCTTTTAAAGGAATAGCGATATTTTCATAAACATTAAAAAAGCTAAAAAGTGCAGCAAACTGAAAAACCACACCCCATTTTTTACGCAAAGTAAGTGCATCTTCTTCGTTGATATTTTTAAGTTTATAGCCTAAAATTTCATATTCTCCACCATCAAAATGTTCAAGCATAAGCATTTGTTTTAAAAGGACGGATTTTCCACTTCCACTACCTCCTAAAATACCAAAAATTTCGTTTTTTTTGATTTCAAAACTTACGCCATCATGGACGATTTTTTCTCCAAATTTTGTAATGATATTTTGTGCTTTAATAACCACTTAAATTCCTGCAGAAGTTAGAATAACAGAGAATAAAGCATCAAAAGCTATCACCCAAAAAATAGCATTTACAACACTTTTTGTTGTATAAATTCCTATGCTTTGTGTAGTGTTTTTTACCTCAAAACCACGAAAACAAGCAATAAGTCCTATTAAAAATCCAAAAATAGGTGCCTTTGCAAGTCCTATAAAGATATGTTTTATATCTACAGCTTCTCTAAAGCGTCTTAAAAATTCGGCAAAAGAAATATCAAGATTTAATTTTGCAACCATCATTCCACCTATAACACTGATCGCATCGCTAATGGCAACGATTAAAGGCATAGCCACTACCAAAGCCATGACACGTGGAATAATAATAAATTCAAAAGAACGAAAACCCATAGTATTCATAGCTGCAATTTCATCAGTAATTTTCATCACTCCAATTTGTGCGGTATAAGAGCTTGCACTTCTTCCTGCGATCACTATGGCAGCGATTAAAGGTGCAAGTTCTCTAGTGGCTGAAATTCCCATCAAATCCACTATGAAAATATTGGCTCCAAATTGTGCGAGTTGATAAGCAGCCTGATAGGCTAAAACCACTCCTACTAAAAGAGCGGTTAAAATAACTATAGGTAAGGCTTTAAAAGCAGAATTTTCTATATGATATAAAAAAGCAATAAAGCGAAAATTTTTAGGATTTTTAAGGCATAAAAAAAGACTTGTGAAAAAAGCTCCTGTGAAATTGATGAATTTTCTTAAAATTTTTAAAAGTTCTAAACTTAATTTTCCAAGATCGATAAAGTATTCACTGAAATTTTTATGTGATTTTTTTGTTTTGCTTAGTCTTTGGTAGTTTTTTTCACAAAGTTCAAAAAGGGTTTGAAAGCTTGAATTTAAGCCTTCTTTGGTGATTTTAATATTTTTATCTTTAAGATCATTTTCCAAAGCAAGGAAAAATCTCACTCCAGCGGTATCGATTGCTTTTAGATCTTTAAAATCAAAAATCACTTCCTTGCTTTGAATCAAAGCTAAAAAATCTTTTATTTTTAACTTATAAATGCTTGTTTTATCCCAAATTCCAAAGATAAAAAGAGTGTTATTTTGAAATTTGAAATTTGTATTCATTTTATTTGCTAAGGATAAAATTTACAAGCTTTGAAACGCTAAATCCAAAGTGTTCAAACACATCTTTGTCTTTGCCACTTTCTCCAAAACTTTCTATGCCATACACTTTATGGCAAAATTTATAAAGTTCATTAGAATGCGCTGCTTCAACACCTATAACTTCACCTTTTAACAATCTTTCTTGATAAGCTTTATCTTGTTTTTCAAAAAGTTCAAAACAAGGCATAGAAACAACATTACAAGCAAAACCTTGTTTTTCAAGTTCGTTTGCACTTTCTAAACAAAGCCAAACTTCACTTCCACTTGCTAAAAGTGTAAATTTAGCATCTTTGCTTTCTTTGAGTAAATACGCTCCGTTTTTTACATCTCCAAAAACAGGTTCATTTAGAGCTTTGAGTTTTTGGCGTGAAAGCACAAAAGCACTCGGAATATCAGCATTTAGGGCTATTTGCCAAGCTTTGACATTTTCTACCCCATCAGCAGGCCTAAAGGTTAAAAAATTTGGCATAGCTCTAAAAGTGCTAAGTTGTTCTATAGGCTGGTGTGTTGGGCCATCTTCGCCCACGCCTATGCTATCGTGCGTGAAAATGAAAAAATGTTTGATTTTCATTAAGGCTGCTATTCTTGCGGCAGGTTTTAAGTACTCGCTAAAGATGAAAAAAGTTGCCGAAAATGGTAAGAAAATTCCATATCTTGCAAAAGCATTGTTAATCGCTGCCATAGCGTGTTCTCTGATACCAAAATGGATATTTTTACCTTCTATAAAGTCTCCCATGCCGTGAAGTTCTGTTTTGTTTGAAGGGCCTAAATCCGCACTTCCACCTAAAAATCCTTCTAAATTTTTAGCTAAAACATTTAAAATTTCACCATTGCTATCTCTTGTAGCAAGATCTTTTCCTTTAAAATCGGGATAGGCTATCTTGCTAAAATCAGGGTTTAATAGCCTTTCTAAAAGTTCTTTTTTACCACTTTTTTCAAGTTTATCTTTCCATTTTGCTTCTTCTAAATCCCCAAGTTCTACAGCGCTTTCAAAGCGGATTTTGCTTGCTTGTGGGATATGAAAACTGATATTTGGATCAAAACCTGCTTGTTCTTTGGCTTTTTTAATCACTTCTTCGCCCAAAGGTGCGCCATGGCTTTTATGACTGCCTTCAAGCTCTCCTGCACCCTTTGCTATAGTTGTTTTTGCGATGATAAGACAAGGTTTTGTGAATTTTTTAGCTTGTTCTAAGGCTTTATTGATTTCTTCATAATCGTGTCCATTTATGCTTAAAACTTCAAATCCTTGTGCTTCAAAACGCATTTTTACATTTTCATTAAAGGCTAAACCTACATCGCCTTCTATGGAGATATTGTTGCTATCGTAAATAAGTATGAAATTATCAAGTTTGTGAAGTCCTGCTAAAGAACAAGCTTCATAAGAAATGCCTTCTTGTAAATCCCCATCTCCGCAAAGACAATAAATTTTATGATCGATTAAATCACTACCTAGCAAATTTTGTGCTTTTTTTGCTGCCATAGCAAAGCCTACGGCATTGGCAACGCCTTGTCCTAAAGGGCCTGTAGCGATTTCTACTCCAAGAGTTGAAATTTCAGGGTGTCCAGGGGTTTTAGCATGAAGTTGGCGGAAATTTTTAAGATCTTCTAGGCTTAAATCATAGCCACTTAAATGTAAAAAACTATAAAGCAAAGCACTTGCATGTCCACCTGAAAATATAAGTCTATCACGGTTTAGCCAAGTTGGATTTTTAGGATTGTGTTTTAAATGATAACTTAAAACACTTAAAATATCTGCTAAACCCAAAGGTGCACCTGGGTGTCCTGAGTTTGCTTTTTGCACCATATCGGCACTTAAAAATCTTAGAGTATTTGCCTGTTCTTGTAAAATTTGAATGTCCATTTTTTGCCTTTATAAGTATTGAATTATTAAATTTTGTATCATTTGTGCGAGTTTTTCATTAAGTTTTTCTAAATCTTGTTCGCATTCACTAAGAAGATTTTCTTTTGTTTTTATGGCTTGTTCAAGTCCAAGCAAATTGACAAAAGAATTTTTATGAATATCGTTGTTAGTAGGCTTTCCGCTTTGTTCTTGACTTGTAGTTACATCGATAATATCATCATTGATTTGAAAAATCAGTCCTAGTTTTAAACCAAGTTTGTAAATTTGATTGCTTTCTTCGTTGTTAAGTTCGCAAATTTCACAACCCATTTTTAAAGCTGCAGCGATTAATCTTGCGGTTTTGTGTGTATGTAAAAACTCAAGTTCATTTAAACTCAGTCTTTTGTCTTCAAAAAAACAATCAATAGCTTGTCCTATGACCATTCCATTAAGTCCTGCATTAAAGGCAAGGGTTTTGATGAGTTTGATTTTGATTTCATCTTTTAAATGAGCATGACTTAGAACTAAAAAAGCTTCAGTATTTAAAGCATCACCCACTAAGATGGCTGTAGTTTCATCGTAGCTTTTGTGTAAGGTTGGAATTCCTCGTCTAAAGTCCGCATTATCCATAGCAGGTAAATCATCGTGTATGAGTGAATAAGTATGGATAAATTCCAAAGCTAAAGCTACATCTAAAGCTTGATTTAAAAGTTCAGGCTTATTGCTTTGTACTACACTTAAAAGCAATTGTGCCCGAAAATGCTTTCCTCCCGCTTTTAACATAAGAGCTAAAGCTTCATTAAAAAAAGGATGAAAGCTTTCAACTTTAGGTAGATTTTTTTCTAAGTGATGGATGAAAAGTTCTTTTAAATTCACTTAGTAAGCCTTATGAAAAATTGAAATTTACCATCGCCACCTGAGTTGGCATTTCCGCCTAGTTCATTGTTGAAATTTGATAAAGGTAATTTGGTACTTTTGCGTTCAATTAAGATGCTAAAGTCATTACCAGCGCTTAAAATATTTTGTAATTCTTTAAAATTATTTAAAATAATATTATTAACGCGTAAAATTTTATCTCCTACCATAAATCCTGCATTTGATGCTTTTGATTTTGGATCTATTTTAGTTACAACAAGACTAGTATTAACCGTTAAACCAAGATTGCTTGTGAAATTTGTAATTTTTGGTTTTGGTTTAGAATCAGGAAGATTAAATTTACTCAAATCTTTTGCAAAAACTTCAGTAGAAATATTTAAATCCATATTATCACGCAACACTTGAAAATAAAGAGTGCTTCCGCGATCTGCAAAAAGAATTTTTTCATTGAGTTTTCTTAAATCATTGGCGGGCAAGCCATCAACACTTATAACTTGATCGTTGATTAAAAATTGTGGATTTTTTCTTACATTGTTAACATAAATTTTATTTTCTCGAACAACAAAATCAACGCCAATATCCCCCCAATAAACATCGTTATATTTCATAAAATGTTTTAAATAGCGATTACCTATAAAAGAGCTATTATTTAAAGCAATCCCCATCATTTCACAGCATGGAGTCCCTAAAAGTCCTATTTTAGAATTAAAATCAAGTTGATCTTTTTCATCAATATTTTGAGCTAAATACTTAATATGCCCTATATAAGGTTTATTAGGATCCCAAATTCCAACCCAATCATTACGAGTAAGTTTTTCTTCATCACCCATAGGAGTAGGGATTAGGCTAAAGTCAGTTCTTACAAGATATAAATTTAAAAATGGATCATATTTTACATATTTGTTAAGCTTAGTATTAGGCTGTTTTAACACAGCAAGTAAATTTTCACTGAGTGCAAAAGCTGGCATTCCTTCATAGTTGAGCATGCTTGCCTTATTTCTTTCATAACCTGCTAAAAAATCTTCAAATTTAGGTCTTTCTATACCAAAAGACAAAGTAAAAAGCATGCAAATAATTAAAATTTTTTTCATAATTTCATACCTCCAAAACCACCTAAAACATCATTTGCCATACTTGAGCGATTTTGCGCAACCATAGCCAAAACATCATTAATTGCAGAAATAAGTAAAATTTGCAAGGACTCTTTATCTTCAAGTAAAGAATCATCAATGTTAACATCGATAATCTCGCCTTTTCCATTAGCGCTTACTTTAACAAGTCCTGCTCCACTTTTGGCACTAAATTCACGATTTGCAAGTTCTAGTTCTATATTTTTTGCTTTTTCTTGAACTTGATTTAAAAGTTCACCCATTTTAGAAAAATCCATATTTTCAAACATTGATTATCCTTGATTTTTTAAAATTTCATTAACAACTACTTTATCACTAAAAGGATATTTTATCCCTTTAATTTCTTGAGTAGTTTCATCACCTTTGCCTAAAATAACGACTAAATCGTCATTTTCTTTTAGTTCTAAAGCTTTTTTTATGGCTTCTTTTCTATCTTCTATCATTAAAACTTTTTCTTTTTTAGTAAAGCCTGATAAAATTTCTTCCATGATGGTTTTTGGTTCTTCGCTACGTGGATTATCACTTGTAATGATAGCAATTTTTGCAAAATGTTCGACGATTTTTCCCATTAAAGGGCGTTTGGTTTTATCTCTATCTCCACCTGCTCCAAAAACAACGATGAGTTTTTTATTTTTAAGAGTGTCAAGTACTTTTTCAATGCCATCAGGCGTATGAGCAAAATCTACGATCACACCTTTTGCTACTTGTTCTACTCTACCACAAACCCCGCCAAATCCACTGATAGCTTTTTCTAAATCTTTTAAATCAGGCTTTACGAGTTCATTCACACAAGCACTAGCAACTAGAAGATTGTAAAGATTAAAAAGTCCTAGTAAGGGCGAGTCTATGTGAAAAGTTTGATTTTTATTTGTTACAATAGCGCTAATGCCTTCTTCTAAAGAATAAGCTTTGATTTGATATAAAGCAGGATTTTCTATGCCGTAAGTAAAAGCGTTACGCACATTAAATTTAATAGCCAAAGCATCTTTGTTGATAAATTTTAAACTCTCATCTGTAAAAAAAAGCTCTTTTGCTTCTTTGTAATTTTCAAAAGTACCGTGAAAATCTAAATGATCTTGAGTGATATTGGTAAAAATTTTAGCAACAAATTTTAAGCCTTCGATACGGTTTTGAACGAGTGCGTGTGAGCTTACTTCCATGATGAAAAAATCACATTTTTTTTGAGTAGCTATTTGTAGGTACTCTAAGGTTTTAAGAATAGGGGAGGTGGTTAAGGATTTTTCATCAATTTGTTCATCGTTGATAAAAGCTCCTCTTGTCCCGCAAAGCCCGCATTTATAACCTAAATCCAATAAGATAGAATAAATCGCTGCTGCGGTTGTGGTTTTACCATTGGTTCCTGTGATTCCTATGATTTGAATCTTTTCATCGATTTTTAAAAGTTTTTTACACTCATTTACATCAATGATTTTTGCACCTTTTTCTAAGGCTTGAGCGTGAAATTTAGCATTTTGTGTGGTTTGTAAAAAAAAGCATTCTTTTTCACACTCTAAGGTATTATCTGTAATGAATGAATTTTCAAGTTTTAATTTCACTTTTAAATCCTATGAGTTTTTCTTGGAGTTTGATAAATCTATCATTTGCCCAAAAATGAGGCATAACATTTTCTATATAATTTAAAGTCATATCTTTATAGCCATTATCAAGTAATTTTTCCAAAAAATCTAAAAAATCATCACGATTATCAATAACTAATTTAGTGCTATTAATGATATTTTCAAAACTTTTTTGAAAGCCAAGTTCTTCTTCGCTTTTTAAAAAATCTTGATAATTTAGTGCATGCCCATCTTCAAATTCGTTTTCCTGTTTGTTTTCTTGTTTTTTAAATTCAATTGTACTTAAAATTTCTTCTAAGTCTTTATCAATGCTAGAGATTTTGTAATGTTCTATATAAAAATCAAAAAGTAAAGAAGCTTCTTTAGGAGATTTTAAAGCAAGTTCACAAAGGCAGATAAAATTTAGCAAGCGTTTATTTTTGCGTTTTTCATAAGCCATAGAAAAATACATTTTTGCAGTTTTAAAATCTTTCTTGTAAAAATGTTCAATTCCAAGTTTTTTATAATTTTGCAAATTCGTCTGCTCCGCCGTTTAAATTGATTATAGTGATTTCTGGATGAATATCAATCTTAAGTTGCCTTTCAAGGCCATATTTTAGCGTTGTTCCACTCGATGCACAGCCTTTACAAGCTCCTATTAAATGGACATAAACAATCCCATTTTTAATTCCTAAAAATTCAAGCCCTCCGCCATCACGTTCAAGCATAGGCAAGCTCTTTTCTAAACTTGCTTTAACAGGATTTATAAGCTCTTCATCACTAAAAGGCATCATAATTTATCCTTAAAAATTTTTATATACTTTAGCGTGATTGTGTTTAAAAAAAGGTAAATTAAGGCTTGAAATTTAAATAAATTAAAAAGGTTCATCATTATCTTGTGTGCTAAATCCTAAATCATAAGCTGTAAAGTTTTTGTTACTAAAAATTCCATTTAAGTTTCTAAATGATTGTTGCAGAATTTCTTCGTTTTTTTCATATTTTAAGAAGCTTAAATATTCTTTTAAAAAATTATTTAATTCTTCGGTATTTAAATTTTTAATTAAAAGATTTAAATTTTTATCAATAAGCGTAAAAAGTTGTTTTTTTAATGCGAGTGTAGAATTTTTAATTTTTACATTGTTTAAAAAAGCTAAATTAACCTTGCAAATACCTAACAAGAATTCGCTATAGTTTAAATTTTTTCGAATATTTTTACTTTCAAATTCTCTAATATCACTATCTTCATAACCTTTTTTTTCTAAAATTTTATCCAATAAAATTTTATGTTTAAAACAAACACTATCACTAATTTGCTTAAAATCGTTACATATATCTGGATGCTGTTTTAAAAAAGCTATAAGTTCTAATTCTGCAATGTGAATTTTTTCTTTAGGAAAATTGTATTTATTTTGAGAAATTAAAGGGGTTTGTATGGTTTTTTTTGAATTTTGCGATAAGACAATAAATTTTTCATCCACTTTTAATAAATTTGAAACTAGACTAGTGTAAGAATTTGCCACTAAAGGTTCAAGATTAAAGGTGAATTTTTGTATAGTTTCTAAAGCTTTTTGTTTATCAAGAGCAGAAATTATGGAATGAGTGGATATTAAGCGTCTGATATAAAATTCACCAAGCTCTATTCCTTCATCGAGTATATTATGGAGTTTTGTGCTTTCATTTTTTGCTACGAGCTCAGCAGGATCTTTTCCGCCTTGCAAAATTGCCACTTTACCGTCTATTTTGTTTGTGCTTAATAAAAATGCAGATCGTGTCGCAGCTTTTAATCCTGCTTCATCATTGTCAAAACATAAAATCACTTTTGCATCATAACGGCGGATTAAGGGTAGATGATGTTCGGTTAATGCTGTTCCAAGAACTGCTACAGCATTGTTAAATCCTGCTTTGTGAAAAGCTATTGCATCCATGTAGCCTTCACATACTATTATTTCTTTTTTTTTGGCTATATTTTCTTTAGCGATGTTAAAAGCATAAAAAATTCTACTTTTATCAAAAAGTATATTTTGGGGTGAATTTACATACTTTGCCGGTACATTAGGATTTAAAGTACGCCCTCCAAACCCTACCAATAAGTCTTTATGATCGTAGATTGGAAAGGTGATACGCCATATAAAACTTGCGTAAAATTCATTATTTTCATCTTTTTTTAAAGCTCCAACACTCATAGCATCTTCTAAAGGAATTTTTTGATTTTGCAATAATCTTATACTATCTTCACTTGCTCCTGCAAAACCTAATTCGAATTTGGCTATATCTTTGTCATTTAAAGCTCTTTGGTAAAGATAGGTTAAGACTTCTTTGTGGTGTTTGAGATTATCTTTAAAATACGCATTTAAGCTTGGCAGTATAGACTTTAGCTCTTTTTTATTTTCTTGTTTTTCTTTTGTATAACTTAAAGTAAAATTACTAAGGCTTGCAACTTTTTCAACTGCATCGGTAAAACTTAATTTTTCATAATCCATTACAAATTTAAAAGCATCTCCACCAGCCTTGCAGGCAAAACAATGATAAAAACCTTTGGTAGGATTGATATGCATAGACGGGTTTTTATCTGCATGGAAAGGACAGATACACACAAAACTAGAGCCTTGTTTTTTTACTTCGATATAATTTTCTATAATATCAATAATATTAAGTCTTTGGGATAAATTTTCTATACTTTCTTTAGTTATCATTTTACAAACCTTGTTAAAATTATACAAAGATTTGGCTATAATTTGGCATAAAATTTTTAGAGCGAGACTATGGATTTTTTCTTTGTAGAATACAGAGACCCTTTAGTAGGGCTTATAATTTTAACCATTTTAGTATTTGTTGTAGCTGTTGCAAATTATATTTGGAAAATATTTGCTAGCAAAGATGAAGAACAAAAGCTTGAAAAATTTATAAAAAAATTTGAAATGGATAACGCTCATAAAGAGTTGTTAAGAAATAGTAGCTTGAGTTTTGGAAATTTAAGTTTTTTGGCCGAAATTTTTACTAAAAGCGGGGAATTTGAAAAAGCAACTCAAATTTATTTGATTGCTCTTGAAAAATGTAAAGATAAACAAGAAAGAGAATTTATTTTCCTTTCTTTGGCAAAAGTTTATTTTAAAGCAGGATTTTTAGAGCGTGCAAAAGAAGTTTTATTACAAGCTTTAAAACTGCGTCCAAGAAATATACAAGCCTTAAAACTTTTAAAAATTGTTTATTTAAAACTTCGTTCTTATAAAGAAAATTTAGAACTTTTAGAATGTCTTTTTGAGCTTAATGAAGATGTGCAAAAAGAGCATGATTTTATCAAAGCTTTAGAACTTTGTACTTTTAATATCACTGATGAAGAAAAAAAGAAAAAACTTTTAGAATTTAAAATAGAAGATAATCCTATGTTGGGGCGTTTAGTTTTTGAAAAATATCATATGTTTTTAGGGCAAAATTTTTTTGATATTTGTGATTTGCTTTATAGGGAAAATGAAGCGTTTAATTTAGAAAATCAAGATTTTTTAGAATTCTTTTATGCTTTGGGTAAAATTTCAAAGCATGATGATACGCATCAGTTTGTTTTTAAAAATTCTAATTTTAAAATGTTAAAAATTTTAAAAGATAATTCTTTTAATGCGGGGTTAGAATTTTCATATCGTTGTTCTGAGTGTAAAAATGTTATGCCTTTGTTTTTTTATCACTGTCCTGTTTGTTATGAGTTTAATACTTGTAAAATTATTTATGAAGTGAAAAACAATGAAACACATTGAAATTTATACAGATGGTTCATGTCTTAATAATCCAGGTTTTGGCGGATGGGCTTATATTTTGCGTTACAAGGAGTATCAAAAGGAAGGTTTTGGAGCTGAGGCTAATACCACTAACAATAGAATGGAGCTAATGGCAATTATTGAATCTTTGAAGGCTTTAAAAGAGCCTTGTGAAATTTCGCTTTTTACAGATTCTAACCTAATGGTTCAAAGTATTAATGAATGGCTAGAAGGATGGATAAAAAAGGATTTTAAAGGTAAAAAAAATATAGATTTATGGAAGGAATATATTAAAGTGGCAAAATCTCATAAGATTAAGGCTTTTTGGGTAAAAGCACATAATGGACATTTGGAAAATGAAAGGTGTGATACATTGGCGCGTGAAGCTGCTTTGAAAATTGCAAGGGAAAATGATGAAAAACATTGAAAAACTAGAGCAGAGTTTAACTTATGAATTTAAAGATAAAAATCTTCTTATACATGCTTTAACCCATAAAAGTTTTAAAAAATCTTACAACAACGAACGCTTGGAATTTTTAGGTGATGCTGTGCTTGATTTAGTTGTGGGTGAATACCTTTTTCATAAATTCGCTAAAGATGCCGAAGGAGATTTATCTAAGCTTAGAGCGGCTTTAGTGAATGAAAAGTCTTTTGCAAAAATTGCAAATAGTTTAAATTTGGGCGATTTTATTTTTATGAGTGTTGCTGAGGAAAACAATGGAGGAAAAGAAAAGCCTTCTATACTTTCAGATGCGTTAGAAGCCATTATAGGTGCTATACATTTAGAAGCTGGGTTTGAGTTTGCAAAAACTATTGCTTTAAGGCTTATAGAAAAAAATTTCCCTCAAATTGATGCAAAAATTCTTATAAAAGATTATAAAACAAAATTACAAGAGATTACACAGGGAAAAATCGGACAAACTCCGCAGTATGAAACAGTGCGTGCTTTTGGTCCTGATCATTTAAAGCAATTTGAAATCGCTTTAATGCTTGATGGTAAAGAACTTGCAAGAGCTATTGCGGGAAGCAAAAAAGAAGCACAGCAAATGGCAGCAAAAATTGCACTTGAGAAATTAGGAGCTTTATAGTGAATACCTTTGGTACAAGATTGAAATTTACAAGTTTTGGTGAGTCTCATGGTGTGGCTGTTGGATGTATTATTGATGGAATGCCTGCTGGGGTTAAATTTGATGAAGAATTTTTACAAAATGAGCTTGATAAACGCAAAGGCGGGAGTAAATTTGCAACACCAAGAAAAGAAAGCGATAAAGCTCAGGTTTTAAGTGGGGTTTTTGAAGGATATACAACGGGTCATCCCATAGCTATAGTAGTTTTTAATGAAAATGCTCATTCTAAAGATTATGATAATTTAAAAGATCTATTTCGTCCTGCTCATGCGGATTTTACTTATTTTTATAAATATGGCATAAGAGATCATAGGGGTGGGGGTAGATCAAGTGCTAGGGAAAGTGTTGCTAGAGTGGCTGGTGGTGCAGTTGCAGCGATGCTTTTGTGTGAATTTGGCATTTGTGTTCAAAGTGGTGTTTTTGGAATAGGAACTTTTGTATCAAATTTGAAAGAAGAAGAATTTGATTTTGAATTTGCTAAGAAAAGTGAAATTTTTTGCCTTGATCCAAAACTAGAAAGTGACTTTAAGAATGAAATTTTAAATGCTAGAAATTCAAAAGATAGTGTAGGTGCTGCTGTTTTTACAAAAGTTAGTGGTATGCTTGTGGGACTTGGAGAAGTTCTTTATGATAAGTTAGACTCTAAATTAGCTCATGCTTTAATGGGAGTTAATGCCGTTAAAGCAGTTGAAATAGGCGAAGGTATTAATGCAAGCAAAATGCGCGGATCGTGTAATAATGATGCTTTAAAAGATGGCAAGTTTTTAAGCAATCATAGTGGAGGAATTTTAGGAGGAATTTCAAATGGAGAAAATCTTATTTTAAAAACTTATTTTAAACCTACTCCTTCTATTTTTGCCAAGCAAGAAAGTATAGATAAATTTGGCAATAATTTGGAATTTGAACTCAAAGGTAGGCATGATCCTTGTGTAGGTGTTAGAGGAAGTGTTGTAGCTAGTGCTATGGTGCGTTTAGTTTTGGCTGATTGTTTGCTTTTGAATGCGAGTGCGAATTTAAACAATTTAAAAAATGCTTATGGATTAAAATAAAAAAAAGCCCATTTTCGTGGGCTTGATTGCAATATTTTGAAAAGATTCAAATACTATATCGCTTGTTTTGCTAAATACTTTATACTTTAACTAATAAAAAATTGATTAATATCAGCCTTATTTTCAAAAGCTATACTTGTATAAGCTTGATTTTTAAATTTAAGTTCATAGCTTTTTCCTACTTCGTGTTTGGTATAGGTAAGGGCTATTTTTAAGGCAAGTTCTAAGTCTTTTTCTGAAATTTTTTCATCTACCAAAGAGTAAGCTCCGATTAAATCCCCAAGTTCTATGACTTCATATTTAGGAGTTTTTAAACCTTTTAAAAGAGTATTTTCAAGTTCATTTCTACCTATGATCATTTTAGCTCCATTGGGTAATCTTAAATGACGACCATATTTTAAAAGTTGTGCGTCATTAACCTGCATATCTTTGTCAAATTCTATAAAATCTCGAATTTTTTTAGCAAAACTATCAAGAGTTAGCAAACAACCTCCACCTGGACTTTCAAAGTCTTCTAAGTCAAATTTAGCTGCAAGTTCAAGTTGTCTTTTGCGACTTCTTCCGCTAATGCCTTCGAGTTTTTCTCTATCTACCCAACCTTCTCTTTCAGGTTTGGTTAGAGGTAGGTTTTTTGCGCACATAGGACGCAAGATTAAATCTTCTTCATCAAGAGCAAGTTTTTTAACCTTTGCCATCGCATCACTTCTTTGACTCATAGGGCGTTGTCCTAAAACTTCTCCTGTGATGATAAAACTTGCATTTTCTTCTTTTAACATAGCAAGAGCAGTTTTAAACATAAAAGCATGACAATCTATACAAGGATTAAAATGTTTGCCATAGCCATATTGTGGATTAAAAAGCACTTCTTGAAGATAGGAATTTCTTACATCTATCATTTCAAAATCTGCACCTACCATTGCCGCACGCTTTTTCATGATTTCGCTTTTATCGCTTGTGCTTCCAAAACCTATGTTGATATTTAGAGCTTTAACTTCTATGCCTTGTGTAGTGATGAGTTTCATTGCAAGCATACTATCAAGCCCACCGCTAAAAAGAGCTAATGCTTTCATTTTTTCCTTTCTGAGATTATAAAATTTTTTAAGATTTTGTCGATTATAAAAGGTATAATTTTAACTAAAAAATCTTTAAAATAAGGATTGGAAAGTGTTAAAAATAATTTTGGTTTTAAGCATTTTGAGTTCTTTTGCTTTTGCAAATTCTTGTGCTAACTACGAGCAAGAACTTAAAAAGTGTAATTCTTTAAAAAATTCACATGAGAGAAAAATGTGTCGTTTAGGTTTATTTGCAAAATGTAAAAAAGGATAAATAATGAAAATCGATACTTCTACTAGTTTAACTCATTCTTTAACTAATAATGTTGATAAAAAAGAGCTTAGCGTATTAAAAAAAGAAGATCAAGATAAAATTCCCGTGCAAGATCTTTCGAGTTTAAATAGCGATGGTGTTAAGGTTGTTTTTGAAAATAAGCAAGGTGAACTTATAGCTTTAAATTTAAGCGATGAAAATTATAGTAGTTTACAAAAAAATTTCGGTTCTTATACGAATTATGTTGCTAGAAATGATGGTAGTATAAGGCTTAATGGCGAAGCAAATCAATTTGTTTCAAATTGGTTTGAAGGTGTAAAAGATAATTTTGGTTCTTTAAATTCAAATTTAAATAATAAACAACAAAGTGTAAAATTAAATTTTAATACAAGTACCCTTCAACAAAGTATGCAAAATTTAGGCTTTAAAACAAGCGATGAAAAAATATCTGATGATGCAAATATAGAAGAAAAATTAAATTTTTTTATTGATAAAGATGTAAATAAAGATGGTAAAGTTGATGATAGCGATGTTAAAGAACCTACCATGAGAGAAATTTTAAGCGACATTAAAGAAGCATCAGGTGGTGGAGCTAATGCTATGAAAACCATAGATCCGCAAAAAATCAATAAAAAAGATGATAAGGAAAATAATATCAAAGAAAAAGAAGACGAAGATTTGCTTCAAAAAGCTCAAGAAAAAGGTTTAAGTGCTTTAAGTGCTGATGAACAGGCAAAGCTTGAGGCTAGTAATCCTGAAGAATTTGAAAAACTGAAGCAAAAATCTTTGCAAGAATTAAGTCAGAATTTAAGTAAAGATTTTAAAGATAAAATTGAAAATCAAGAAGCGCAAATTGTAGATAAGAGAGTGTAGTTTTTATAAAATTATAATTTCATCCTCTTAAGATTTTAAAATCATATATAATAGGTAGTGTAATTCTTAAATCTCCGTTATAGTGTGGAAAATTTAAAGAAGCTTTTCTTATGCTTTCTAAAGCACTTTTATCTAACAAATCATATCCTGAGCTTTCTATGATTTTTAAATCTGCTAAAGTTTTGTTTTCTTTCCATAAAAATTCTACTTTTACAGTTCCTTGCATACGCATTTTTTTTGCTTGCCTTGGATAAAATTGTGCTTGTTGTATAGCTTTTTGGATTTCTTTTAATACAGGGTGATTATCTTTTCCTTGTGTTAATTGAGTGATCTTAGGTTTGACATTTGTATCAGTTGTTTTTGCAAAAGTTTTAACTTCTTGAGTTGGTTCTATAGGGGTTTTATTTGGTATTGGGTGTGGAGGTGTTTTTTTTATCTTTTTTTGAATTTTTTCAGGAGTTTTTTTAATAACTTTTGGCTGAGGTTTTGGTTTGATAGGTTCTATAATGGATTCTGTTGGTTTAGTCTCATTTGTTGGATTGGTTTGGGTAAATTGTTTTATTGCTAAAGAAAAAGAATCTTCATTTTTAATTTCCATTTTAAAAAAGTCATTCGAGTGAAAAATGACAAAAAGTAAAGGTATAAAGACTATAAAAGTTATATAAGAAGCTTGGTATTTATGATTTAAAAATAAAGTTTTCATTTGTTTTTCTCAGTAAGAATCTGAAAATTTTCATGTTCTTTGGCTTTTAAAAAATCTATAATTTTTACAAAGCTTTCAAATTTAGCATTTTTATCGCTTTTTAGTTCTACTATGGTTTTTTTATCAAGTGAAAAAATAGCATTTTGAACTTCATTTAAATCAGCTAATTTATCATTTAAATAAAAAGTATTTTTTTTGTCTATGGTTATAAGAAGTTTTTTTTCATTATTGTTTATATTGGTAGCATTTTCACTTGAAGGAAGTGAGATTTGAATTTTTCCATGCGCAATAAAGGTTGAAATACTAAGCACTATAGCAAGCAAAACAAGCATAATGTCTATAAATGGAACTATATTTAAACCTTCATTTTTTGGTAGTTTAAGCATTTTTATTTGCCTTATAAGCATTGCTTAAGAGGGAAACTTTTCTAAGTAAGGCATTATAAGCCATTAAAGCAGGAATAGCAACCAAAAGTCCTAAGGCTGTAGCTTTAAGAGCTAAAGAAAGTCCCACGACTATAGATTTGACATCTATATTACCCGCCAAGCCCATTTCGTAAAATGTAACCATGATGCCTATTACAGTGCCTAAAAGTCCTATATAAGGGGCATTGGAATAGATGATATATATGGTGGTTAAATTTTCACTAATCGCATCATCAAATTGCTCTTGATTCTCATAATTTTTAAAGTTAATTTTTCTAAAAAATAGCATTCTTTCTACAACACACCAAAAAGCTATAAATGCCATAATTCCTAGAATTAAAAAGATAATTAAATCGATGTAATCTTTTAGAAATTCCACATTTTTCTCCAAAAATATACTTATAAATTTTAAAAGATTATACTATATAAAAAATAAATTTATAATTAATATCAATTATCATAATTTTTAAGAAATTTTTGTTTATAGTTTTTATTTTTATTAGGTTATAATTTATAAAAATTTAATAGGGTTTAACATGACTATAGATTTAAATCACAATTTTACCTCTTTTGTTCTTCTTGATGAAGTTGATTTTAATTTTTCGGAGTTAAAAAGCATTTTAGAAGATAAATTTAATATAAAAATAGCTGATGAAAATTTTACCAAAGAGGGAGTGATTTTTTCATATGAAAATATGTTGATTACTCTAAATTTGATTAAAAATCCTATACCTAATCACGAAGCAGAATACTATGCAAATTTTAATTTTATGTGGAAAGATGCCTTAGAGCAAACTAAAAAACATAAAGCTCATCTTCTTATAGCGGTGCTAAGTCAAGATCAAAGCAAATTAGAACAAGCTAAAATGTTTACGAAAATTGCAGCTTTATGTTTGGATAATAAACATGCTTTAGGTTTTTATACAGGTGCAGTTGTTTTAGAGCCCAGTTTTTATATAGAAAATGCAAAAATGTTAGATGATAATCGCTTGCCGGTATATAATTGGATATATGTTAGTGTTTATCCTAGTGAAAATGGAGTCAATGCTTATACTTATGGGCTTAGAAATTTTGATAAATTAGAACTTGAAGTTTGTGATTTAAACATAGAAGAAAAAGAACTTTTCTTTTGTATTTATGATATTGTTTTGCATATTTTAACTTATGATATTAATCTAAAAGATAAAGATATTTTAAAATTTGAAGATGGAAAAGAAATAAAATTTATAAAAAGTCAAGGTATAAGTGTTGAGAATGAAAGCTTGAAAATTATTTTTTAAGTTTCACATTCACTTCACAGTTTTGAGTTAAACTTTCGCCAACCAAGACAAAAAAAGGAGAAACTATGAAAGCAAAATTAACTTTACTTGCTTTGTTGGGTGCTACGGTGCTTTTAGCTAAAGATATGGTTGTTCCTGCTAGCGAACTTCCAAATAATGCCAAAGAATTTATTTCTAAAAATTTTAAAACCGCTCAAATTGGTTTAGTAAAAAAAGATATAGATTCTTATGATGTAATTTTAAATGATGGAACTGAAATTGATTTTATGATCAATGGAGAGTGGAAAGAAGTTGATGGAAAATACAAAGCTTTGCCACATACTATCTTACCTAATGTTATGAAAAAAGTGAGTACAACTCAACCAAATGCTCAAATTCTTGAAGTAGACAAAGAAATTAATGGTTATAAATTTAAGTTTAATAACAATATGGAAGTTTATACAGATACGCAAGGAAATATCCTAGGTCAAAAATTAGATTAATTTTTGAAAATTTAACTCCCTTAGAAAATTTGATGCAAAAATTTGGAAGCATAGTCTTCCAAATTTTTATTTTTTGATTGCAAAACCCAAAATATATTTAGTTTAAAAATAATACTTTATTGATACAAGTGATTGTTTTTTTATAAAATTAAATTTACAAAATGTTACATAAGATTTAAAATATTTTTTTTAAAAAATAATTATTTATAAATATTTTGCTAAAATAAAAGAGATGTAATCTTAAATTTAAGGAAGAATAATGAATACTCCTAAATGGACTAGTCACGATACAAGGTGGGTTTTATCTCTTTTTGGAACAGCTATTGGAGCCGGCGTACTTTTGTTACCTATTAGTGCTGGGCTTGGTGGATTGATACCTTTGTTAGTTATACTTGTTTTAGCTTTTCCTATGACTTACTTAGCTCATAGAAATTTATGTCGCTTTGTGCTTTCAAGTTCTAATCCAAAAGATGATATTACTTTTGTTGCAGAAAGTTATTTTGGCAAGGGCGGTGGATTTTTAATTACACTTTTGTATTTTTTTGCTATTTTACCTATTTTATTGGTTTATAGTGCTAATCTTACAACAACTTTGCTTGAGTTCTTAATCAATCAGTTTAATTTCAATGCAGATCTTACTCATGCTGCTCGTTGGTGGGTGAGTTTTTTGATTGTTGGAGTTTTGGTTTTGATTTCTATTCTTGGTGAAAATGTTGTAACAAAAGCAATGAGTTTTCTTGTTTTTCCTTTTATTATATTTTTATTTATTTTTTCATTGCTTTTAATTCCACAATGGAATTCATCATTATTTACAAATGTTGATTTTTCCGTAATTTCAACAAGTAATTTTTGGGTTACTTTATGGCTTGTTATTCCTGTGATGGTATTTAGTTTTAATCACTCTCCTATTATTTCTTCACTTGCTTGTTATTGTAAAAAAGAATATGGTGATTATGCTGAACCTCGCGCTAGAAAAATTATTTCTTTGGCAATTATTCTTATGGTTTTTGTTGTAATGTTTTTTGTTTTTTCTTGTGCTTTAACCTTTACACCAGAAGATTTTGCATCAGCAAAAGATCAAAATATCAATATTCTTACTTTTATAGCAAATAAATTTCCTGAAGTTTCTTTACTAGCTTATGTTGGGCCTATTGTTGCACTTGTGGCTATTAGTAAAAGTTTCTTGGGACATTATCTTGGTTCTCAAGAAGGCTTAAATGGCATTTTATATAAAGCAAGTAATGGTAAAATTCAAGGTAAATTCGCTCAAACTTTAACAGCGATCATTACCTTTGCTATCGCTTGGCTTGTTGCGTATAAAAATCCAAGTGTTATAGGAATTATCGAGGCTATTGGTGGTCCTGTTTTGGCTATTTTGCTTTTCTTAATGCCACTTTATTGTATTTATCGTTTTGATATTTTGGCAAGATTTCGTAATAAATTTTTAGATCTTTTTATTTTGGTAATGGGGATAGTTGCAATTTCTGCTGCAATTCATGATCTTTTATAAATTAAGGATAAAAAATGAGTAATTTAAGCATTTTTAAAATAGGTGTTGGTCCTTCTTCTTCTCATACTTTAGGGCCTATGCTTGCTGGAAATTTATTTTGTAAAAAAGTCGCTAAAAAGCTTGATGAAATTGATAGAGTTGAGGTTACTCTTTATGGTTCTTTGTCATTAACAGGTAAAGGACACTTGAGTGATAAGGCTGTAATTTGGGGGTTAAATGGCCTAGAAGCTAAAAATTTAAGCGCAGCAATACAAGATGAAGTAAATAAAAATGCTATTGAAAATGCTCAAATTGATTTTTGTGGTGAGAAAAAACTTTGTTTTAATTATGAAAAAGATTTGATATTTTCCAAAGATTTTTTACCTTTACATGAGAATGGTATGAAGATTAAAGCTTATGATTGTAAAGGTGGGTTAGTTGATGAAGAAACTTATTATTCTGTAGGTGGAGGCTTTGTTTTAACAGCTGCACAATTAGAAAAAAAAGGTAAAAATTCCAACCAAAATAAAAAGAAAAAACTAGATATAGAGCTTAACAATGCAAAAGAAGCTTTAGAGCTTTGCGATAAAAGAGATTGGGATTTAGCAGAGCTTTCTTATCGTTATGAATTGCAATTTCATACTAAAGAGGAAATTCGTGCTTATTGTCTTGAAATTTGGGAAGTAATGCAAGAAGTGTATTATAATGGTACGCATCCAAATGAAGATTATTTGCCTGGAAAACTTCATTTAAAGCGTAGAGCCAAAGGACTTAAAGAAAGAGTGGCGATGACAGCTGATCCTATGGGCATTATAGATTTTATTTCTTTATATGCTATTGCGATTGCTGAAGAAAATGCTAGCGGAGCAAAAGTTGTAACCGCGCCAACAAATGGAGCATGTGCTGTTATCCCTGCTGTTATGCTTTATCTTAAAAATCATACTATAGGTTTTAGCGATGAAAAAGCTATAGAGTTTTTATTAACAGCAATGCTTATAGGTTCTTTTTATAAGAAAAATGCAAGTATTAGCGGAGCAGAAGCAGGCTGTCAAGCAGAAATTGGTAGTGCTAGTTCGATGGCAGCTGCGGCTATGGCAACAGTTTTAGGGGCTAATGCTTTTAAAGCATGCAATGCTGCCGAAATGGCAATGGAACATCATCTAGGTTTAACTTGCGATCCAGTTGCAGGACTTGTGCAAATTCCTTGCATAGAAAGAAATGCCTTTGGAGCTATTAAGGCTATAAGCGCTGCGAGAATGGCAATGACACGCAAATCTACTCCTATGGTAAGCCTTGATGAGGTTATAGAAACCATGTATGAAACAGGAAAAGATATGAATTATAAATACAAAGAAACTTCTTTAGGTGGTCTTGCTACAAATTTAAAAACAGTATGCTAAAGTGTTTTTACACTTTAGTGTATTTTTTCATCCTTTGACTTAAAAATTCTTTCATTTCTTCTTTGGAAAAACTTTTAAGAATACGAATTTGCTTAAAAAGCAAGCCAAGATTGATTGCTCCCATCACTAAAAGCAATAAGCAAATCATTAAAAAAACAAGATCTATGGCTCCAAATTCATTAATCATAGCCAAACTTGCAAAAAATACACTCGCTAATAATAAAAAAAATAAAAGGAATATTTGTTTTAATTTTGCCTCATTAAAATTATCACAATTTTGAGTGAAATTTCTAAAAAGTATGATCTTTTTACCCAAATTTGAAACTAAAATTTCATCATTTTCTTTAAATAAGCCTTCTTTTAAACTTTGATAAAAAAAGATTTCATTGTTTAAATTTAAAGCATCTTTGTAGCTTGATAAGGTGTAGTCTTTGTAAAAAAAGGATTTTAATTCATTTTTCTTTTCTATTTTAAATAATCTTAAATCATTTCTCGCATAAAAAAATCCACTAAAGTTCATAAATGCCATAAGTATCACTCCCTAAAAAATTCCTATAAAGTGGCTTGAAATTTAAAGGTATTGTAACATTTTTTTCATCATTTAAACTTGAACTTTGGAAAATCAAAAACATATCTATTTCATCTTTAAAGGTTTTGAGAAAATTTTCTCCACCCTCATACATTAAAAATTTAGCTTCACTTGGAATTTGGGTATAAATTTGGCGGTTTGGAACTTTAAATAAAGGGATATTTTTATCAAAATTATCTATATTTTGACGGCTTAAGATACAAAGATTAGGCGCTTTTGCTTTGCAAAGCCTAGCATCTAGTATAGGGTGATCTTTTCTTATGGTTTCTCCACCGACTACAAGCAAATCAATCACCGCTCTAATTTTATGTGCATAAGTGCGACTTAGCTCATTGCTTACGATTTTGCCAAAAGGCGAGCCATTCATAGAAAGGGCTAATTTAAAAAGTTTAAATTGCCCTTTTTGCCATTTTAAAAAAGGTTTTAAAAGTTTTTTTCCTTCTTCTTTAAGTATGTCAAATTCAACCTCTATGCCTTGTTTTTTTAAAAATTCAGCCCCACCACTTGCGATTTTATTTCCATCTTTAACGCTGATGAAAATTTTTTTAAAACCTAGCTCGCTAAAGAGTTTTGCACAAGGAGGCGTTTTTCCTTGATGAGAGCAAGGCTCAAGTGTGACAAAAGCTATGCTATCTTTAAATACACCTTGATGGTTTTTGCAAATAAACTCATGTAAGGCGTTTGCTTCTTTAGGCAATGAAATTTCAGGTCTTAAGCTTTTAAAAGCATGAGCTATGGCATTAAGTTCTGCATGAGCTAATCCAGCTTTTTCATGAGCTTTTATGGCTAAAATTTTTCCATTTTTATCTAAGATTACACAGCCTACAGCCGGATTTGGATAGGTTAAAAACTGATATTTCCAAGCCTCATTTAAGGCTAAATTCATATAAAATTCTTTCATTTGCCTACCTTGTATTTTAAAATTTGACATATTTTTAAAATTTTATATTTTTGTTTTAAGATAATAAATTCTAAATTTTCCATTTGTATTTCTTATTTTTAGTTATATTAGTTATAGTTTTTCTAAGTTTTTTAGGATATAACAAAAATAGTAAGACTGAAGTATTATTTTTCATTTGTAGTATCCTTTATAATTTCAGGAATGATATAAGCTTGATAAACTAGAAAGTTTTGGTGGCCGGGAGAAAGGGATTCGAACCCCTGGAGGTGTGACCCTCAACGGTTTTCAAGACCGCCGCTTTCGACCACTCAGCCATCTCCCGATAAAGTAAAGTTTTGCCTTTTGGAGGCGACATCCGGATTCGAACCGGAGATCAAGGCTTTGCAGGCCCATGCCTTACCGCTTGGCTATGTCGCCCTGATAATGTTGAAAAAGTGGTGCCCGAGGCCGGACTTGAACCGGCACGGAAGAAAAATTCCGAGGGATTTTAAGTCCCTTGTGTCTACCAATTCCACCACCCGGGCGGGTGATTATGGAGCGGGAAACGAGATTCGAACTCGCGACCCCAACCTTGGCAAGGTTGTGCTCTACCCCTGAGCTATTCCCGCATAAATTTCTGAAAGAATTGAAGATAAAAGTATAGCAAAATAAACTTAAAAGGAGTTTATTTTGCCTTAAGTTATTTGCAAATAAATAAAGCTTTCGCGCTTAAAATTTGTTCTTTTTCGCTGATAATTGGAGATGAAAGTTCTATATTGTCAGATTTTGCATTTAACATTCTAGGTGCGATATTGGCATTTGTATTTACTTGTAAATTTTTCAATACACAAGTTTTATTAAGATCTAAAGAGTAAGTTTTTTCATATTCGTATGATGTTTTTAAAAGCTCTTTGTAGAGATTTTCTTTGTTGTTGTTTAGTGTATCTTTTGAAAATTTTGTTTGTATGGCTGGTGTTGAAACGCTGATGAAATTATTTTTAGCTATGATAGAATTGATGTCATTTAAAAGCTTGTTAAAATCTGCAAGTTGGTTTTCTTTAAATTCACATTCTAAATTCGCATCAAATCTTTGACCTTTTGGAGTTTGTATACCATCTTTATAGGAAAAATTAGGTTCTAAAGAAAAACTTCCTCCGCTACAAAAATTTTCTTTTTTTGAGCGTTCTAAAATTTGATTGAAAGTATTTGTGATTTCGGCTTTTTCACTATTGTCTAATGTGATTTTTGAGCTTAAATTTTCATTTGCCCAAAAATTAATATTTGCATATAAAATATCGGGTTTTAGTGTATTGCTTACTTCTATATTTCTTGAAAAATATAAATCATGATTAGAGTCTTTTTTGCCTAAAAATTCTACATTAAAAACTACTCCTGCAACAAAAAGTAATAAACATAAAAAACCTATACCTAAACCTTTAAAAAAAGCTAACATGGATATCCTTAATAATTTAATTTGAACTAATTTTAGCAAAAAATTTTAAAATTTTTTGTTATACTCTCATTTATGCAAAAAAAAGAGCTTGAAAAACTACAAGAAAATTTACTTCTTTGGTATGAAAAAAATGGACGCAAAACTTTACCTTGGCGTAATTTACAAAGTCAAAATTGTGATGAAAGTTTAAAGCATATTGATAGAGCTTATGGAGTTTATATCAGTGAAATTATGCTTCAGCAAACTCAAGTTAAATCAGTTTTGGAAAGGTTTTATTTCCCCTTTTTGCAAAAATTTCCTACTTTAGAAAGTTTGGCTAATGCTAATGAAGATGAGCTTTTAAAGGCTTGGCAAGGACTTGGTTATTACACTCGTGCTAGAAATTTAAAAAAGGCAGCTTTAGAATGTGTGGATAAGTTTGAAGCTAAACTACCCAAAGAAGTTGAGGATCTAAAAAAATTAAGCGGTATAGGAGCTTATACAGCAGGTGCTATAGCTTGTTTTGGTTATGATCAAAAGGTTTCTTTTGTTGATGGTAATATACGCCGTGTGCTTTCTCGTCTTTTTGCTTTAGAAAATCCTAGCATGAAAGAACTTGAAAAAAGAGCTAAAGAGCTTTTAAATTTAAATCATGCTTTTGATCATAACCAAGCCTTGCTTGATATAGGGGCTTTGGTTTGTGCGAGTAAAAATGCAAAGTGTGGAATTTGTCCTTTGTATGATTTTTGTCAAGGCAAATTTCATACAGAGCTTTATCCAAGAGCTAAAAAAATACTTTATGAGAGTTTAAATTTAAATCTTTTTTTGTTTGAATTTAATAAAAAATTTGCGATACAGAAAAGTCAAGATAAGCTTTATAAGGGTATGTATAATTTTCCTTTTTTTAAAGAAGGAGAGTATAAACTTTCTAAAGATATGAGTTTTGTAGGGGAGTTTAAGCACAGCTATACTAAGTATAAACTTAATATCAAGGTTTATCATCAAATTTTAAACAATAAAAATAAAAATTATGAATTTAAAACCTTAAAAGAGTTAGAAAGTACCGCACTTTCAGCACTTTCTTTAAAAGCGTTAAAATTAGTTTTTATTAATTTAAATTTTTTATAATTTGCCATTATTTTATTATAAGGATAATAAATGAATAAGATCAGCGTAGCTCATTTAGGCGATGATTTTTTAAATCAAACTAGAATAGAACTCAAGGAAAAATTAGATTTAACAGGATGTGAAGTTAGTTTTAATAAACTTCAAGCCAATACCTGTGTGCCTTTTATCCATCATCATAAACAAAACGAAGAGCTTTTTATTATTTTAGAGGGACAAGGTGAATTGGTTTTAGATGGAGAAAAAATTCTTGTAAATAAAGGTGATGTTATAAGAGTTAAACCTGAAGTAAAAAGACAATTTTTTGCTAAAAGTGTTTTAAATTTTATTTGTGTTCAAGTTAAAGAGCATTCTTTGGAGCAATGGACTAAAACTGATGGAATTCTTGATGAGAGTTTTTAAAACTAAACATTCTTTGGGAATGTTTAGTTAAGTTCACCTTTTTTAGGTAAAAATAAAGTTGCTATTAACATCAAAATAGTTAAAACAGCTAAATAAATAAAAAAGCCATTTTCTATACCTGCATTTTTAAATTGTAAAGCAACCCAAGGAGCAGATCCTCCAAAAACAGCATTTGAAATAGCATAACCCAAACCTGTCCCTAAAGCTCTTACATGTTCAGGAAAAAGTTTTGCTTTAAAAATCCCAGCAACTGAAGTATAAAAACTTAAAATAACAAACAATAATACCACCAACATAAATGTCAAAGAAGGATTATTTTGTGCGTTATTGGCTATAAGTGAAAAAATAGGATAAATTCCTACCAATGCCAAAATACAAAATACAATTAAAGATCGTTTGTGACCTATTTTATCTCCTATATATCCAAAAAGAGGTTGAATGATCATTAGTATAAATAAAGCACCTAAGAAAAGATTATTAACAAGCATTTTATCCATACCCGTATTTTCCATAAAAGTTTTAGTATAAGTTGTAATAGTATAAAAAGCTAAAGAACCTCCAGAAGTAACCCCAAGTACCATTAAAAAAGGTTTCCAAGATTTGCATAATGCTTTTAAAGTACCACGATCTTCATGCTGGTGAAGTTTTGTAGCACTTTCATTCATCATTTTTCTTACAAAAAGCGAGCCTAGTGCTAAAATTCCGCCTATTACAAAAAGTATTCTCCAAGCATAATCTTTCATATCATCAATGCTAAAAAATAAAAACATTATACTAATGCTTGCAACGGCCAAAAGTTGACCACCTATTAGGGTTACATACTGAAAAGATGAGTAAAAACCGCGTTTTCCTTCCGTAGCAAGTTCTGAAAGATAAGTAGCTGCTATGCCATACTCCCCGCCTACACTAAGACCTTGAATGAGTCTTGCTATTAAAAGTAAGATAATAGCAAGATCGCCCACTGTATCTTTGCTTGGCAAGGCTGCTATCATAAAAGAGCCCAAAGCCATTAAAACCACTGATATAACCATAGATTTTTTACGACCTACTTTATCAGCTAAAGAGCCAAAAAGCCAAGAGCCTATAGGACGCATAAAAAATCCTGCTGCAAAAACCCCAAAGGCATTGATTTGCTGGATAACAGGATTATCTGAAGTTGAAAAAGTATGAGCAAAATAAGTTGCTGTAAAAGCATAGATATAAAAATCAAACCACTCTACTAAATTTCCGCTACTTGCAGCAATAATAGAGCGAATTTTTTTCGTGCGAGTAAGCTCTTGCATAAACCCTTCCTTAATTTTAGATTTTTATTTAAGTATAGTGTGATTTTTGTTTAATATATTTAAAAATAAAGAAGAGAAACAAAAAAGATAAAAATATCGATAAAAATGTTACATATTTTAATAAATTTCATAAATTTTGGTAAAATGTTTACTCTAGGAAATATAATGAAATTTAAAAAAATATATATAGAATTAAGCGATATTTGTGGTTTAAAATGTGATTTTTGTCCTTCTCAAAAAGGAATTCGCGGGGTAATGAGTGAAGAAAAATTTCAAAACTTAGCTTATGAAATTTCTAATAAAGCCGAGCTTTTTACCTTTCATCTTTTGGGCGATCCTTTGCTTTTACCTAATTTGGAAAATTATCTAAGAATCGCAAAAGATGAAGCTATGAAACTTGAAATCACTACAAGTGGCTTTTATCTAAATTCTAAAAATCAAGCTTTATTGTTAGGGTATGAGAATATCCATCAAATCAATATTTCTTTAATGTCTTTTTTAAGTCAAAGCAAAATTTCTTTAGAACAGTATTTTAAGCCTATTTTAGAACTTTGCAAAAAGCATTTAGAGCAAAAAAGCCTTTCTTTTATCAATCTAAGACTTTGGAATTTAGATGCTAATTTTAAAGCACCTAAGTCAAATTTAAAAATTTATGAGTTTTTATCCAAAGAATTTGAAATTAAGATCGATACAAACTTAAGTAAAAATCGCTTGCAAAGACATATTTTGCTTCATCAAAATAAACTTTTTAAATGGCCAAATTTAAAAGATGAACCCCTTTATAAAAAAGGAAAATGTCATGCTTTAAAAGAGCAAATTGGGATTTTAAGTGATGGAAGTTTGGTGCCTTGCTGTTTGGATACTAAAGCAGATATTAACTTGGGAAATGTTTTTGAAAATAACTTTGATAAGCTTTTTAAATCACCGCGTATAAAGATGATGAAAAAAGCTTTTGAAGAAGATAAACGCATAGAAAAACTTTGTCAAACTTGCGAATTTTTTAAAGCAAGATTGAGTGATTAAAAATTGTTATTTTCTAGCTTTGTTTTAAATTCTTGAATTCTATCTATTATCTTAGGACTAAGACGTAATAATATATGTGTATCTTTGTTAAAATAAATACTTCCTGTTTTAACTGCTTTGGTATTTTTCAATAAAGCATTTGTATCTAAAAGGTTGTTTTTAGCATTAATTCCAAGAATGAGTATGTCTGGATTTTGTTTCAGTATATATTCTGCTGATATAACAGGTCTTGAAATTTGACTTTGCGGACTTAAATTTTTAATCCCTATAAGTCTTAAAATATCAGCTATTAAAGAATTATCATTAAAGGCCATTAAAGGGTTGCTAGAATAAAGATAAATCGCACTTTTATTTAGGGGTTTATCGCTTAATTTTTTTAAATTTTGGGTAAATTCTTGTTTTAAAAGCTCTGCTTCTTTTTCTTTTTTGGTGATTTGGCCTAAGGTTGTGATATTTTTTGTTATATCTTCTAAACGCTCGGCTTTTAAATTGATACTTTTGATACCAAAATTTTTAAGTCCTTCTTCTAAATTTAAAGAATAAGAGCTTAAAATCACCAAACTTGGTTTTAATGCTACTATTTTTTCAAGTGAAGGATTTGAAAAAGTGCCTACACTTGTAAGTTTTGAGGTTTGATCTTTAGGATAGATATTTGAGTGTTGTAAAGTGGCAATGCCTACGATTTGATCTTCAGCCTTAAGCATAAAAAGGGTTTCTATGCTTGCAGGATCAAGCACTACAAGGCGTTCTTTTGCATTTAGTGTGATTAAAAACAAACTCATAATAATTAAAATTTTTTTCATTTTTTCTCCTTTAAAGCTAAAATATAAGGTTTAGAATTTTTATAAATAATCTCGCAGTTTAAATCATAAATTTCTTTTAAAATTTCTTGAGTAAAAAGCTCTTTGCTCGTTCCAAAATACTTTATTTCCCCTTCTTTTAGAAAAAGGATTTTATCGCAGAACATAGAAGCTAAATTTAAATCATGCAAGATAGCAACAACGGCTATATTTTTTTCTTTAACTAGTTTTTCGCAAAGACTTAAAAGCTCTATAGCATAGTTTAAATCAAGGGCTGAAGTGGGTTCATCTAAAAAAAGAATTTTTGGCTTTTTAAGCAAAGCTCTTGCCAAAAGCATTCTTTGAAATTCACCCCCACTTAAAGAAAGTATGCTTCTTTCTAGAAAATTTTCAAGTCTTAAATCCTTAGCAAATTCTTTAATTTCTAAAATATCTTCTTTAGAATAAGAACTAAAAGCGTGTTTTAAATTCGCATATTTGCTCATTAAAAGCACATCGATGACTTTTAAAGGGGTGTTTAATTCTGATTTTTGAGGCACAAATCCGCAAATTTTGGCAAATTCTTTAAGAGAAAAATCTTTGATATTTGTATTAAAAAGACTTATCTCTCCTTTATTTGGACTTAAATTTTTAAGTATAAGTTTTAAAAGAGTGCTTTTGCCTGAGCCATTTGGCCCTAAAATTCCTATAAAAGCCTGATTTTTAAGTTCTAAATGAATGTTTTTTAGTAAATCTTTTTGGTGATAAGCAAAGCTTAAATCATGTATTTTTAGCATTATAAAAATCTCCTAGCACTTAAAGCCAAGTATAAAAAAATAGGAGCTCCAAAAAATGCAGTTAAAATTCCAATCGGAATTTGTACAGGGGCTAAAAGAGTTCTTGCTAAAGTATCACAAATAAGTAAAAATAATCCTCCAAATGCTGTACATAAAGGGATAACCAAGGCATTATCATAATTTTTAAGCAAAAGTCTTATAGTATGAGGAATGATGAGTCCAACAAAGCCTATAAGTCCGCTAAAAGCAACCGCAAAAGATACAGCCAAGGATGAAACAATGAGTAAATTTATCTTTAATTTTTGAGCATTTACCCCTAGATTTCTAGCTTCATCATCTCCGCTTAAAAGTATGTTTAATTCGTTTTTATGAGCGTAAAAATAAAACAAACAAAAAATTAAAGGCAAGATTAAAATTCCCACACGAAACCAAGAAGCATTGCCTATATTTCCCATAAGCCAAGCGACTATTTTAAAAGAATCCTCGCCTATAAGATAAGTGAAAAAAGAAGTAAAAGCTCCTAAAAAAGATGAAGCTGCTATGCCGATAATGAGTAAAGTCGCTATAGAAGCTTTAGAAGAAATTTTAAAAACTCCTAGGGCAAAAAAGGCAGAGCAAACAAAACCTAAAATTCCATAATAATAATCATTCAATTTTAACAAATACGCCAAAACCGCTCCAAAGGTTGCTGCAGAAGCTATACCTATGATATAAGGATCGGCTATAGGATTTGAAAATACATTTTGAGTGATAGCCCCACTACTAGCTAGAAGCATACCGATTAAAATCGCCATTATAATGCGTGGTAAGCGTCCATCTATGATGATTTGTCTTAAAATTTCATCTTGGCTAAAGATATATGAAAAAAGTTCTTTTGGGTTTAAATTCTCATCTCCTAAGCAAAGTGCTGTAAAAGAAGCGATTATATAAGCTACCAAAAGCCCTATAATCACTAAAATTTTAGAATGCGTATTTAAATTCAACATAGTAGTTTCTGCCATTCCCAACTAGGTATTGATCATTTATACTGTCTTGATAGGTGTAGTATCTTTTATCGAAAAGATTGCGAATTCCTGCTAAAATTTGTAATTTTTTATAATTATATTTCATACCAATATCTGTTAAAAAATAATCCCTTATCCAAGAATTTTTAGACATTTTTCCTGTATTTTCATCTATAGTTCCACCATCTTTTGCTCTAGAAAAATAGGTTAGATCAATAAAATTTGAGAAATTTTTATTCCAAGCGTATTCTAGCCCAGCTGTGGCTTTGATTTTTGAAACATAAGGAATTCTCATGCCGTCATTAACGCCTTTAGAAATTTTAGCATCAAGATAAGTTAGACTTTCTCTAAAGATTAAATCATCATCTAAAAAATTTTGACTCAGACTTAATTCTACTCCTAGACGGCGAGTTTGATCTATATTATAATATTTCCACCAAGATCCACTAGTAGAATGAGGGTTTCCAAGATAAGAAATTTCATCTTTGCTTAGGGTGTAAAATAAAGTTAGATTAAAGCCGTAAAAATCCCACCAAAAATCATCAATTCCTAGTTCAAAGGTATCAAAGATCTCAGGATTTAAATTTGCAGAATAATACTTTTGTGAATTTTTATCCTTATTGACAAATTGTGCTGGACTTGGAGAGACAAAACCTCTTTCGTATTTGATATAAAGCTTTCCTGTGTCTGAGTATTTAAAATTTGGAGTGATTTCAAAGGCGAAGTTATGACTTGTATCATCGGTCGAAAAAAGTTCTGGAGTGCTTGGTTTAGGAGTGTTTGATATAATCATATTGCTAGTGTAATTTCTATTTGTGTCATAAAGACTATATTCATATCTTGCTCCACCTGAAATACTAAAAATATCGTTAAATTCATGAGAATCAAGAGCGAAAATAGAATGGCTTTGTTTATCCATATCCATAAGCGTTGTCATGGTGTGACTCATTTGAAATCTGCCGGCATTTACATCATAATGAATAATGCTTGTTCTTTTTGCATCATGGTTTGCAAATTCATAACCAAAAATAAAATAAGAATTATTTGCATAATTTAGCTTGTTTTTTAAACTTATCCCTGTAAGTGTGTCTTCAAAACCACTTCCATTTTGATATACAGGAAGACTCATACTTCCATAACTCATTGTAGAAACATCTTTTAGATAATTGATCTTTTGATTTTGCCAAAAAGCTTCTAGGTTAAATTCCCATATATCATCAAAATAGTAATGATAATCCAAAGAAATTTCAGGGCGATTGATTTGTGTGATATTGTCACTATTGCCTTTTTGGGTTGGATCGCTTTGAGCTTGTGCTTTTGTTAGATAGCCACTGCTGGTATTTTTGCTTTTAAAATAATTATAACCCAAAGTTAAATCGCTATTATCATTGATATTAATATAGGTTTTTGTGTTGATAAAATAACCTTTTTCATTATAACCTTCTTGATATCCATCAAGGTTAAAACTTTGTATATCAAAGCTAAAAGCTAAATTTTCATTTATTTGTTTGGCGCCATTGATACCTAAATTTCCACCTAGTCCACCATGATCATAGGCACTGCTTTTTAAATTTATAGCAAAAGCATCTGATTTTTGTTTTTTTGTAATGATATTAATCACACCCCCTCTAGTACCACTTCCATAAAGCACAGATCCACCCCCAGGTATGATTTCTATGCGTTCTACATTATCTAAATTGATACTATCTAGCGGGGTTATACCATGGGAATTATCAAGAACATTAATAGCACGCCCATCGATCATAACTTTTACAGCTATATTGGATTTATCTCCTTGTCCACGCATATCTATATTGCGTCCAAGTCCAAAATTTACAAAACTAATGCCCGAAATTCTTTCTAAGGCTTGTTCTAAGGAAACATAACCTTTATTTTGCAGATCTTTGCCTTCTATGCTGATTACATTGCGTAAATTTGAGTCTGCATCTTGCTCAAAACCTGTTGCACTAACAACAACTTTTTGTAATTTAATAGCTTCATTTGATTCTTGTGCATTTAAATTAGTTATTAGCAATAATGCAAATAAAGATAACTTAAAAGCTTTTTTATTTGGATGCAAATTTTACTCCTTAAATAAAATAAATAATGATAATTTATATCATAATAATTTAGAAAGAAATTTATCCTTTATTAACTTAATTTAGTATAAATTTTTGTTAAAATAGATAATTTATATATTTTAAGTTATTTTTAATTTGATAATTGATACCATTTTTTTTAATATTTTATTTTAAAATCAAGAAAGGATAAAAATGAATTTTGAAAGCATTATTTCTCATATGAATGATCATCATAAATCAAATTTAGTTGATCTTTGTAAAAAATTTGGTGGTATTGAGCAAGTGCAAGATGTTTTTCTAAAAAGTGTTGATTTTAATGGCTTGGATCTTGTTTACAATGATAAAGAAAATTTACGAGTGGAATTTCCTAAAAAAGCCGATGAAAACACGATTAAAGATACTATAATATCCCTTTGCATGAGTGCAAAGAGCGAGCAAAATTTTAGTGGCGTAGAAAAAGAATTAAATGAATTTATGCTAAGTTTTAATTCTGTAGCTTTGGCAACTTTAAATGCAAATGGAGAAGTTGTTTGCTCGTATGCACCTTTTGTAAGCACACAATGGGGAAATTATATTTATATAAGTGAAGTAAGTGAACATTTTAACAACATCAAAGTAAATCCAAACAATATAGAAATAATGTTTTTAGAGGATGAGAGTAAAGCTGCTTCTGTTATACTTCGCAAAAGATTGCGCTATAGAGTAAATGCAAGCTTTTTAGAGAGAGGTGAAAGATTTGATCAAATTTATGATGAGTTTGAAAAACAAACCGGAGGAGAAGGAGGCATTAAAACTATACGCAAGATGCTTGATTTTCATCTAGTAAAGCTTGAATTTAAAAAAGGACGCTTTGTAAAAGGTTTTGGTCAAGCTTATGATATAGAAAATGGAAATGTTGCACATGTAGGTGCTAGTGGAAATCCACATAAATTCCCACATAAGCATTAATTTATATAAAATCTTATAAATTTTGTTCTTGTAAAGCTTGGGCTTGATGATGAGTGATTAAAGGTTCTATGATTTCATCAAAAAGCCCATCTTGTATAATGGCATCTAAGCGATATAAAGTAAGATTTATTCTATGATCGCTGATACGATTTTGTGGAAAATTGTAAGTGCGAATGCGTTCGCTTCTATCTCCGCTTCCTACTTGTGATTTTCTTGCTTCACTTTCTTTTGCTAGTCTTTCACTCTCTTGCATTTCATAAAGCCTTGCTTTTAGGACTTTCATCGCACTTTCTTTATTTTTGTGTTGGCTTTTTCCATCTTGATTGACTACAACTATACCTGTAGGGATATGAGTGATACGAACAGCTGAATCAGTAGTATTTACACTTTGTCCACCATGTCCTGAAGATCGCATAACATCAACTTTAAGATCGTTTGGATTGATTTCGATTTCTATATCATCAACTTCTGGCATTACTGCCACGGTGATAGCAGAAGTATGCACGCGTCCTTGGGATTCTGTTTGAGGAACTCTTTGAACACGGTGCGTTCCACCTTCATATTTAAGTCTTGAATAAGCCCCTGTTCCTTTAACAAGCATGATGATTTCTTTAAATCCACCTACGCTTCCTTCACTAGAGCTTACAATCTCAAGTTTATAGCCGCGATTTTCAGCATATCTTGCATAAGCTTTTACAAGATCTCCTACAAATAAAGATGCCTCATCGCCACCTGTGCCTGCACGAATTTCAAGAAAAATATTTCTTTCATCATTGGGATCTTTAGGAAGAAGTAAAATTTTAATCTCTTCTTCAAGTTTTGGTTTTAGTTCTTCTAAAGTTTTTAGTTCTTCTTTTGCAAGTTCCCCAAGTTCTGGATCGTTTAGCAAAGCTTTATTTTCTTCTATATTGTCTAAAGTTTTTAAATACTCTTTAGCTTTTAAAACGATAGGTTCTAAATTTTTTTGTTCTTTAGAGAGTGTAGTCATTTTACTGATATCGTTGAGTATATCAGAACTGCTAAGAAGAGAATTTAACTCTTCAAAGCGTTTTAAAAAAGGATCTAGTTTGCTAGCTAACATTAAAAACTATATAGAAAATTATGCGATTTTATTTACTAAAAGGGCCAAGCGGCTTACACGGCGAGAAGCAGTTTGTTTTTTAATGAAACCGCGACTTACCATAGCATGAATGCTTTTATTAGCTACTTTTAAAGCTTCATTAGCAGCATTTTTATCTCCATTTGCTGCAGCTTCTCTTACGGCTTTAGTTATATTTTTAAGTCTTGTTCTATAGAATCTATTTCTTTCTGTTTTTTTAATAGTTTGTCTTGCTCTTTTTTCAGCAGATTTATGGTTTGCCATTTATATTTTCCTTTTTTGAAATTAAAGACTAAATTATATAAGAATAAAATTTAAAATTTAATTAATTTAAGCAAAATTTCAAAATAAATCTTTTAAATTTATATCCCAAAAAACTAAATTAAATTTAAGTAAAAATCCGTAAATTACCGCACTTAAAAGTCCAGCAAACAATCCTGCTAGCATATCATCAAGCATTACACCTAGTCCGCCTTTGACTTTTTTATCTATTTTGCCAATAATAGAAGGTTTTGTAATGTCAAAGAGTCTAAATAAAACAAAAGCCAAAATAAAATTAACTATTGAATTTTCAACACTTGCTGCAATAGCACAAGCAAGAAAAACCCCAGCAACTTCATCGATAACTATGTGTTTGTCATCGTGAATTCCTGTTTTTTTTTCATAATCATCTATAACACGAATACTTGCAACAAAAATTAAAATACTTAGTAAAAACAAAGTATTAATCCCAAGATATTTAAGTATAAAAAAAGCAGGTATTAAAGCAGCGATAGTACCAAAAGTCCCACTTGCCTTTTTTATAGAACCTGAATAAAAAAAAGTTAAAAATAATTTTTGCATTTTGTTACACCATATAAGACATTTGATGAATTTCTAAAAGTTTTTGATAAAATTCTTCATCATTTTTGTATTCTAAAATTCCATCAGTTGGAAAAAGCTCATTATAAATTTTTTGCATATTTTTTAATCTATTTGGAAAAAGAGAAGTTAAAATAACGCTAGATACTTCCTTGCGCATGAAAATTGCTGGAGGAATGATACCCGCTCTTAGTAAATCTTTTAAAGACTGAGAATTATAGTGCAAATGGTGATGACAACCATGAGGGCAAGATCTTGTGCTAACAATCATGCGACATTGATCGCAAAATACAAATTCAGGCAAAACAATCACTTCTATGCCATAATCCTTGGAAAAATCATCAAGTATGGTTTTTGGTTGATTATCATCATAAAACATTCCAAGTCCTGTATGATTTTGTCCTACTACTAGTTTGGTACAACCTAGACTTTTTGCGATAATGCTTTCTAAGCCAGGATTTAAATGAGCGTGAAAAATATTAATATTTTTTAATGGAAAAATGAAAATTCTATCCGGTGGAAGATAGTTTTGAATAAATTTTTTCAAATAAGCTTCTTTAAGTTCGAATTCAAACCCATTTGCATCAAAAGATTCTACAAGAAAAATTACAACTAAATCTGCTTTATCAATAGTCCAACGAAACATTCTTTCATGGGCACGATGCAAAGGATCAAAACTTGAAACTATAGCGGTAATTTTTTGTGCATTAAGATTGTTTTTGATTTGTTGAAAATTTTCTTTTATTTTTTTAATTTGAGAATTGTAAATTTCTATTTTTCCACTTATACAAGTTGTTCCCATATCTTCCAAAGAGCAAGTGTTAGGACTGAAAATATCAGAAAAATTTTTATTATTTTTAAATCGGCTTTTAAAATCTATATGTCCTACTACTTTTTCGTCTAGTATGAGATCGATTCTATCGCCAGATTTTATATCATTTAGTGCTTCTTCAGCATTTTTTGGTGCAAAGCTTAAGGGATAGGGAAAACTTTCTCCTTTAAATTTTCCTGATTTAATGATTTCATTGACTTCTTTTTCATTCATTAAATGAGTGCAAGTACCTAGCAAACCTTCTTTAATAAGTGACAAGATACCAAATTCATTTTGATCTATGGTAATGTTTTTATTTTTTCTTGCTGATTTCATATTTCTTCCTTTTTTCCCATAAAGATTTACGTGAAATGCCTAATTTTTTTGAAAGATCAGTATCAGGAAATATATTTTGGTAATTTATAATAACATATTTTACATACTCATCTATGGTTAAAATTTCATTGCTATCGATATTTTTTTCATTATCATTTAAATTAATGCAGTTTATTTTTAAATCATCTGTATTTGAATTGGTATGCAAAATAACATTTTTGTTTTGTATAAAATCTAGGAGTTTTTCCTTTTCTGCTGCTTTTAATGCTTGAAAATTACTCAAAAATAAGAGATTGTTTTCTGTGGGAAGTTTCATAACTTTTTCAACTGAATTTGTAGATGTTAAATCAATAAAAGAAAGAGTAATGTCACATTCATTTGCATAATTAAAAACAAAAGCATCAGCACTGCTTTGCTTGTTGGATTTTAATATCAATGGAAGTTTTAATTTTTTATAATTATACTCTGGAATTTTGATTGTTTCTAATCTTGATTTGATGTAGCTTTGATAAGCTTTATTAAGGATTGAAAGTTTTCTAAAATCTTGATAATGCTTTATTTTTCTAATCAGCTCTTCTATCATAAAGGGTTTTTGAATATAATCACTAGCACCTAATTTCAAAGGATTTGAAACTGTATCTGTACTTATATAAGAAATAAGCAAAATAATAATACTATGTTTAAACTGACTTACGGCCTTTAAAAAATTATTAGTATTTGTAGAAAGCAGTACAATATCATAGTATTTTTCACCATTGTATTCATCAAACGAGTTGATAATTTCACAGCTATATCCAGCATCACTTAGTTTAATGCTAATGCTTTGCGCTAGATAAATTTCATTTTCAATAATTAAAACTTTCATAATCTTGTCCAATCAAAATATTTTAAATTTACACTACTAAGCACCGCCATACCTTCTTTTCTTCCAATAAAACCCAATTTTTCCGTTGTTGTGGCTTTAACATTGATTCTAAATTCATCTAAGTCTAAAGTATGAGCTATATTGCTTTGCATAGCTTGTTTAAAGTCTTTAAGTTTAGGGCTTTGTGCCATGACGCAAATGTCTATATTAATGAGTTCAAAACCTACTTCTCTGACTTTATCATAAGCCTGTTTTAAAAGCTCCATGGAGTTGGCATTTTTAAATTTCATATCAGTATCAGGATAAAGCTCTCCTATATCTCCAAGTCCTGCAGCACCTAAAATCGCATCGGTTAAAGAGTGAGCTAAAACATCTCCATCGCTGTGTGCTTTAAGCCCCATAGTAGGATGAATTTGCACTCCTGCTAAAAGCAAAGGGCGATTCTCTCCAAATTCATGCACATCAAAACCATTGCCAGTAAAAATTTCAAAGCTAGGTGTAGGCAAATCAAGCTTTTTAAGATCTTCTTTAAAGGTTAGTTTTCTTGCATTTTCTTCACCTTCAACAAACCAAATTTTTCCACCCATTGCAGCTATAGCTGTGCTATCATCTGTAAATTCTAGGTTTTGATCCAAGGCTTTTTTAAGCAATTTGGTTTTAGAAATTTGCGGGGTTTGAATGAGTTTGATTTTTTCTCTTTGCAAGGCTTCATTGTCAAAAAGTGTTGTATCTGCAACTTTTAAAGCAGGGGTAATACAATCTGCTTTATCTAAATTTTCAATCAAACGATCAAACAAATTTTTACTCACCAATACCCTTGCTACATCACTTACCATAACAAATTCGCTATCTATGAGCTCTAAGGCTTTTTTTAAGGATTCTGCTCTGGTATCACCACCTTCTATGAATTCATAGTTTTTAGTAAATTTTTTCATATAAGAAATATTACTAGAGGTAACAACTATTTTTTTAAAAGGATAAAAAGAGCTTAAATTTTTTGTTGCATAAAGCCAAAGAGGGTCATTTCCAAGTCGTAAAAATTGTTTTTTTACCTTTGTGTTAAAACGAGTAGAATTTCCAGCTGCTAACATAATGAGGCTCATTTCACTCATTTTTTTATTCCTCTTTTTAATATTGTTGGTTTTTATAATGTTACCATATTATACACTTATAAAAAGCTAAATTTTATCATTTTATTAGTAAAATTGATTTTTTTAAAAGACAAGGAAAAAACATGAAAGAACAAATTTTAGAGAAATTAAAAACTGTAAAATATCCTGGTTTTGAAAAGGATATAGTGAGTTTTAACTTTGTAAAAGATATTAAAATTCAAGATGATGGTGTATTTATTGATATAGAAATCGTTTCAGCAAATCCTGAAGTAGCTAATGAAATTCGTAAAAATGCTATTGAAGCTTTATCGAGTTTGGCTTTAAAAAATATTGAACTTAATATCATTACTCCAAAAATTCCTGAAGAAAAAAGCAATTCAAGAAGTGGAAAAAATATCGCTCCACAAGTAAAAAATTTCATCATGGTTTCAAGTGGAAAAGGTGGTGTGGGCAAATCTACAACTACAGTAAATTTAGCAATTTCCATGGCTAAAATGGGAAAAAGAGTAGGGATTTTAGATGCAGATATTTATGGGCCAAATATTCCAAGAATGCTAGGCGAAACCAAAACTCAGCCTGAAGTAGTAGGGCAGAGATTAAAGCCTATTTTAACTCATGGTGTTTATATGATGAGTATGGGGGTTTTGATCGAAGAGGGTCAAGGGCTTATGTGGCGTGGAGCTATGATTATGAAAGCAATTGAGCAACTTTTAGCTGATGTAATTTGGCCTGAGCTTGATGTATTGTTTTTGGATATGCCTCCAGGAACAGGCGATGCGCAAATTACTTCTGCACAAAGTATTCCTATTACTGCGGGAGTTTGTGTAAGCACGCCTCAAACTGTATCTTTAGACGATAGTAAAAGAGCTTTAGATATGTTTAATAAACTTCACATTCCTATAGCGGGTGTGATTGAAAATATGAGCGGATTTTTATGTCCTGATAATGGTAAAGAGTATGATATTTTTGGCAAAGGAACGGCTGAGGATATGGCAAAAGCCTATAAAAGTGAAGTCTTAGCACAAATTCCTATAGAAATGATAGTAAGAGAAGGTGGAGATGAAGGCAAGCCTGTGAGTTTTTATCACCCTGAAAGTGTGAGTTCAAAGCGTTATTTAATGGCGGCTGAAAAAATTTGGAGCTTTATAGAAAAGATTAACAATGAAGGTGGTGCGGATAATTCTGCTATACAACCTGTGATGAATGGAAAAAGTGCGTGTTCGCATTAAAAATTAAGTGGATAAGGAAAAGAAAATGATTAATACCAAAGAAGATTTTTTACTTTTAATCAAACAAATTGAGCAAAAAAGTGGCTATAAAAAACCTAAAGCTTTTGGTATAGCAAGACTTGATAGAGGACAGTTAAATAAAAATAAAATCTTACAAGCAAGTTTTGCTTTGATTAATTATGAGCAAAATTTTGGCTCAGCGGCAATCATGCTTGAAGCTTTTATGCAAAGGGGTGTGGAGATTGATTTTAATGCGAGTGAGTTTGTGCAAACTTTAAAATTAGAAGATATTGATTTTGCGCTTTCTTGTTTTAAACCTTTTTTAGAAGAAGAAGGGCATCAAAATATTGATTTATTAAAGATTATCAAAGATAAATTTAAAGACGATGAGTTTGCTTTTGTTTGTCTTTTTGAAGATAAAGAACCTTTAAGTGTAGAAAGTGTTTATCTAAAACTTTATTTGCTTTCTACTAAAAAAGTACCTTTAAGAAGTATCAATCTAAATGGAGCTTTTGGACTTTTAAGCAATGTAGCTTGGAGTGATGATAAGCCTATTGAGCTTGAGTATTTAAGAGCAAATGAAATGCGTTTAAAAATGAGCAATCAATACCCAAAAATCGATTTTGTTGATAAATTTCCAAGATTTTTAGCACATATTATCCCTGAGGATAATACAAGAATTTTAGAAAGCTCTAAAGTAAGAATGGGTGCGTCTTTAGCAGCAGGAACAACCATCATGCCAGGGGCAAGTTATGTGAATTTTAATGCAGGCACAACAGGAGCTTGTATGGTTGAAGGGCGTATTAGTTCAAGTGCTATAGTAGGAGAAGGTTCTGATGTAGGTGGCGGAGCTTCGATTTTAGGTGTTTTAAGTGGAACAAGTGGCAATGCTATAAGCGTAGGCAAGGCTTGTCTTTTAGGGGCTAATTCAGTGACAGGAATTCCTTTAGGGGATAATTGTATAGTTGATGCAGGTATTGCGGTGCTAGAAGGAACGAAATTTTTACTCAAAGATGCCGAAGAACTTGCTAAACTTAATCCTTATTTTAATTTTGATAAAGAAATTTACAAAGGCTTAGAGCTTAAAGGTTTAAATGGGCTACATTTCCGTCAAGATTCTATAAGCGGTGCTATGATAGTAGCTTTAAATAAAAAAGCAGTCAAACTTAATGAAGCCTTGCATTGATACAAATTTATTTACATAAAGCTTTAAGCTTTATGTCTTTCTTTCAACTTTGAAATCACATCTGAGAAACTAAGATTTGCATCTGTAAGTAAAACACTTAAATGATACATTAAATCCGCTGCTTCACAAATAAGCTCTTCTTTATCTTTTACTGTCGCTGCTAAAGCTGTTTCTACGCCTTCTTCACCAACTTTTTGTGCGATGCGTTTTGTGCCACTTTTGAAAAGTTTTGCTGTATAAGAAGTATTTTCATCGGCATTTTTGCGTGAATTGATAAGCTTTTCAAGTCTGGCTAGAAAAACAAAATCCGCATTTTTAGAAATTTTTTCAAAACAAGAAATATCGCCCGTATGACAAGTAGGTCCTACAGGATTTGCTAAAATTAAAAGCGTGTCATTATCACAATCTAAGCTTAAATCTACGATATTTAAGAAATTTCCACTTTCTTCACCCTTCATCCAAAGACGCTGTTTTGTGCGTGAAAAAAAGACTACTTTACCACTTTCTAAGCTTTTTTCTAAGGCTTCATTATTCATAAAGCCTAGCATTAAAACTTCACAAGTTTTTGCATCTTGGATGATGACAGGTAAAAGATGATCTACTTTTTGCCAAGCAATTTTTTCATTAAGTTCTTTGAAATTTTGCATATTATATCCTTATACTTAAACCTTGATTTTTAAGATAAATTTTTAATTCTTTAATGTCTATAAGTTTTTGATGAAAAACAGAAGCAGCTAAAGCCCCATCTATACCTAGTTTAAAAGCTTCTAAAAAATGCTCCATTTTTCCCGCTCCCCCGCTTGCGATCAAAGGTACTTTACAAATTTTATATACAGCTTCTAATTGTTCTAAATCATAGCCATTTTTAACACCATCTTGATTCATCATATTTAAAACAATTTCACCTGCGCCTAGATCTTGCACTTCTTTAACCCATTCTAAAGTGCTTTTTCCACTATGTTTGCTTGTTTTTTCATCGCCTGTGTATTGAAATACTTTTAAATTTCCATTTTCATCTTTGAAACTATCAATCCCTACTACTACGCATTGCACGCCAAAGCTTTTAGCAAGGCGTGTGATTAGGCTTGGATTATTTAAAGCAGGAGAATTGATAGAAATTTTATCTGCCCCATTAGCCAAAAGTTCAGCTGCATCTTCTTCGCTTTTAATACCCCCTGCAACACAAAAAGGAATATTGATATTTTTTGCTACTTCACTTACCCATTCTCTTGATATGCGTTCTTTTCTAGCACTTGCAGCAATATCATAAAAAACAAGCTCATCAATACCATTTTGAGAATAATACCTAGCAAGCTCTATGATATCTCCCATATCTTTATGGTTTTTAAATTGTGTTCCTTTTACTACTCTGCCATCTTTGACATCTAAACATGCAATTATGCGTTTTGTAAGCATTTATTTCTCCAAAATACATTTTTCTTTAAGATATTTTTCCATTTCTTCATCGCTTTTAATTTCATCAAAATTAGCTTGAATTTTTGCTTCTTTGCCCACTTTAATTTGTTTGTTTATATCATCAATAAATTCTTTAAAATTTGGATTTTTATTGATCAGCATATTTAGTGTTTGAATATCAAGTTCTTTTTCTTTTGCACTAATTAAAATTTGAGAATTTGAAATATCTTTTTCAAGTTTTATCACTCCTATGCCAAAACTTTGATTTAAGCGTCTTAACTCGCTTAAAACTTCGCTATCAATTTCTTGTAAAACAACCAAATAGCCTTCATTTGCCCAGCTAGAATTACTTACAGCTTGAAAATAGCATTCTTTTAAATTTGAAAAATTTAAACCAATTTTAAGTTCAAAAGAAAAAAGTTTATAGCTGTTTTGTTTGATATTTTCTAAAAGTATTATGGTTTCTTTTTCATAATCATCATGAGGAAAATAAACCCCTACAATATCAGGATAATTCCACTTATCTTCCCCGCCTTTACCCTTTTTGCTTTGTTCATGGTAAATTGTTTTGCAATTTAAATTAAAATCTAAATTTTCATATAAAAATTTTACAAGCAAGGGGTGTAAATCTCTTTCATGAAATTTATTTTTTTCTTGTTTTTTGTTAGTAATTTCATTTTTATTATCAAGCTTTAAAAGTTCATTTTCTCTTTCTTTTAGCCAAAAAGTTGTAGGTTTTTGGGAAGCTTTGATAAATAAAGAATTGTGTTGCAATTCTTTTATATCAACATATATCCTAGCCCCTAAAGTAGCAATTGGAGTTTGTCCTATGCTAGAAAGCTTTTTATCTAAGCCTTGTTCAAGAGCTTTTTGCCAAATTTCATTAACACTTAAAGGTCTGTCACTTTGTTTTAAAATTTCTAAAGTAAGTTCTTTGTAGCTTAATTTGCTAGACATCTTATCCCTTCTTCTACGCTAAAAACTCCGTCTAATAAAGCTTTTCCTACGATAACCCCACTACAAATTCCTTTTAAGTTTTCAAGGTCTTTTAAGCTCGCTACTCCACCACTTGCCTGAATGCAAATATGAGGAAAAATTTCATGGATAAGTTTGTAAAGTCTTACATTTACTCCTTGCATGGTGCCATCTTTTGAAATATCTGTGCAAAGTATGTGTTTTAAGCCTTTATTGCTATAAAAATCTAAAACTTCCATAAGCTTTTTATCGCTTGCTTCTTGCCAAGCATTTACAGCCACAACATAATCTTCTTTTAAAATCGTATCTAAGGCTAAAACTATAGCTTCGCTACCAAATTCTTTTAAAATTTCAAGACATAAAGTCGCATCTTTAATCGCCATAGATCCTATAACTACTCTTTTTACTCCACAATCAAGCAAAGCTTTAACTTCTTCTTTAGAGCGTATGCCTCCGCCTACTTGCAAATTGACATTGACTTCTTTGGCTAATTTTTCTATCAAAGCAAGTTGTCTTTTGCTAGGATCTTTTGCACCTGTAAGATCTACAAGATGAAGTTCTTTCGCTCCTGCTTTTTCGTATTCTTTGAATTTTTCCAAGGGATTGTATTTATATACTTTTTTTTGTTCATAATCCCCTTTTACAAGACGCACCACTTCGCCATCTATAAGATCGAGTGCGGGTATGATTTGAGTCATCCTATATCCTTAATAAAATTTGAAATTAAAATTTCCCCCGCTTCACTGCTTCTTTCAGGGTGAAATTGCACCCCGTAAAAATTATCTTTCATTACACTTGCGCTAAATTTTTGCGAATACTCACAATCTGCTATAGTGTATTCCCCAAGTCCTACACAATAACTATGCACAAAATAAAAATAAGCCCCTTCTAAACCTTTAAACAAAGCATGAGAGCTATGAACTTGATTCCATCCCATATGTGGAAAAGTAAAGCCTTCTTTAACTTTAAATTTTTGGGTTGTAAAATCTATGAGTTTTAAAGTTTCTTGATTTAATTCTTCGGAAAAATTTCCTAAAATTTGCATACCTAAACAAATACCAAGCAAAGGTTTTTTGGTATTTTTAATAAAATTAATAAGATTAAATTGTTTTAAATTTTTCATCGCTTCTTTTGCGGTACCCACTCCAGGTAAAAAAAGCTTATCCGCACTTTCAAGTTCTTTTAAATCCCTACTGATAGTTGCATTAAAACCTAATCTATCCAGACAAAATTTCAAAGATGCCAAATTCGCACAGGCTGTATCGATGATGATGATTTTCATATCACTCCTTTAGAGCTGGCTAAATTTTCACTTTCTATTTTTACTGCCATTTTCAAAGCTTTTGCAAAGGCTTTAAAAAGCCCTTCAGCTTTATGATGATCGTTTTTGCCTTTAACTTTTAAATGCAAACTTATACCCATAGTATAGCTTAAAGAATAAAAAAAGTGCTCGATCATTTCTGTGCTTAAAGCCCCTAAATGAGATTTTTTAAATTTGGCTTTATAGACTAAATGAGGACGATTGCAAAAATCCATCGCACAACTTGCCAAACACTCATCCATAGGTAAAGCAAAACCATATCTTGCAATGCCGATTTTATCCCCTAAAGCTTTTTTGATACAAGCTCCAAGTGCTAAGGCTACATCTTCAACGCTATGATGCTCATCGATTTCTAAATCCCCTTTACAAGAAATTTCAAGCCCTATACCTCCATGTACAGCGATTTGCTCTAACATGTGATCAAAAAAATCAATGCCTGTTTTAATGCTAACCTTGCCCCCATTTAAGCACACTTTTACTTTTATATCTGTTTCTTTAGTAGTTCTTTGATAACTCGCACTTCTAAAAGAACTTAAAATTTCATTTTCTATTTCTTTCCAAGAAAGTTCGCCATATCTTAAACCACGCACACCTAAATTTGAAGCTAAGATCACATCACTCTCACGATCTCCGATAACAAAACTTTGCTCCTTATCATAAAGTTCGTGTTTGATATACTCTTCTAACATAGCGGTTTTAGGTTTTCTACAAGCACAATTTTCATTTTCAAAATGCGGACAAATAAAAATATCTTGAAATTCTATACCGCAACTTTTTAAAATATCAAGCATTTTTTCATGAGCGATTTCAAAATTTTCCTTTGGAAAACTTGGCGTTCCAAGACCATCTTGATTGCTTACCATAACAAATTTAAATCCAAAATTTTTTAATTTTAAAAGAGTAGGAATAACATCTTTTTCAAAACGCAATTTTTCAAGAGTATCGATTTGAAAATCGCTTTTTGGCTCCTCTATTAAAGTGCCGTCTCTATCTATAAAAAGGATTTTTTGACTCATTTTAAGCTCTCTAAACGAAAAGTTACTGCATTTTTGTGTGCGTCTAAATGCTCATTTTGTGCTAAAATTTCAACACTTTTACCCAAAGCTAAAAAGCCTTCTTTACTTAATTCTTGAACGGTCATTCTTTTACTAAAATCTGCCAAACCTAAACTAGAATGCGTTTTAGTAAGTCCATAAGTAGGTAAAACATGATTTGTCCCACTTGCATAATCACCCATAGACTCTGGGGAATAAGCTCCTAAAAATACCGATCCTGCGTGTTTTACACCTTTTAAAAGTTCTCGTGGATTTTGAGTTTGTATGATCAAATGTTCAGGGGCATAAAGATTTGAAATTTCTAAGGCTTGATTTAAATCTTTAGCTATGATAATGCGTGAATTAGCAATGCTTTTGCTTGCAAGTTCTTTGCGAGGTAAAAATTCTAATTGACTTTGGACTTCATCGCTTGTTTTTTTAGCAAAATCTTGACTTAAACACACCAAAATCACTTGAGAATCTGCACCATGTTCAGCTTGTGAAAGCAAATCACTAGCTACAAATTTTTCATTAGCCAAATCATCAGCTATTACTAAAACTTCACTAGGTCCTGCTTGCATATCAATAGCTGCTCCGTTTATATCACTACTTACTTGGCGTTTTGCTTCGGTTACAAAGGCATTTCCTGGGCCAAAAATTTTATCCACCTTTAAAACACTTTGCGTACCATAAGCCAAAGCTGCTATAGCTCCTGCACCACCCATTTGATAAATTTCATCCACGCCGCAAAGCTTAGCACAAAAAAGCACGGCATCATTGATTTTTGCAGGACTTGCTAAAACGATTTTTTCACAACCTGCAATTTTTGCAGGGATAGCTAACATTAAAACCGTTGAAAACAAAGGTGCTAAACCCCCTGGTATGTAAAGTCCTACTTTTTCTATAGGGCGTATTAAAACCTCACATTTAACGCCTTTTGTAGTTTCAAGAGCGATTTCATGTGGGATTTGGGCTTCGTGGAATTTTTTGATATTTTCATAAGCTACTAAAATAGCTTCTTGTAAATCTTTATCCAAACGATTGCTTGCTTGAGTAATTTCTTCTTGAGTGATTTTAATATTAGAAATTTCAGCCTTATCAAATTTTAAAGCTTGTTCTATCAAAGCTTCATCGCCTTTTTCTTGCACTTCTTTAATGATAGAACTTACTATTTTTGAAATTTCATCCTTCGCGCTTATAGCAGGGCGTTTTAATGCCTCTTCTTTTTGTTTTTCATCTAAATTATCATATACTAAAATTTGCATTTTTTACTCACTTTAACATTTTTTCTATAGGTAGAACCAAAATCGAACTCGCACCTTCTTCTTTTAAAGCCTCCATAGTTTCCCAAAAAAGATTTTCTTTACTTACCATATGTAAAGCTACATTTTTTTCATCGTGTGCTAAAGGTAAGATAGTCGGTCTTTCAACTCCTGGAAGCAGAGCTTGAATTTTATCAAGCTTTTCTTTTGGAGCATGAAGCATAATGTATTTAGATTCTCTTGCTTGCATTACTCCTGCTACACGCAACATAATTTTATCCACTAAAGCTTGTTTTTCTTTACTTAAAGCATTTTCTTTTTGAATTAAACAAGCACGAGATTCATAAATGACTTTAACTTCTTTAAGATTATTTGCTTGTAAAGTTGCCCCGCTTGAAACAAGATCGCAAATTGCATCGGCTAAATTTGCCCTAGGGGCTACTTCGACAGAACCTGTAAGCATACAATTTTTATAATTAATCCCATTTTTTTTCATAAAACGCTTTAAAAGTTGTGGATAAGAAGTAGCTATCCTTAAGCCTTCAAAATCTTTCAAATTTTGAAATTTTTTTTCTTGAGGTAAGGCAAGAGAAAGACGGCAATATCCAAAATCTAGCTTTTTTAAAAGTTTATAGCTTGGATTTTCTCCTAAAGACTGGCGTTCAAGTTCATTTTCTTCTAAAACATTTTCCCCTATAATACCTAAATCTACAACACCATCAAAAATAAGCCCAGGGATATCATCATCTCTAACGCGTAAAATATCTATAGGTAAATTTGTAGAAAAAGCGATCAAACTTTGTTCATGGATATGCATTTTAACACCACATTCTGAAAGAAGCTCTATGGATTCTTTTGAAAGTCTACCTGATTTTTGTATCGCAATGCGTAAACGAGTGTTTTCTTGCATAACATATCCTTGAAATTAAAAATTAAAAACTTATATTAGCATAAGTAGTTGAATTTTTAGCAAGGGTTTTGAAAAATAAATAAATTTAATTTTATTTAAAATAATTATTTAAAACTTTTTATTTTTAGGGTATTTAATTGAAGTATTAATCCTAGCAAAAGCTAGGATTTGATTAAGCTACAAATTCGATGAAAGCCATTTCAGCGGCATCACCACGGCGAATTCTTGTTTTGATGATTCTTGTATATCCACCATTGCGATCTTTGAATTTTGGAGCAATTTCAGTCACTAGCTTATTAGTAGCGTTTTTATCTTGTAATGAAGCAAAAACTGCTCTATGAGCGTTAAAATCTCCAAGTCTTGCTCTAGTAATCAATCTTTCTACATAACCTCTTAATTCTTTAGCTTTTGGTAGAGTAGTTTCGATTTTTCCGCTATTTACTAAAGCTATAGTTAAATTTTTTAATAAGGCAGCACGATGAGATGAAGTTCTGCCAAGTTTTCTATATCCATGTTTATGTCTCATTCTTTATCCTTCGTTTTGTGCTTTTAATTCTGCGATTTTATTTTTAAGTATTTCTTTATTATCGCTAAGCTTAGAAGTTCCCACAGGAAAACCTATGCTTTCCATGATGTTTTTAATTTCATCAAGAGATTTTTTACCTAAATTTTTAAGCCCTGCAAGTTCACTTACACTCATCAAAGCAAGCTCGCCTATGTAAACTACTCCTGCTTTTTCAAGACAATTATAACTTCTAGCACTTAAATTTAAATCTGTAATGTTTTGCAATAATTTAGTATTTTCTAGTTCATTGCTTGTTGCTTGATTTTTAATTACGCTTCTAACATTGGTGATTTTATCAAATACTGATAATTGTTTATACATAGCTTCTAGAGCATTTTGAAAAGCTTCATTTGGAGTGATTTGTCCATCAGTTGTTACGGTTAAAACCACTTTTTCATAATCAGGATTATCTTCAAATAAAACTTTTTCAATATCATAGGTTGCTTCTCTTACAGGTGTAAAGAAAGCATCTAAAGCTATAAATTTAGGATCATTTATAAGCTCTTTAATTTCTTCGCTTGGTACATAGCCAATACCTTTTTCAACGATCAATGTGAATTTGAGTTCAGCATCTTCGTTGATTGTTGCTAGATAGGCGTCTTTATTTACTACTTCTACTTGATCATTATTTAGATCTTTGCCGTAAATTTCTTTTGAGCCTTTAAAGTTAAATTCTACTATTTCTTTATTTGAGTCGCCTTTAATTTTAAAGCGTAGTTTTTTTAGATTAATGATAAAAAGTGCTACATCTTCAAGCATACCACGCATGCTATCAAATTCATGAGCTACGCCATCAATATGGATCGCAGTTGGAGCATATCCTATGGTGCTAGTGTAAAGCAAACGGCGTAAAGGATGGGCTAGGGTGATTCCATAGCCGATCTCAAAAGGCCAAGCACTGATTTTAGCCACAGTATCACTAATGTTTTCTATTGTAAATTCTGTTGGCGTATAAGCAGATGTTGTAATATTTCTCATATTTAGCCCCTATTACTTAGAGTAAAGCTCAACGATAAATCTTTCCTCAACCGGAATGACAACTTCTTCTCTCTCAGGTTTTCTTGTGAAAATTCCAAATCTCTTATCTTTTTCAACATCAACCCAAGCAACGATTCCAGTTTGTGCTGTAAGTTCGATAGCTCTTGTTATTTGTGGATTGTTTTTGCTTTTTTCGATAATTTCGATTTTAGCACCTGCTTCTACTCTAAAGCTAGGGATATCCACTCTTTTACCATTTACTAAAACATGTCCATGTGTTACAAGTTGTCTTGCAAAACGACGTGTTGTAGCAAAACCCATTCTATATACTACATTGTCTAATCTTTGTTCTAAAAGTTGGATAAGTAATACCCCTGTATTTCCTTCTCTTCTTGCTGCTTCAGCAAATAAACGACGGAATTGCTTTTCACTTACTCCATACATAAATTTAGCTTTTTGTTTTTCTCTTAATTGAAGTCCATACTCACTAATTTTACCTTTTCTTGCTCCGTGTTGTCCTGGTGCATAAGGGCGTTTATCTAGTGCACTTTTGCCAGCTAGTCTTCTTTCTCCTTTTAATGCTAAGCTAACACCAAAGCGTCTTTCTAATTTTTCTACTGGTCCTCTATATCTTGCCATAATATTCTCCTAAATTTTTCTTATATCTTAGACACGACGACGCTTAGGCGGTCTGCAACCATTGTGAGCTAATGGAGTGATATCTTTTAAGAAAGTTACTTTAATTCCTTCCATAGCACCTACACTCTTAACAGCAGTTTCTCTACCGCTTCCTGGTCCTTGTACTTTAATGCCTACTTCTTTAATTCCGTGTTCTTTTGCTTTATTTAAAGCGTCTTCTACTGCTTGTTGTGCCGCATAAGGAGTTGATTTTTTAGAACCTTTAAATCCTAAACCACCTGCACTACTCCAAGCGATAGCATTTCCCATTTCATCAGTCACTGTAACCATAGTATTGTTAAAAGTCGCACTGATATAAACAATACCTTTTGCTATATTTTTTTTAACTACTTTTTTCTTTACGATTTTTCTTTTTGCCATGATTTATCCTTATGATTTTGCACCAACAGTTTTTCTCTTACCTTTTCTCGTTCTTGCGTTTGTTTTTGTTTTTTGTCCGCGAACTGGTAAGCCTTTTCTGTGTCTTAAGCCTCTAAAGCTTCCTAAATCCATAAGTGCTTTAATATCCATAGCAACTTGTTTTCTCAAGTCCCCTTCAACCATATAGTTTTCTTGAATTTCTTTACGGATAGCTGCTGCTTCATCTTCACTTAACTCATGAACTCTTTTATCATAAGAAATTCCTACTTTATCTAGAATTTTTCTTGAAGTGAAAAGTCCTATACCATAAATATAGGTTAGTCCATACTCAATTCTTTTTTTCTTTGGTAAATCCACACCTGCAATACGAGCCATGTTTATCCTTGTCTTTGTTTATGTTTTGGATTTTCGCAAATAATGCGAACCACGCCTTTACGGCGAACTACTTTGCACTTGTCGCACATCTTTTTAACCGATGGTCTCACTTTCATGAGCGTCTCCTTGAATGAATTCCACTTGATTTACGACTACATCAGGTTTTATGAATAACCAACTATTTTCAAAATAAGTGGTGGATTTTAAAAATACTTCTTCATATAGTTCGATGTAATTTGTCGCAAAAACTCTAATTTTATCTAAAATTAGCTTTTAAATAACTTAGATTATTTATATCTAAAAGTTATACGCCCTTTATCAAGGCTATAAGGTGTAAGTTCTACTTTTACTTTATCACCTGGCATTATTCTTATATAATGCATACGCATTTTTCCTGCAATATGACATAAAATTACATGTTTGTTGTCAAGTTCAACCTTGAAATTTGCATTAGGCAATGCTTCAAGTACGGTGCCATCAATTTCAATTACATCATCTTTTGCCAAAATTTTCTCCTTTCATGAAATAAAAAGGCTATAATTTTAGCAAAAATTATTAAAATTTTTACTTAATTTTTAGTAATTTTTAAGTAATTAATCTAAAAATTTAGGCTCAATAAAAGGCACATGAGTCCCTATAACTTTGAGTTTTCTTTCTTTAAATTCTTTAAGTAGTTTTTCCCTTGTTTGTATAGCCTCATTTTGATCTATATCAAATTTTATAGCGATTTTAGGTTTTGGGATTTGTATATCATAAAGATGAAGTAAATCTCCCCAAAAGACTATTTTATCATCAATTATGATAGCATTTTGACCTGGGGTATGTCCATAAGCAGGTATGGCTTTAATGCCTGAATTTTGAAAGATCAAATCTTTAGAGTGGTTAATAAATTCTATATTTTTAAGTTTAAGCAAGGTGTTTTTAATTTCTTGTCTATCGCTTTTGATCCAAAAATCATATTCTTTTTTATCGATTAAAATTTGAGCTTTTGGAAAAAGATTTTCTTCGCTCATTAAAGCTCCTATATGATCAGGATGTGCATGTGTTAAGATAATATGAGTGATATCTTTAAAATCGGTTTTGTGGGTATGCAATTTTTCTTTTAATGTGTCAATAGTATCTAAAAACCCTGTGTCTATTAAAGCATTAAAATTTGGATTTTTTATCAGAGCAATATTATGCTCATTTCTTTTGATTTTTGTGCGAGTTTTTTCTATAAAATTCTTATCTTCATCGTTTTGCGGCACTAAAAAAGAAAATAATAAATTTAAAAATTCATCATCAGATTGTTTAAGTGAGATTATATGGGTTTGATTTGAACTTTTGCTTGTGGTTTTTTCTTCTAAAAAATAAAGATTGGTTTTTAAAAGGGTGGTTATAAAATTAAACATATTTATCCTTTTTATCCTTAAATTTTTTAGATAATATTTTGGAAATGATTATAGTATAATAAAAACAATGTTTTTAAAATTTAAGGTAATTAATCAATGAGAAAATCAAAATTTGGAACAAAGGAAATTAAGATCTTAGGACTTTCTTCACTAGGAGGAACTTTAGAATTTTATGATTTTATTATTTTTGTCTTTTTTGCTGAATATATAGCTAATGTATTTTTTCCTAAAGATATGAGTGAATTTTGGGCTTTATTAAATACTTATGGAGCATTTGCAGCTGGATATTTAGCACGTCCTTTAGGTGGTATAGTTATGGCACATTTTGGAGATAAATTTGGGCGTAAAAATATGTTTATGCTAAGTATTTTACTAATGGTTCTTCCTACCTTTGTCTTAGCTTTTATTCCAGGTTATGAAACTCTTGGGTTTTTAGCTCCTGTTTTATTGATACTTATAAGAATTTTTCAAGGCATAGCTATAGGTGGAGAATTGCCTGGAGCTTGGGTTTTTGTAAGAGAACATTGTCAAGAAAAACAAAAAGCTTTCTTTTTAAGCTGTTTAAATTCAGCTATGGCTTTAGGAATTTTGTTAGGAAGTATAGTATTTTTAATCATTAATGCTTTTTTTAGTATAGAAGAAATTGCTGCTTATGCATGGCGTATTGCTTTTTTTGTAGGTGGAATTTTTGGGATTATTTCTATTTATTTGCGTAGATTTTTGCAAGAAACTCCTGTTTTTAAACAAATGAAAAAAGAATCATCACTTAGTTCTTTTCCACTTAGAGATTTATTTAAAGAAAAGGATATTGTAAAAAATTTATTTTCATCAATGATGATGACTTGGGTTTTAACAGGTTGTGTTATTGTGCTTGTTTTATTGATGCCTAAATTTATGCCTAGTATTTTAAATTTAAGTGGGGTTGAAGGAAGTTATTTACAGATATTAGGAATTTTGGGAATAGCTTTAGGCGGGGCTTTTATGGGTTATCTTGTAGATAAATTTGGTTTATTTAAAATTTGCATTTTCTTTTCTTTAACTTTTGTATTTTTTTCTTTTTTATATTTTTATGCTTTATATGAGCTTAAAAATTTGGTTTTGGTGTGTATTTTGTATTCGATTGTTTGTTTTTTAGGTGGGATTAATGTGTTTGCGCCTATTTTAATGAGTGAAGTTTTTAGAGCTAAAATAAGATTTTCAGGAATTTCTTTTTCTTATAATATTGCTTATGCAATTTCAGGCGGTATTACTCCGCAACTCGTTTTTTGGCTTAATACACTGGCGAGTAAAAATGAAAATCCATTTTTATATGGTATGAGTATATATATGATTTTTTTAGCGTTATTGGCTATTTGTGCTGTTTTTATAGTAAAAGATAAAATAAAATTTTGATAATCACTCTTAAAATGTTATAATTAAAATTATATTTTGGAGTTTATAAATGCCTTTTATTATCGAATTACTTAAGCAAAATAAATTAAAGTTGATTTCTTTTTTGCTTTTTTCTTTTATTACAAGTGCTGTTGGAGTTTTAACTCTTGTTTTTATCAATGATTATTTGCTTAAAAATGCACAAAATATTCCTATTTTTTATTTTATTGTTTTGCTTTTGATATTTTTTATAAGTTCTACCATAGTTGAACTTGGACTTAGTATTTTTGGACAAAATTTTATTTTTAAAATGCAAAGGCGCGTAGTAAAGCAGATCTTAGACACTCCTTTGTTAAGAGTGGCTAAAGTAGGTAAGGCTAGAATTTTAGCTTCTTTGGGAAGTGATGTGAGAAATATATCTTTTGGGCTTTTAAGATTGCCTGATTTTTTACAATCAAGTATATTGATTTTATGCACTAGTGTTTATTTATGTTATCTTTCACCACAAATTTTTGTTTTGTGTGTGGTATGGATTATGGTTATTTTTATTACTAATAATTTTTTGATGATGAAAGTATATCAGTATTTTAGAAAGGCAAGGGAAAATGATGATGCTTTGCAAAATAATTACCAAAATATACTAGATGGACATAAAGAACTTTTGATCAATCGTGACAGAGCCAAGCTTTACTATGAAGATGAATTTGAAAATAATGCAAGATTGAAAAAGAAAAATAGTACTTTAGGCAATCTTTTTAACAATCTCTCAAACAACTGGACAAATGTAACTCTTTTGGCTTTAGTGGGTGTAGAGTTTTACTTAGCTTTAAAATTTGAATGGGCAAGTGTTGCAGATGCTACAACTATAGCTCTTTCTATTTTGTTTTTACGAACCCCTTTAGTATCTATGATAGGATCTTTTCCTACTTTGCTTTTGGCAAAAATTGCTTTAGATAAGATCGCAAAATTGGAATTAGATGATTATATAGAAGGTTTTAAAAAAACACATTATATTAGCGAATGGAAAAAAATTTCTTTTAGAAATACTCAATTTGCTTATGAAGAAAATTTTCACTTAAATCCTGTAAATATAGAACTTAAAAAAGGTGAATTGGTATTTTTAATAGGTAAAAATGGAAGTGGTAAATCCACTTTTTGTATGCTTTTGACAGGACTTTTTAAGCCAAGCAAAGGCGGAATTTATGTTGATGATACGCTTATAGATGATAAAAAGTTAGATGAGTATAGATCTCTTATTTCTGCTGTTTTTAGCGATTTTCATCTTTTTACTAAAACCTTAAATAAAGAAAATTTTGCAAGCGAAGAAAAAATTGCTTTTTGGTTGGAGTTTTTAGAACTTAAAGATAAAACAAGTGTCAAAGATAATGAACTGACCTTAACCAAACTTTCTACAGGGCAAAAAAAGCGTTTAGCTATGCTTATAGCCTTGCTTGAAGAAAGGGATATTTTGGTGCTTGATGAATGGGCGGCTGATCAAGATCCTGTTTTTAGAAGATTTTTTTATAAAAAACTTTTACCTTTGCTAAAAGAGCAAGGTAAAACAATCTTTGCTATCACACATGATGATGCATATTTTGATAGTGCTGATAGAATTTTCTTGGCTCAAAATGGTGAAATCAGCGAATTAAAGGGTGAGAATATAAAGGAATTAGCTAAAAATTTAGTAGAAAAATTTGATTAAAGCCCAAAATGGGCTTATATTATTTATCATAGAGCTTTTTTTCTATATCGATATAAAATTCAGCAATTTTACTATAAGCAACTTCCCAAGCTTTAAGAGTGGCTTCATCAGGATTTAAAAGATTTTTAATAGCCTTTAAAAGGCAAGCTCCAACTATAGGATAATGCTCTTCTTTAACCCCTAAATTAACATGAGTTATGGCAACTTTATCAACAAAGCTTCTCATATTTTCCAAATTTTCTATGTTTTTGGCTGCCATTAAAATCGCCATCGCTAAAGCTTTTGGTTGTTCTCCTGAAATTTGTTTTTCCATATTAAACATAGGTTTTACCTCAGGATAATCATTAAACATTATTTTATAAAACTCATTGGTTAAATCCTCTCCATTTTTTTGCAAAATAGGCACACAATCTTTGATGATTTGTATTTGTTCTTTTGTCATAATTTCTCCTTTTTAATGTAAAAGAGATATTATATATCTTAAAAAGGAGAAAAAAATTGACTTGTGTTAAAATTTTGTATTTAGTTGATTGAAAAAGTCTTGCATTAACATTGTTAATGCTTTATAAAAATGTATTTTAGCTTTATTGATAACATTAAAACTCCACATGTTAAACCAAGTAAAAAATTCTTCTTTTAAGAATTTTTGCAAAATTATATCATCTTGTTTTTTGATTAAAAAACTAATAAATAATAATTCATTTATCAAGCTATCTGCAGGTTCTTTATTAAAAAAAGAAAAAAAGTTATTTTGCACAAAAATTTGCTTAATTTTATCAGAATTATCTGAATAAATTTCTTTATTTTCATCAAGATAAAAAGAAGCAAAAGGCGGTGCTTTTACATAATCAACATCGCTTAAAAACAAAGATGTAAAATCACTTGCTATTAATTTATCATCTTCGTTTGAAGATGATAAAAGCTTTAAAGCGGTGCATTGCAATTTGCTATTATTTTTTAAAAACCAATTTTGCCAGAATTCTTCTTTTTTAAGTTTTTCTAGCAAAAAATGATTAGGTGGATTTTGCATAAAATTGATAAATATATCTATTGCTAATTTTTGCATTAAGAATGTCCCAACATGATTTGAGTACTTATAAGTCCATAAAATAGCATTCTGGTGGTAAATACCCCTAAAAATGCACAAAGTAAGGCAAAATAAGCAAAAAATTTACTTTTAAATTTTTCATGTAAATAATTATGCAAATGCCAAGTAACAGTCCCAAGTCCTAAGAATGCAAAAGAAAGCGATATAAACCAATCATAGGTTCCACCTAAAAGTTCAAAAGGGTTTACAAGCCCCATAATCCAAGTTTGTCCTACATGTAGGGTTTGCAAAACTATAGCAGTGCTTAAAAGCCCTATACCTATAAGTCCTGTAAAAAACGACATTTTTCTTTCATGTTCGCTATTTTCAAAAAAACAATAATAAATAATAGCGCCTAAAAATATAGCACTAGCAAAAAAATAAAGCAAAGTGATCTTAAAATCCCAAGTAGGCACACTTTCTTGCATGGAGCCATAAGCTCCACTCATAAAGAAAAGTCCTAAAATTCCACATATTAGCGTAAGATAAAACACCCAATTTGAAGTTTTTAGATAAAGTAAAAAACCCAAAGCACACACAAGAGATACAAATAAAATTTCATTATTCATCCAGCCTATGTGCCACTCATTGTTTGCATAAAAAACACCCATTCTATTTAATACATTAAAAATGTGTGTAATATCATTTAAATGAAAAAATGAAGGGATAAAAGCAACCATCATTGCAATTCCTAAGGCTAACCCAAAAGACTTTAAATTTGCATAATTTTTGTAACCATTTATAAATGCAGGTGCATAAACCAAACTAAGTCCAATTACAGCTTGTGCTAAAATAGTAAATAACACCAAAGGCATTTCGCTTAAAATGTGATTAAATGATGTCATTTTTAATTCCTTGGTAGTTTTGAGGTAGATGAAAAATCGCACTTTTATTACCTGAAGGCAAACTATGCTTTTCAGGCACTATACATAAATTCGGATGCGTGATAGAAGCATCAGGTAAAGGTGTGATAGAGGCTAAATTTCCGTGTTCTTCTCTCAGTTTTGTTATATCGCCTGCTTTTAATGCTCTAAAAGGACAAGAGTCCACGCAAATTGGATTTTTACCTTCTTTTAATCTCTCATAACACCCATCGCATTTGTTCATATGACCACTTTCATGGTTAAATTGAGGTGCGCCATAAGGACATGCCATAGCACAAGCTTTGCAGCCTATACACATACTATCATCGATTGCTACTATTCCCCATTTTATTTTCATTGTTGCACCAGTTGGACAAGCTTTAAGACAAGATGGATTAGAACAATGATTGCAAGAAATAGAAGTGTAGTAAGCAAAAACATTTTGCTCAAAACTTCCATCTTCTTTAGCTGTCCAATTTCCCCCTTCAGTCTCAAATACACGGCGAAAATTAACCCCCACAGGCATGTTTTTATAATCCTTGCAAGAAAGTGAGCAAGTCCTACAGCCTACGCATTTGCTTTGATCTAGTATAAAACCAAATTGTGAATTTTCTTCTAATTTCATCTTTTTCTCCTTAAACTTTTGCAATTTCAACTAAAATAGAATGTTGTCCATTTCCTTTAGAAATAGCAGTTGGTACTATACTTGCCAAAGAATTTACACAAGTTCCCATATCGATACCATTTTCATATTTTACCCATGCACCTTGTGGGGTTACTGCACAACCTGGTATGATTTTTGGAGTAACTTTTGCTATGCCTTGTATGATTCCTAAGTCATTTCTTACTTGCACCACATCGCCCGTTTTGATACTTCTTTGCTCTGCATCTATGGTATTTATCCAAATTTCTTGCGGATTAGCTTCTCTAATTTGTGGAATTTCCCAAAAGCTAGAATGCGTTCTGCCTTTGTAGTGATAGCCAAAAAATTGCAAAGGATACTTTTGTTTTAATGGATCTAAAATCCCTTCTCTTTGGCTTTCAAAAACAGGAATAGGCACTATTTGTTGTCCTTCTTTTAATTTCCAAGTTTTTTGCATTTGTGCGAGTTTTGTGCTATAAATTTCTATCTTTCCGCTAGGAGTTTTTAAAGGATTATTGATAGGATCTTTTATAAAACTTTGTAATGCCACTACAGGTTTTACAGGCTCAAATTTTACAAGTCCTTTTTCGCACATTTCTTCAAAACTAGGCAAAAGTGGATTTTTTTTCATACTTTCTTCATAAAGGTATTTTAGCCAATCTTTTTGTGTTCTTCCTTCGCTAAATTCTTTTTCTATGCCAAGTCTTTTAGCAAGTTCAAGACACATTTCATAAATAGGTTTTGCTTCACCAACTGGCTCGATAGCTTTTTGACAATAAATAATATAAGGCTTATTGCTATAATATCCTGCGCTAGGTCTTATAAAATCTTCTTGCTCCAGCATAGTTGCATCAGGTAAGATATAATCTGCGTAGTTATTTGACGGAGTTCTAGTTACATTAACATCTACTATACACTCACACAAATTCTCATCGCTTAAAATATCATGCACTTCTTTAATGGTGCTGTGTTGATTTGTAAGACAATTTCCTGCTGTATTGAAAATAAATTTGATATTTTGTTTTAATTGTGTTGTGCCACGCACCCCATCACTAATATCTGTCATTTCTTTTCCGCGATAAATAGCGTCTGTAAATAAAAAACAAGGAATGGAATCTTTTATTGGATTTTTAAAAGGCATGCCCATTATATCATATGTTTTACTTGACCCTGTTCGACATCCTGTATTTGTCCCTTCTATGCCAATATTTCCTGTAATACAAGCTAGAGTTGCTATCGCCCTTGCATTTTGTTCTCCATTTGAATGTCTTTGCACTCCCCAACCTTGTTCTATAAAACAAGGCTTTATGGTGGCAATTTCTCTTGCAAGTTGAACTATGCGGCGTGCTGGAATTTTTGTAATCTTGCTAGCCCAATCAGGAGTTTTTTCTACTCCATCGCTTAGTCCTAAAACATAGCTTTCATAGCTTGAGTTTTTGGCTGCATCTTGTGGCAGAGTATTTTCGCTAAAGCCTATGGTGTATTTATCAAGAAAAGTTCTATCAAGTAAATCTTCTTTTATCATCACATAAGTTAGTGCAGCAATTAAAGCTGCATCGGTTCCTGGTGCTATAGGTATCCACTCATCGCAATGCCCTATCATAGAATCATTGTATCTTGGGTCAATGTGAATTATTTTACATCCACTTTCTTCTAAGGCTTTTTGATAAGCATAGCCTACTCCACCACCTCCCATTCTAGTTTCAACATGATTTGCTCCAAAAAATATAGCTAATTTTGCAGAGCGTAAAGTGTATATATCGCTAGCAGGAGATCCACCATAGAAAAAATTCATAGCATTTGAAATTTGAGCCGTAGAATAAGAATTATGATAATTTAAATAACCACCATAAAGACTTAAAAGTCTAGCCCATGGACCTTGTGTACAGCGATTGATTATTGTTCCTGTTGTTCCTGTTGCATAATTTATATAAAAGGCTTCATTGCCGTATTTTTCTTTAATTTCTTGCATTTTGGCAGAAATTTCATCAAAAGCTTGTTCCCAAGAAATAGGCATAAATTTACCTTCGCCTCTTTTTCCCGCTCTTTTTATGGTCTTTTTAAGCGATTTGCATTGTAAACTTTATATCTTGAACTACGCCCTCTAATACAGGCTCTTGCTTGACGATTATCAAAGCTATCATCACCTTCATTATCAGTGCTGACATATTTAATAATTCCATCTTGAGTATGCACTTTTACAGGACATTTTGTTCCGCAATTTACATTACATCCAGCCCATTTGCTGATCAATGGTGGAGTTTTTAATAAATTTGCACTTAGACTTATAGGACTTAAGGTTAAGCCGCCAAACAAAGAACTCCATTTTAAAAAATCTCTACGATTTTGTTCCATGTTATCTCCTTACATTTATGTGACAAAAAGTAATTGCGATTATAGTACAAATAATAATTTTATTCAATTAAAATTAAGACTTTAAAACTCCTAAATATAGGCTTTATAATGAATTTTTCGTTTATGAATTTAACATCAAAAAATAAAAATTTGAATAATATAATGATAAAAATTTATTAAAATAGTATTTAAATATAAATTTATAACTAAAATATAACTTTATCCCCCGTATAGGCTTGCGAGTTGAGCTTTTTTGTTTTATAATTTTGTGCGTTATTAAAATAAAAAGGTTTTTTATGTTGAGATTTTTAATTTTTGCAATGTTGTTGTTTGCGAATTTAGACGCAAAAATCCCAAAAGATACACTTATTATAGCAGTTGAAAATGAAATCGCAAGGATAAATCCTGCTTATAGTGAGGATCATGATGCAGTGATTAATCTTGTATTTTCAGGGCTTACGCGTTTTGATGAAAATATGAGTTTAAAACCTGATTTGGCTAAGTCTTGGGATGTTGGTAAAGACGGGCTTGTTTATGATATTTTTTTAAGAGATGATGTTTTATGGCATGATGGAGTCAAATTTAGTGCTGATGATGTGAAATTTAGTATAGAAGCCTTTAAAGATCCTAAAAACAATTCTTCTATTTATGTCAATTTTAAAGACATTAAAAGTGTGGAAATTTTAAATCCTTCTCATGTGAAAATCACACTTTTTAAACCTTATCCTGCATTTTTAGATGCTTTAAGCATAGGTATGCTTCCTAAACATTTGCTTGAAAATGAGAATTTAAACACAAGCTCTTTTAATCAAAATCCTATAGGTACAGGTCCTTATAAATTTGTAAAATGGAAAAAAGGTGAATATGTTGAATTTAAAGCCAATGAACATTTTTATCTTGATAAGGTAAAAACTCCAAGACTTATTATAAAACACATTTTTGATCCTTCTATAGCTAGTGCTGAGCTTAAAAATGGCAAGATAGACGCAGCTTTAATCGATGTTTCTCTGCTAAATATTTTTAAAAATGATGAAAATTTTGGAATTTTACGTGAAAAATCGGCCGATTATCGGGCTTTAATGTTTAATTTTGATAATGAATTTTTAAAAGATTTAAAAGTAAGACAAGCCTTAAATTACGCAGTTGATAAAGAAAGTATAGTAAAAAATCTTTTACATGATTATGCTTTTGTAGCTAATCACCCTTTAGAGCGTTCTTGGGCAAATTCTAAGAATTTTAAAATTTACAAATATGATCCTAAAAAAGCCGAGGATTTACTTGTAAGTGCAGGTTTTAAGAAAAATAAAGATGGAAATTTTGAAAAAGATGGGAAAATTTTAGAATTTGAAATTTGGGCGATGAGTAATGATCCTTTAAGGGTAAGTTTGGCTGGAATTTTGCAAAGCGAATTTAGAAAAATAGGAGTTGTAAGCAAGGTGGTGGCTAAACCTGCTGGAAGTTTTGATTATTCTAAAGTAGATAGTTTTTTAATAGGCTGGGGAAGTCCTTTGGATCCTGATTTTCACACTTTTAGGGTATTTGAAAGTTCGCAAGATAGTGCTTTAAATGATGAGGGTTGGAATTTTGGACATTATCATGATAAAAAAGTGGATATAGCCTTGCAAAAAGCAAGAAATACTTCAAATTTAGAAGAGAGAAAAAAATATTATAAAGATTTTATAGATGCTTTGTATGAAAATCCACCTTTTATTTTCTTGGCCTATCTTGATTTTGCTTTGGTTTATAATAACGATTTAAAAGGTATCAAAACAAGGACTTTAGGTCATCACGGAGTGGGTTTTACTTGGAATGTTTATGAGTGGAGTAAATAGTGCTAAAACGCTTAGTTTTTAGTATTTTTATAGCATTTTTTAGTACTTTTTTATGTTTTGTTTTACTTCATTTTAGCAAAGGTAGTATAGCTTATGCTAATGGAGTTAATTCACAAAGTAAAGAATTTATTCAAAGAATAGAACAAAATTTAGGGCTTGATAAGCCTTTGTTAGAGCAGTATAAAATTTGGCTTTTTAAGGCTTTAAAAGGAGATTTAGGAGTTTCTTTTTTAAGTGGAGAAAGTGTTTTAAAGCTTATAAAAGAAAGAATTTTTAATACTTTTATTTTGGGTTTTGGTGCCTTAATGCTTTTGTTTTTACTCAGCGTTTTTTTGGCACTTTTGGGATATTATTATAAAGAAAGTTTTATAGATAAAATCATCACTTTTTTAGCTTTTAATTTTTTTGCTTTACCTCCTTTTGTTTTGGCTTTATTGTTTGTTTTGATTTTTGGAATTTTTTGGAAAATTTTACCTGTTATAGGAAGTAGTGATATAGGCTTTGAAGATGATTTTTTAAATCGTTTAGAGCATTTGATTTTGCCTGTTTTGGTGCTCGTTTTATCACATTTGGCGTTATTTTTAAGGATTGCTAGAAATTTTATCAATGAAAGTTTTTCTCAAATTTTTATTCAAAATTTATACGCTAGGGCTTTAAGGGAGAAAGATATTTATTTTTTAGTTTTGAAATATTCTTTAAGTCCTATTGTAGCTTATTTTGGGGGAAGTGCTTTAAGTTTTATGATGGGAACTTATGTGGTAGAAAGTGTCTTTGCTTACGAGGGGCTTGGATCTTTACTTTTTAAAAGTATTATTTTTAAAGATTATCCTGTTGTGCTTGCACTTATATTTTTTAGTGTTTTGCTTGCAGCATTTTTTACATTTTTAAGTGATATTGTAGCTAGGATTTTAAATCCTAGATTAAGAAGGCTTGATTTTGTTTAAATTTCTTATCATTCTTGCGCCTTTAATTTTTTTATTTTTATGTGCCTTGTTTGCACCTTGTTTGACTCCTTTTGATATTTTAAGTACTCATTTAGAAAATTTGCATCAAGCTCCTAATTTTACTTATATTTTAGGGACTGATTTTTTAGGCAGGGATTTGTTTTCTCGTTTGCTTTTTGCTTTGAGAAATTCTTTGATTATAGGTGTTGGTGGATCTTTATTGTCTATTATCTTTGCTTTGTGTTATTTGTTTTTAGCACGATGTTTTTTTTATGTTTTTTGGATGCGTATTTTAGAGTTTTTTTTAGCCTTGCCTGCTTTTTTACTTATGATGTTTTTTCAAAGTATGATAACTTCTGATGTATTTTTGATGATTTTTTTAATCGCTTTAATTCATTGGTGTTTCATAGCAAGAATGATAGAAAGTGAATTAAAAAGACTTGAAAATTTAGATTTTTACAAAGCAAATATAGTGCTTGGAAGAACTAAATTTAGAGCTTTTTTTAAAGATTTAATACCTGCTTTAAAAACACTGATTTTTACACTTTTTATATTTAATATCGTTCATGCTATAGCCACAGAAGCTACTTTGAGTTTTTTTGGACTGGGTTTAGGATTTGAAATTCCAACTTTAGGTACTCTTTTGAGTGAGTCTTCAAAAGCAGTTTTTATAGGTGCTTGGTGGATGATACTTTTTCCACTTTTAAGCTTGCTTTTGTTGTTTTTACCTCTTTTATGGTTGGGTAATTTTTTACAAAAAATTTGGGGTATAAGATCTTGAAGGTAAGAAATTTAAATATCAGTTTGAAGAATAATTTATTGCTTAAGGATATTAATTTAGATATAAAAACAGGCAAAACTTTAATGATACTAGGACAAAGTGGAGTGGGCAAAAGTTTGTTGGGAAAAGCTTTGGTAAGACTTTTAGATTCTAATTTCACAATAAGTTTTGATGAATTAAGTTTTCATAATTCTTGTATTTTTAATTTTAACAAAGAAGAGCTTAGAAATTTTCGTTCTAAGGTGGCACTTGTTTTGCAAGATGCAGAGCTTAGTCTTTATCCTTATTTGGATATTGGAAATTTATGTCATCTTGTTTTAAAAACTCATACAAAATTAAAACAAAAAGAAAGAAAAGATTACGCTTTTTCTTATTTTCAAAAATTAGGATTTGAAAATCTTGATCGTTTGTGGCATTCTTATGCTAATGAATTAAGTTTGGGTATGGCAAGAAGGGTGAGCCTAGCTTTGGCATTATTAAATCAACCCCAAATTTTAATTTGTGATGAAATCACAGCTTCTTTGGATAAAGAAAACGCTTCAAAGATCATATCGATTTTAGAAGAATTAAAAAATACTGCAGCCTTAGTTTGTATCACTCATGATTTAAATTTGGTAAATTCTTTAGCAGATGAAATTCTTATGCTAGAAAAAAATAGTTCAAATTTATATAGCTTAGATGAGTTTTTAAGGTATTATAATGCTTAAAGTTTGTAATTTAAGTAAGTTTTATGAGCTTAAAAAGCATTGGTATTTAAAAAAAGAAAGACATATTATTTTTGATAATGTCAATTTTTCTTTAAATAAAAATGACAATTTAATAATTTTAGGTAAAAGTGGTGCAGGTAAAAGCACATTAGCTAGAATTCTTTGTTTTTTAGAAGATCCAAGTGAAGGTGAGGTATGGTATGAAAATCTTAACTTGCACAAGCTTGATAAAAACAAACAAAGACTTTTAAGAAAGCAAATTCAGTATTGCTTTCAAGATCAAAAAATGGCTTTAAACCCTTATAAAAAAATCAGAAATCTTATACAAGATGGTTTGGAAAATTTTAATTTACAAAAGAATGATAACTTGATTTTAGAATTTTTTGATTTTTTTAGTCTAAAAAAACAAATTTTAGAACAAAAGCCCTATGAGTTAAGCGGAGGAGAAGCCACACGTGTAGGTCTTATCCGTGCTTTGGTTTTAAATCCTAAATTGTTGATTTTAGATGAAATTACTTCAGCGCTTGATATTAAAACTTCTAAAGAAATTTTAACTTTTTTATATGACTATCAGCAAAAAAATAATATTTCTTATATATTTATAAGCCATCAAAGTGATCTTTTTTATAAATTTAATCATAAAAAATTAAAACTTTAAAAAATATTTTTTAATATAAGTTTCAATATAGAAAATTTAGAGTAAAATAAAGAAAAGTGTAAATTTAATTTTTGTTGTGGAGTGATTAAAGTGCTTTAAAAAAGGAGAATAAATGTCTCATATAGATGCTTCGCATCCTTATTTTGGTATTTTTTTAATGCTAGTACTTGCTAGTGTTATTTTTTTTGGACTGGTTTTTTTAGCTTCAAAAATCGGTAATAATTTTGCCGCAAAAAATCGCAAAAAATTAGGACTTGGAATTTATGAATGTGGTCCTATTCCTGTTAAACAAGCTAACAAGATTAACTCTCAATTTTTCATCATCGCCTTAATCTTCATACTTTTGGATATAGAAGTTGTGTTTTTATTTCCTTGGGCTTTGATTTTTAAAGATTTAGGTTGGTTTGGGCTTTTAGAAGTTTTTGTTTTTATCGTACTTTTAGGAGTTGGATTTTTATATGCTTATAAAAAAGGAGCGTTTGCATGGCAGAGCATCAAGTAAATTATGCAAGTGGTTTGCCCGTAGTTTTAACTAGTGTGGATAAACTAGTTCAATGGGGCAGGAGTAATTCTTTATGGGCTTTATCTTATGGACTTGCCTGTTGTGCGATTGAGATGATGGCGGCTGGGGGTTCAAGATATGATTTTGATAGATTTGGAACGATTTTTAGAGCTTCACCACGCCATAGTGAAGTGATGATTATCGCAGGAACTTTATGTAAAAAGCATGCTGAATTTACAAGAAGACTTTACGATCAAATGCCTGATCCTAAATGGGTGATTTCTATGGGAAGTTGTGCCAATACAGGGGGTATGTTTAATACTTATTCTACGGTTCAAGGAGTGGATAGAATTATACCTGTAGATATTTATGTGCCAGGCTGTGCTCCACGTCCAGAAAGTTTTCAGTTTGCTTTGATGATTTTGCAAAAAAAGATCCGCAAAGAAAAAGCAAGTCGTAAAATCGCACCTAAAAGGTTGGTATAATGAGAAAGTATAGCGATAAAAAAAATGCTCAAACTCAAAATTATTACAAAGATAGATTTTATCACGCGCCACACGCTGTAAAATCTGATGTTAATGAAAGTGTTTTTAAAGATGATTTTGAAGTTTTAAAAACTCAAGTAGAAATTTTAAATTCTTTTGTAGAACTTGATTTTTGGGTAATAGAAATTAAAAAAGAAGACAATGTTAAAACCTTGCAAATGCTTAAAACTTTAGGGTATTTAAGTTTTACAGAGGCAAGTGCTATTGATTTTGTAGCAGATAAAAATGGTTTTGAAGTGTTTTATCAGCTTTTAAATTTAGAAAAAAAATTAAGAGTGAGAATAAAAACTTTTGTAGGCGTAAAAGAGCGTTTGCAAAGCGTGGCTCATGTTTTTAAAGGGGCAAATTGGAGCGAGAGAGAAATTTATGATATGTTTGGAATTTTCATCATAAATCATCCTAACTTAAAACGCATTTTAATGCCTGATGATTGGTTTGGACATCCGCTTTTAAAAACTTATCCTTTAAAGGGCGATGAGTTTGCAAGATGGTATGAGATTGATAAAATTTTTGGCAAAGAATATCGTGAAGTAGTGGGCGAAGAGCAAAGAGATTCTGGTTTTGCTGATGATAAAGATACGCTAAATTTTGCAAGACTTTATCATGAAGTGCCAAAAGGTAGTCAAAAGAAGGAAATTTCCTTTAAACAAGAATATCAAGAAGATGAAGGCGTGGCTTTTGTAAAAAAAGTAAAACGCGATGAAGCAAAAATTTTAGAGAAAAGGCGTTAAAATGCAAATTCCTAGCAAGTTAAAACCTTATTATGAAAATATAGCTTTTGAGCAAGAAGACTCAAAGATGATTATCAACTTAGGCCCTCAACACCCTTCAGCACACGGAAATTTACGCCTTATTTTAGAACTTGATGGAGAGCAAGTTGTAAAAGCACGTCCTTGTATAGGTTATATGCATCGTGGTATGGAAAAAATGGCTGAAAATATGATTTATCAAGAATTTATTCCTACTACTGATAGAATGGACTATATCGCTGCTTCAGCGAATAATTATGCTTATTGTGCAGCGGTTGAAAAGCTTTGTGGTTTAGAGATTCCACGTCGTGCAGCAGTGATACGCATGATACTTTTAGAATTAAACCGTATTGCATCACATTTGCTTTGGCTTGCCACTCATGCGCTTGATATTGGTGCGATGAGTGTGTTTTTATACTGCTTTAGAGAACGAGAATATGTTTTGGATTTGATAGAAAAGTATTGCGGTGCAAGGCTTACGCATTCTTCTATGAGAATAGGCGGGGTTATGCTTGATTTACCTGAAAATTATTTAGAAGAAATGCTTGCATTTTGCGATAAATTTCCAAATGATTTAAAAGATTATGAAGATCTTTTAGATGATAATAGAATTTGGCGTTTAAGAACTGAAAATGTAGGTGTGGTTACTAAAGAACAAGCCTTAAATTGGGGTTGTACGGGTGTGATGTTAAGAGGAAGTGGTATAAAATACGATATACGCAAAGAAGAGCCTTATTTGCTTTATAATGAAGTTGAATTTGGCGTGCCTTATGCTACGCAAGGGGATTCTTATGCAAGATATAAAGTTTATATGCAAGAATTTCGTGAAAGTTTGAAAATCCTTAGACAATGTGCCACGCTTTATAAAGATACCCCACCTGAAATTTTAGCTACGCATCCTGAGTATGTAAGTGCTTCAAAGGAGCAAATTTTAACGCAAAATTATTCTTTAATGCAACATTTTGTTTTAATCACTCAAGGTTTAAAACCCCCTAAAGGCGAAGTTTATGTGCCTACTGAAAGTCCAAAAGGTGAGCTTGGCTTTTTTATCCATAGTGATGGTACAGGAAGACCTTATCGCTTAAAGGCTAGAACGCCTAGCTATTGGCATTGTGCGTTTTTTGAAGAAATGCTTGTAGGTACTTATTTGGCTGATGTTGTAGCCATTATGGGTAATGTAAATATAGTTTTAGGTGAGATAGATCGATGAGAAGAGTAGATTTAAGAAAAAGCAAAGAGCTTTTTGAAGATTTAGCACAAATCATAAAAGAAGCAAAACAAGGCGAGGTTTTAGTGGTGCTTTTTGAAATCGGCGATTTTTCTCCTGTTGAAAAAAGTTTTTCTTTTGTAAAAGAACAAGGCTGTGAGCTTTTAAATTCTTTGAAATTTAATCAAGTGGATTGGACTATTGTTATAAAAAAGGAGAGGGTATGATTTATGATAATGCTCTTTGTTTTTTAGATATGCCAAGCCTTAAAAACAAAAATTTATGTGAAAAAATAGGTGTAAATAGCATTAATATTTCTTGTTTGGAAGATAAAAACTTAAAAGCTAAATTTTACAAATGCGAAATTGCAAGTTTGAGTTTTGTTTTAGCCTTGCTTTGTAAATTAAGCGATGAAGGGCATTTTTGCGATTTAGATGAGGGATATTTAAGTGCTGAATCTTGCTTTGGAGAGGAAGAAGCAGGTGAAGTGCTTTCTTTTTTAAAAGAGGCTAAGTATTTAATTATAGATAAAAATATCCATTCTTACAAAGATAGCAAAAATATCAAATATTTTTTGAATTTCTTAAGCATAAAATATGAATTAAAGATTTTAGATAGTGATGAAGAAGAATGCGATTTTAAAAAGGCAAAATTAAACACCCTAAAAGAACTCGATAATTATGATGGTTTAGTGCTTTTTAAAGCCAATTTACAAGATAAAAATTTGCATTGTTCAAGGCAATTTTTACAAATTGCAAAATGCAAAGATCAAAGTGAAGTTGAAATTTTGGCTAAAGATTTTAGTTTTAAAACCAAGCTTTGTTTAGATGAAAATTTACAAGGCACTATAGCTTTTTTAAATCATGAAAACAATGGTTTTGATTTTACTCCAATTCGCATAAAGGAAGCAAAATGACAGTTAAGATTAATGGTATAGATTGCGCCTTTGAAGAAGGCGAATATATTTTAAATATAGCAAGAAGAAATGATATTTTTATCCCAGCAATTTGCTATCTTTCAGGCTGTAGTCCTACTTTGGCTTGTCGTATGTGTATGGTTGAAGCTGATGGTAAAAAGGTATATTCTTGCAATACTAAAGCAAAAGAGGGTATGGTTGTAGAAAGTGATTTGCAAAATCTTTGGGATGAAAGAAATGAGATCATGCAAGCTTATTGTATCAATCATCCTTTAGAATGTGGAGTTTGCGATAAATCAGGCGAGTGTGAATTGCAAAATTTCACTCATAAAAGTCGTGTAAATGTTCAAAAACATTGGATTAAAGACACGCATAAACCGCATAAACATTGGGGAATGATTAATTACGATCCCGCACTTTGCATAGTATGTGAGCGCTGCATTACAGTTTGTAAGGATAAAATCGGTGAAAGTGCTTTAAAGACTGTTCCTCGTGGCGGAGATAGTGTGGATAATAGCTTTAAAGAGAGCATGGGAAAAGATGCTTATGCGATTTGGACTAAATTTCAAAAAAGTTTGATAGGTCCTGCAAATGGCGACACGCTTGATTGTTCATTTTGTGGAGAATGTACAAGCGTGTGTCCAACAGGAGCTTTGATAGGTTCGAAATTTCAATACACTTCAAATATTTGGGAACTTAAAAGAATCCCTGCTTCAAATCCGCATTCAAGTGATTGTGAGTTGATGTATTATGATATTAAGCAAAGTGGTATTAGCAATCAAAAAGAAAAAATTTATCGTGTGAGTAATGATTTTGCCTTTGCGAGTTTAAATAAGGCTGCAAGATTTGCTTTTGATACGCAAAATGAGGCGGATAAAGATGAAAAAGCCTTTAAAGAACTTGTGGAACTTTTTGAGAAAAATGAAATTAAAAACATTAAATTTAATAGTTTTATTACCAATGAAGAAGCTTTGATTTTGCAAAATTTAAAAAAGAAATTTAATCTTTCTTTGATCAATGAAGAAGCTTTGAAATTTAAAGAATTTTTACAAGAATTTATCGCTAATTCTGGTGAGTTTTATAGTGCTAATACTCAAGATATAACAAAAAGTGATTTTTTGGTTGTGGCTGGAATGCTTTTAAGATATGATGCTCCAACGCTTAGCTATAAAATCAATAATGCTTTAGTGATGAATAAAGGCTCAGGGTTTTATTTTCATCCTATGGAAGATATGGGTATAGCAAAATATTCTAAAAATTTTATCCCGCACATTCATAAAAGTGGCGATGAAGAGCAAATTTTATATTTTTTACTTCAAAAATTTAGCCAAGATGAAGGTATCAAAACTCATTTAGCAGAGTTTTTTGTTAGTGAAAATAAAGAAATAGAAGAAAGTATCAACGAAGAAGTTATAGAACAAGTCATAGAAAAAGATGAAGAAGGCAATGAAATTCAAAAAGAAGTAAAAAAAGTCGTGCCTAAGAAAGTGAAAAAAATCATAGAAGTGCAACGCTCTGTTTTTGCTAAAAATTTAGGCATAGATGAAGATAAATTAGAAGATTTATTGCTTAAAAAAGCAAATTTTACTCTTGTTGTAGGGAGTGATTTTTATTTTCATAAAAATGCGAAAAAACTTGCTAAATTACTTGCTTTGATCCAAAATACCACTCCTTTTAAAGTATTTTTAAATCCTACGCATACTAATACCTTAGGTGTGGCTATGATTTGTGATTTGGATAAAAACACACAAGAAGGCAAGACTTTAGGTTACAATGAAAAAGGTGATTTTAGTTTTTCTTATGAAGAGCATGCAAATTTAGCTAGTGCGAGTTTAAATCAGCAAGAAGGAACTTTTTTAAATTATGATAAAAGAGTGGTACCAACTAACGCTGCTTTAGAATTTAAGGGATATTTTTTAAATGATTTGGCTAATGCTTTAGGTTTTGATGAGGAATATACTATAAATTATACTAAGAGACTCCCTATAAATAAAGGTTTTTCTCCGATTGATTTTGATCATTTAGACAATTTTTACACCAATGCAGGCGATTGTAAAAGGGGATATGAGCTTAATTTAGAATGTTTCAAACAAGTTGCCAAAAAAGAATTCATCTCTCCAAATTTTGAAAATTTAAGCCTAAAAGAAGATGAAATTTTGCTTTATAGTGCTAATCCTAGCTATCAATTTGGTAGATTTTCAAATCGTGCTAGTGCGATTAATGAGGTGATTTTTTTAGGTGTAAGTGAAAATTTAGCTAAAGAGAAAAATTTAAAAGATAAAGATCTTGTAAAACTTAAAATAAAAGATAAAGAATTAAGCCTTAGCGTGCGTGTGGATAAGGATATAAAAAATGGAGCTTTCTTGCCGTATTTCGATGAAAAACTTGATACGCTAAGCTTTTTTGATGAAAGATTTGTTGTGGCAAATTTAGAAAAATTAGGAGCAAACCATGAGTGATTTTGCTTTTTTTGCTTTAGAGACTTTGATTAAATGTATTATTATCATTGCAATATTTGCGAGTTTAGCAGGTCTTGCAACTTATGCTGAAAGAAAGGTTTTAGCTTATTTTCAAAGACGTATAGGGCCTGATATGGTAGGGCCTTTTGGGCTTATTCAACTTGTAGCTGATATGATAAAACTTTTTACTAAAGAAGATATAATCCCTTCAAATTCGCAAAAATTTATTTTTGCTATAGCACCTTTGATTTCTGCTATTTGTGCTTTTGTTTCTTTAGCAGCTATTCCTATGCTACCTGAATTTACTTTATTTGGAAGGGTGATTCAGCCTATAGTGGCAGATATTAATGTAGCTTTGCTTTTTGTCATCGGTACTTCAGGGCTTTGCTTTTATGCGGTGTTTTTGGGTGGACTTGCAAGTAATAATAAATGGTCGATTTTAGGGGCTGCAAGAGGACTTGTAGCGATTATTTCCTATGAAAGCGTAGGAGCTTTAGCTTTGATTGCTATTGTAATGCTTGTAGGTTCTTTTTCTTTGGTGGATATTAACAATTATCAAAGCGATGGATTTTTTTCTTGGCTTATTTTTAAACAGCCTTTGGCTTTTGTGCTTTTTATAATTGCTTTATTTATAGAGACTAATAGAACCCCGCTTTGTTTGACGGAAAATGATGCTGAAATTGTAGCGGGTTATGGAACGGAGTATTCGGGTTTAAGATGGGGTATGTTTTTCATAGGTGAATATGCTTCTATGATAGCTGGAGCTATTTTGGTAACTCTTTTGTTTTTAGGGGGTTTTAATAGCTTTTGGATTATTCCTGGTTGGATTATGATGATAGTAAAATCAAGTTTTATTTTCTTTTGGTATTTTTGGGCAAGAGCTGCTTTTCCGCAATTGCGTCCAGATCAAGTGATGAAAATGTGCTATTTGATCTTAATCCCTTTAGCGGTTTTAAACCTTTTAATCACTGCTTTGGCAGTTCTTTTATAGGAGTTTGATATGAAAAATTATTATTTAGTGGATGAGAAAAGAAAAACTCCTGTTAGCACTTGGGAGAAAATTTCACAAGCTTTGCGTAGAAGCGTTAAACTAGAGCTTTTTGTAGGGCTTTTTGTGATGATGAGAGAATTACTTAAGAGAAATAATAGCGCTACGATTAAATATCCTTTTGAAAAGGTAAAGCTTGACAATCGTTACCGTGCTGTTCATCGTTTGATGCGTTTTATAGAAAGCGAAAATGAAAGATGTATAGGTTGTGGGCTTTGCGAAAAAATTTGTATTAGCAATTGTATTAGAATGGAAACTTCTTTAGATGAAAATGGGCGTAAAAAAGTAGGAAATTATAGTATTAATTTAGGGCGTTGTATTTATTGTGGTTTTTGCGCTGAGGTTTGTCCTGAGCTTGCTATAGTACATGGAACAGAGTATGAAAATGCGGCTGAACAAAGATCTTATTTTGGCTATAAGCAAGATTTTTTAACTCCTATTGATAAGCTTAAAAATCAAGTTGAATTTGAAGGAGCGGGAAGCCTTAGAAAAGATGCTGATTTATTGGTGGTAAAAACACCAAATTATTACGATGCGATGCTTGAAAGTGCCTTAGAAAATCAAGACACACAAGAGCAAGGAGAAAACAAATGATAGAAAATTTAGCTTTTGTATTTTTTAGTGTAGTGGTTTTAGGTTTTTTTGGCATTGCGGTTTTAAGTAAAAATATGCTTTATTCTCTTTCGGCTTTAGCAGGTGGAATGGTGTTTTTATCAGGATTTTATTTTTTACTTGATGCAGAGTTTTTAGGCGTGATACAAATTATTGTTTATAGTGGAGCTGTGCTTGGACTTTATAGTTTTGCGATGATGTTTTTTGATGCTTCTAAAGAATTTAAAGAACAACTTAAAGCTAAAAAAAGTTTTTTTACTTTGGTGGTTTTAAGTGCGATTTTACTTTTGGCCATGCTTATAGGTTTTAAATACCAAAATATCAGCACGGATTTGCCTTTAAACGATCCTGCTTTATTTGATTTTAATAAACAACTGGCTTTAGCGATTTTTTCAAAATATCTTTTGGCTTTTGAATTTATAGCCATTTTACTTTTGATTGCTTTAGTTTGTGCTATAGTGCTTACTCATAAAGAGCTGACAAAGGAAAAACAATGATAGAAAAGTATTTTTTTATAGCTATTTTAATGTTTGTCATAGGGCTTGTAGGGATTTTAAAAAGACAAAATCTCATCATGCTTTTTATTTCGAGTGAAATTTTATTAAATAGTGCTAATTTAGCCTTAGTAGCAGCTTCTAAAATGCACAATGATTTAAATGGACAGGTTTTTGCACTTTTTATCATGGGTGTAGCGGCTTGTGAAGTAGCTGTTGGTGTAGCTTTGTGTGTGCTTTGGTATAGAAGAAAAGGCACTTTGGAATTAAAAAGCTTAAAAGAAGTGGAGGCTTAGTATGCAAAATTTAGCTTTGATTTCTCTTTTTAGTCCTTTTATAGCTTTTTTGTTTGCAAGTTGTTTTGCTTTGAGTGAGAAAAAACAATTTGTAGGGATAATTTGTTCGCTTCTAATAGCTTTAAGTGCTTTTTGTTCTTTGTATTTGCTTTTTTGCAATGAAGCTTTTAATGTGAGTTTGTTTGAATGGTTTGCTGGAGTAAATTTTGGCTTTGATATAGATGCCATTTCGCTTACTATGATGAGTGTTGTAGGTATTGTAGCTACTTGTGTGCATTTTTATAGTATTTTTTATATGGCTCATGATGAAGGTTTTAATAAATTTTTTGCTTATTTGGGGCTTTTTGTCTTTTCTATGCTTTTTTTAGTTATGAGTGATAATTTCTTAGGACTTTTTGTAGGTTGGGAAGGCGTTGGGCTTTGCTCTTGGTTGCTCATAGGTTTTTGGTATAAAAACGCTACCTATTCTTTTGCGGCTAATGAAGCTTTTATTATGAATCGTATTGCGGATTTGGGTATGCTTTTAGGAATTTTTTGGCTTTATTTACAAGCAGGAACTTTAAAATATGATGAAGTTTTTTCCATGGCACAAAGCCTAGATCACAACGCTTTGATCTTAATCGCAACTTGTTTATTTATAGGAGCTATGGGAAAATCTGCACAATTTCCTTTTCACACTTGGCTTGCTGATGCTATGGCAGGGCCAACTCCTGTTTCTGCATTAATCCATGCAGCAACCATGGTAACAGCGGGGGTTTATTTGGTAATTCGTGCAAGCACCCTTTATGATTTAGTTCCTGAGGTTTCTTATATTATTGCCTTGCTTGGAGCTTTTGTAGCGATTTTTGCAGCCTCTATGGCTTTGGTGGCTAGGGATTTAAAACGCATTATTGCTTATTCTACCTTATCGCAACTTGGATATATGTTTGTGGCTGCAGGACTTGGGGCTTATGGTATAGCTTTATTTCACTTAGCTACACATGCTTTTTTTAAATCTTTACTTTTTTTAGGTGCTGGAAATGTAATGCATGCTATGAATGATAAATTAGACATTAAAAAAATGGGTGGACTTTTTAAACCTTTAAAATTTACGGCTATTTTGATGTGTATAGGATCTTTAGCTTTAGCAGGAATTTATCCTTTTGCAGGATTTTTCTCTAAAGATTTGATTTTAGGATATTCTTTCATTTCTTTTCACCATGGTATTTTTTTAGTGCTTTTAATCGCAGCTTTTTTAACAGCATTTTATAGCTTTAGACTTTTAATGTTGGTATTTTTTACCCCTGCAAGACATGATGAACATCCACATGAAGCAAGTAAAATCGCACTTTTGGCTATGAGTCCTTTGATGGTTTTAGCTATTGTTGCAGGATTTTTTGAACATAGTTTTTTTGAATATTTAAGCACAAAATTAGTTTTTATTGATGCACAAAATCAAATTGTAATGATTTGTGCGAGTGTAGCAGCTATTTTGGGTGTAATTTTGGCTATTTTTGCTTATAAAAATTCTTGGTTTAAAGAAAGTATTGAAGAAAATAAAATTCACAAGCTTTTAAGCAATGATTATTTCATTCCTAAATTCTATCATCAATTTATCGTTTCAAAATATGAAAGCTTATGTGCGATTTTAAAGCATTGTGATCTTTATATTTTTGATAGAATAGTTGAAAAAATTGCTTTGTATTCTCAAAATATTTCACAAAAAATGATTATGCCAAACAGTTTAAACTTAATGCTTAGATTTTTGGTGGCAGCTTTTGTGATTTTGTTGATTTTGGTATGGATGGTGTAAAATGCTAAATTATTTGATATTTTTTCCTTTAATTTCTGCTTTTGTGGTTTTGCTTTTAAATCGTGGAGGCGTTAAGGTTTTTAGCGTTGTTGTAAGTTTTATGATTTTGGCTTTAAATTTGGATATTTTTGCGGATTTTTTACAAGGGATAAGCTTTGATTATAATCTCTCTTTTAAAATTTTGAAATTTTTTAGCTTTCATGTAGGAGTAGACAGTATCGCACTTATATTGATGCTTTTAAGTTCTTTGATGATATTTTTAAGCTTTTTATTTTTAAAGCTGGAACAAAAAGCGCTTGTATCTTGTATATTCTTTTTAGAATTTGCTATTATGGGACTTTTTAGTGCAAAAGATGGTTTGTTATTTTATGTTTTTTGGGAATTTTCTCTTTTGCCTTTGCTTTATATTATGGGAGTTTATGGTAAAGATTTTAGAGCAGGGGTGAAATTTTTTATCTATGCTTTTGCGGGTTCAATTTTAATGCTTATAGCATTGATTTATCAAGCTTATTTAAATTATCAACTTTTAAACATCTTCACTTTTGACTTAGAAATTTGGAAAAATAATGCCTCGGCAGTAAATTTTACAGAGCAACTTTTACTTTTTGGAGCATTTTTTATCGCTTTTGCTATCAAAGCTCCTTTATTTCCACTTCATACTTGGGCACCTAAGGTTTATGCAAATTCGCCTGTTCTTGTTTCTGTAATGCTTGTAGTTTTTAAAATGGCTCCTTTTGGATTTTTGCTTTTTTGTTTACCACTTTTTCCAGATGCGAGTGTGTATTTTATGCCTTTAATTGTAGCTTTATGTATAGTGAGTATCGTTTATAATGCTTTAATTGCTTATAGGGCAGAAAATATTAAAGAATTGATCGCTTATAGTTCTATTTCACATCTTGGTGTGATGATTTTGGGAATTTTTTCTTTAAATGCTTTGGGTATTAGTGGTGCGGTTTTTTATATGTTTGCACACGGTATTGTAACGGGAGCTTTATTTTTAATGGTTGAACTTTTATACCAAAGATATCATACTTATGATATTTCTTTTTACCATTCTTTGGCCAAAAAAGCACCTTTATTTTCAATTTTCTTTATGTTAATTTTACTCGCAAGCGTTTCTTTGCCTTTAACTGTTTCTTTTGTTGGAGAGTTTTTAATTCTTTTAGGTATAGCAAAGATTAATTTATTTTACGCTTTGTTGGCAGGTTTGGTGATTATTTTGGGAGCAATTTATATGTTCGCAGTATTTAGAAAAATATTTTTCATGCAAAAACAAAGCTTTATAGAGAGTTTTTCTTTACGCCTTAGAGAAATAGCAGCGCTTGTGTGCATTATAGTAATGATTTTTGGACTAGGGCTTATGCCAAATATACTTTTAAAGCCGATACAAAAAGATGTGGATAATCTTATAAAAACAATGAATATTAGAGCTGTTGAGCAAAATACTTTAGATTTTTTATCTAAAATAGGAGAGGCAAATGTTAAATAATTTTTTAAATTTAGAACTTTTAAATATAAGCTTATCTTATCCATTTTTATTTTTAATTACAACTGCAATAGTTCTTTTGCTTTGCTCTGGTTTTTGGAAATTTCATCGATCGTTTTATATCGGTATAAGTTCTTTATCTTTAATTGTAAGTGCTTTTTTGATTTTAAATAATGCAAATGCTCAAGGTTTAGAAGCAAAAGCTTTTTTGGCCACTTTAAATAATGATATTGTTTCATTTTATGCTTCTTTGGTGATTTTGTGTTTTTCATTTTTATATCTTTTAATGCAAAAAGAAGAAAATCAAGGTGAATTTTATGCTTTATTTTTATTTATGATCGCATCTTTGCTTTTGATGGTTTCAAGCTCAAATTTAGTGCTTATTTTTATAGGACTTGAAAGTTCTTCTTTAGCACTTTATACTTTAATAGCAATGCGTGGAAGTGATAATGCTATTTCAAGTGCGATAAAATACTTTAGTGTAGCGGCTGTAGGAGCTGGGTTTTTTGTTATGGCTGTAGCTTTTATTTATTTAAAAACAGGAACTTTAGATTTATCTGCTAATTTAGCGTTAAAAAATGAGTTTCAAAAAGATCCCATGCTTTTGGGTGCCGGAGTGATGATTTTTGTTCTTTGTGCAATCAAGCTTTCTTTGGCACCTTTTCATTTTTGGCTTAAAGATGTGTATTATGCAGCACATACAAATTTGGTTGCTTTTATTTCAGTTGTGCCAAAAGTTGCCATGTTGGTTGTGGTTATTCGTTTGTTTGATTTTTTAAATAATACAGGTTTTGAATATATCATAATAGTTCTAGCGATTTTTTCTATGCTTATAGGCGCTTTTGCGGCTCTAAGTCAAAACAATATCAAAAAAATGTTTGCTTATAGTTCTGTAGTGCATTCTTCTTTGGTTTTGGTAGCTTGCATTCCTTTATTAAAAGAACAAAATTTTGATGGAATTTTGCTTGCTATTTTTGGATATTGGACTTTATTTGCTTTTGCAAATTATGCTGTATTTATGATTTTAAGCAATTATGAGAATAATTCTTATGAGAGTTTAAATGGGCTTTTGGTTAAAAAACCTTTAATTGTTTTTTGTTTAAGCATTAGTGTGCTTTCTTTAGCAGGTATCCCGCCTTTTGGAGTATTTTGGGGTAAATTTATGATTTTAAATACAGCAATTTTAAATGGATATTGGTATTTGGCGCTTTTTGTGGCTTTATCTTCTGTTATTATGCTTTATGCGTATTTAAAGATTTTAATTCATGCTTTATTTATGAAAAATGATAGGGTTTATAATATTAAGTTTAGTTTTATACAAAATTTTATTTTAGCTTGTTGTGTTTGTGTAAGCACTTTTGCTATATTGTTAATGTTATAAGAGTTTTGCTATAATTATTTTTATGAGAATATTATTTTTAATTTTATTAAGTTTTTTAAATGCTTTTGCTTTTGAGCTTGTTTTAAATACGGGTCGCGAAAATAATCAAGCTTTTGCAGTTTTACATGCGAGTAATGATTTAGAATTTACATGTCAAAAATTTATTACCGAAGCAAAAGTTCATTTTGAATGTGATATTGCAGGTATGGTTGATAATAAATTAAAAGATCAGAGTTTTTCTGCTTTTGATTTAAAATTTATACAAGAAGCTCAAAAAATTAAAATGATCATTTTGCCAAAAATACAAGCAAGAATGTTTGACACTTCTCAAAATATTTATATAGATAAAGAACTCAGTTCATCAAGTTCGCATAAAAGTAAGGCTTTTACTTTTATTTTTACACCAGAACTAGTACGCGTTAAAGACTATGATGGACTTGATTTTAATATCAATTTTCCACATGAGAGTTTGCCTTATGTTGGAGCTTTAGATTTAAATTCTGATCCTGTTGTTATTCCTCAAAGTGCAGATATCAATACTTATTTACGCATCAAAAAAGAATACGATAAGGCTAATTACAATCAAGTTGTGATTGATGCACAAAATGCTATCAATAGATATCGTGGCAGTATTTTTGCTAGTGAATTTATACTTTATAAATTAAGAGCTCAAAATAAACTTTACACTCAAGATCCAAGTATGCGTGATCAACAAATTTTAGAAAAGATGATTGATGATGCTAAAAATTGGACGCGTACTTTTACAAGTGATAAAAATTTTTCAGAAGTTTTACATATAATGTTAAGAACTTATATCGCTTTAGCTCAGCGTGCTGATGTAGAGTATACAATGTCGATTTTGGATAATGAACAACCTAATAATTATTTTACTCAGTTATCAAAACTTGATTATGCAGACTATATTTATAATTTAAATGAAAAAGAAAAAGCTGTAAATATTTATGAAAATACTTATTTTAATACAAAAAATTTAGATTTAGCTGCAAGAGCAGCTATGAGTTTGGCAAAGAATTTGCTTTCAAATGAGCAAGTAAATAAAGCTATAGAGTATATTAATACCATTTTAAAAGCCAATCCTGAATATTTTGGAAAAGATATTCCAAGATCTTTAGAACTTGCTAAATTATTTAATCAAAAAGGACAATTTGATATAAGTGCAAGTATTTATGAAGATGCCTTTGCTAAAATGTCAAAACTTGATCCAAGTTATGAAGAAACTTTAAAAGATTTAGCCTTAGTTTTATCACATACTAACAGATCTAGTGATGCTAAAAAATACCTTGATTTATATATGGATGATTATTTAGATGGTAAGTATTTAGATGAAATTAAAAAAGCAAGTGATGAGGTATTCTTTGCTTTAGGTGATAATAATGCAAGCTTTTTGCATCAGCGTTATACAGATTTAATGAAGCAATATGCAAATAAAGATGAGAATATTGCAAATAAAGCTTTAGATGAAGATGTTGCACTTTATTATAAAGAGGGAAATTTTAGTGCTATTTTAGCTTATAAAGATCTTATAGAAAGTAAAAAAATTCCAAATGCTACTCAATTTTTAGAGAAAGCAGCCATTAATGATTTAAAAAATGCGATAAAAGCTGATAATTGTATCAATGCTGCAAATATTTTTATGCGTTTTAGTGCTTATGATATAGGTCAGAAAATTGAGAATAAAAAACAAATGTTAGCTTGTCTTATCAGAACTTCTAATGTTGAACAAGCACTTGATTATATAGATAAAAATTATAATGAAGATTCTATATTTTATGGTCTTCAAAAAGCATCTATTCTTTTTGACAATAAACAATATCCTCAGGTGATTAAAATTTCTAAAGACATAGCTAATTCTAGAATTTTAAAAAGTGATGATGAGAATTTTAAGGCTTATTATTTGCAATTTTTATCTTTATTGCGCTTAAATGACTACAATCAAGCCATTAAAATTTTGCAAATTTTAGAAAGTTTTCCAATGAATTTTAGTATGGTAGAAGCCTACGATGCTTTACTTTCTTACGCTAATGATCATAATATGCAAACAACTATTTTAACTTACGCACCTAAGGCCATTGACTATCAAAATTTTAAAGGTATAAATCTTTTTAGTCCTAATTTAGAATTTATATATCTTGATGCTTTGACTAAAATCAATAAAAATGAAGAAAGTTTAGCTGTTTTAACAGATTTACTTAAATTAAAACTTTCAGATGAAGATAGAGCAAGAGCTTTATATATCCAAGCCTTAACTTATGAAAGAATGCAAAATGTACAAGCTGAAAAAGAAAGTTTAAAACAATGTCTTGAAATCAAAAGTGCTTCAAATTGGCAGAATTTATGTAAGAGTAAAAATCAAATTTTAAATCAATAAGTAAATTTAGAGATAACTAGCTTTTAGCTAGTTATCTAAGGTTAAAACCTCTTCTTCTTAACATCTTCTAAGATATTATTAGCTATATCACTTACTGTACTAGAAATAATAGCTGATTCATTAGCAAT
>NZ_RYYK01000005.1:0-145208 GCF_004379055.1 Campylobacter sp. US42a
ATAATTTATACCTTGGAGTTTTTTATAAGTAGAATTGCTTTTATCATAAAGTTCATTATCATTAAAATAATGCTCTGGAATATTGAAATTTCGATTGTCTGTAGTATTTGCTTGAGTGGCTGCAAAAGCGTTGATGCTTAAGAAGGTAACAATAGAAAGTTTAAAACAAAATTTCTCTATACCCCCCCCCCGTGAAGTTAAAAAGCTTAATAGCTGGCATAGATGTCCTTGAATATTGATTATTATATTTTAACTATTTAACAATATCTGTAAATATCATTAAAAGTAAGCGTAATTATAATTATAATATTCTTAAATATATATTAATTATAAATAAAATATTTAAATAATATTAATAATAAAAAAGTTATTTTTTAATTTTATTTTTATAATATATATTTAATATTATTAAAAAACTTTATTAAATTAAGATTGGACGGAATTTTTTAATATAAACTAAAAAGCGATATCAAAGAATTTCCGTTGTATAATCCAATGTTTTTTAAATGTAAAATATTTTTTAAGGTAAAGCGATGAAAATGCGTGTGTATTATGAAGATACTGATGCGGGTGGAGTGGTGTATCATAGTAATTATTTAAAATTTTGCGAGAGAGCAAGAAGTGAAATTTTTTTCAATAAAAAAGTAGATATTTTTGATGCGTCTAAGGGACATTTTTTGCTTGCAAAAGCAAATTGCAATTTCTTAAAACCTGCAAAACTTGGAGATATGATAGAGATTAAAACAAAAATTTTAGAAGTCAAAAATGCTTCTGTGGAAATTTTACAAGAAATTTATAAAGATGAAATTTTGCTTTTTAAAATGGAATTAACTTTAGCTTTTATTAAAAACGAAAAACCAGCTAGAATGGATATGCAGTTAAAAAAGCTCTTTGAAGAATTATTTTAATTCTTCAAAGCTTGCTTGTTTGCCTTGCATAAGACGCACTTTGTAATCAACTTGAGAATTTTTGATTTTCTCATCAAATAAACTTTCGCTTTTTTTATTTAAGAATTCGGTATAAAAGTAATCAACTCCTATACTAGTAGCATAAGCAATCCAGTTATAATCTATACTTTGATTAAAAATTTCATTAAGATAGACTAAGTTATCATCGTGGTTATTGATGGAATTAGCAATGATGAAATTTTCTCTATCTCCTTGTTGTGTTAAACTTAAAAATGTTGGATTATAGTTGATTTGAGTGGATAAAAGCACATAAGGATGAATGTTGTAAATTCTTAGTTGAGAACTTGCTAGAGCTGTTTTGATCAATGGAGTGTTAAAAAATATTGAGGCATTATTAACTCCGCCTTGTGATCTTAAAAGTCTGCTAAAATCAAGCTTCTCACCTTCTATGGTATATATTCTAGCATTATTATTTTGAGCAAGAATTCTTGAATTTAGATTGCTTGATAAGGCAGAGCCATCGCTAAATATTGCGATATTAGCATTTGATTTGCTTAAAAGTGTGGCAATTTGAGCATCATAGTCAATACTTCCAAAAATAATATTTTGATTTGAAATTTGTATGTTGTTTTTATGGATAGTTGGTATGAAAATTTTCATATTTCCTGAGTAATTTTTCAACTCATTAGCACCTTTTAGAGTAAATCCAGCTATGGCATACTGATATCCTTGAGCTTGCGCTGCATCAAGCGCGGCTCGAATTTTATCACTATCTTCTGTGCCGGTTAAAAAAACTTTTACTTTGATTTCGGCTCTTTGTCTTAAAAGATAAGCTATGCTTGAATTTATTATAGTATTTGAGTAACTTTTTATAGTTTTTTCTGGGATAATTATCGCAAGTTTAACAGAAGTAATTTTTTGAACATTTTTTTCAAAATCAGTAATGGAATTTAATAATTTTGCATAAACATTGGATAAAAATTGATCGTTTTGATCTACAAATTCACTTAAAAAACTGAGATACAATCTTGATTCTAAAAGATCAAAAAGACAGTTTGTGTTGCATTCTTGAACGCTTAATTTAGGATAAAAATTTTCAACAGGTTTTACATCGACTAATTTTTGCTCTTTTGCATTAAGCAAAAAGCAAGATAAGAAAAATATTAGAAATATTTTTTTCATAAAAATCCTTTAATTTTTTTTAAATCTTGTATGAAATTTTTTTCATAACTTGGATTTTTTTCTATAAAATCTAAATCATAACTTGGCATTATGAAAAAATTTTTATAAGCAAAAACTTCACCTTTTAAAATGTGATAATCTTTAAATCCCAAGCTTTTAAATGTGTATTCTCCTAGACAAAGCAAAAAAGCAGGTTGAATCAGTTTTAGTTCGTTCCAGAAAAATGGTAAGCAAGATTGTAGCGAAAAATCATCAAATTTTCCATTACAAAAACATTTAAATAAATAAGAAAAATAAAAATCTTCATCGCAAAGCCCTAAAATTTGATAAATATAGTGTTTTAATTTTTCACCTTTTTTTGAATTAAGTAAAATTCCACTTTCATTTTCACTCTTTTGCCCAAAAACATCAAGAATTAGTAGTTTGGCATTTTTTATCTTAGGCTCCATAAGACTAAATTTTCTTGTTTTGGAAAATTGGCATAAGGTGCAAGATGAAACAAGTTGTTTTAATTCTTGAAAATTTTGTACTTGTTCAAAGTGGTTTATATGTGTGTCAACAAAGTTAAATCCCATAGCTTTTAAATAATAAAGACTTCTTATCATAAATCACACAATTTTTCTAAATTTTCTCCACTTAGACGATAATTTCTCCATTGTTTGAGATGTTTAGCGTTTAAACTTTCATAAAAATTAATACCTAAAATATTATCATTTAAGCAAACCCAGTCGAGTCTTTTTAAATTTTCTTTTTTGCAAATTTCTCCTAAAAATTTAAAAACAGCTTTCCCATAACCTTTTTTACGAAAATCTTCTCGTATATAAATATCTTCAAGATAAATTCCACCGCTGCCCCAAAAAGACGAAAAAGTATAAAAATAAATCATATAGCCTATAGTTTTTTCATTTTCTTTTAACAAAAAAGCACGAGCAAATTTATTTTTTAGTAAAGAATGTTCCAGTTTTTCTTTCGTGCATTGAAGAAAATCTAACATATCTTCGTATTTTGCAAATTCTATGATCATTTCTTGTAAAATATCTAAATCTTCTTGTCTTAAATCGATAATTTTAAATTCTGACATTTTTAACCTTTTAAAAATAATTTTTAGAATTTATCAAAAGAATTTAAAAATTACTCTTAATCAAAAGCAATTTATAAGTAAGATTAAGATAAAATACAAGTTTATTTTATAATTTTTTAAGGAAAAATCAAATGAAAAGAACTTATCAGCCACATGGCACTCCAAGAAAACGCACTCATGGTTTCCGTGTTCGTATGAAAACTAAAAATGGTCGCAAGGTGATCAATGCAAGACGCGCTAAAGGTAGAAAAAGACTTGCTGTGTGAAAAATTTTTATAAATTTAGCACAAACGAGGAATTTTCATCTGTATATAAAGTAGGTAAAAAATGGCATTGCGAAGGTGTGATCATTTTTTATCTGAATAGTTATGAAAAAAAAATAGCAGTTGTTGCTAGTAAAAAAGTTGGAAAAGCAGTGGTTAGAAATCGTTCAAAACGAATTTTAAGGGCTTTGTTTGCTAAGTTTGAAAGATATCTTCAAGATGGCAAATATATTTTTGTAGCTAAAAATGAAATCACTGAACTTTCTTTTTCTAGGTTAGAAAAAAATCTAAAATGGGGATTGAAAAAACTAGAATGTTTCAAATGATATGCCTAAAAATACTCCGTTTTTATCAGAAATTCTTAAGCCCTTTAAAACCCGCTGTTTGTAGGTATTATCCTAGTTGTTCTGAGTATGCGCTTTGGCAGTTTCAAAAAAAGAATTTTTTTCTAGCTTTTTTTTCTACTTTTTTTAGAATTTTAAGATGTAACCCTTTTTTTAAAGGGGGATTTGATTATCCTAGAGTTTCTAAAAATTTTTATCCTATGAATTTATGTTTTAAGCCTATATTTTTAGCAAAAAAACAACTTTGTTTTTTATATATACCTTATAAAAATAAAAGTTTTTATCTTATAAAAATCATCTTTAAAAGGACAAATCAGTGAATAATTCAAATAATATTTTTCAGCAAAAGCGTATACTTTTGGCTGTTGTGATTTCTTTTTTATTTTTTGTTGTTTATGATTATTTTTTCATTCCAAAGCAACCTTTAAAAATAGAACAAAACATTACACAACAAAATCAACAAAACACAAGCATAAATAACACTCCTAATATACAAAATACCACCACAAATACTCCAAGTGCAGCTTTAGTTTCGCAAGATAGTGTGATATCTAAGGTTCAAAGCAAGCATTTTGAAGCACAAATTGACTCTTTTGGTAGAATTTCTGCTTTTTATTTGAAAGATAAAAAATACCAAAATGAGAAAGGGGAATTTATAAATCTTGTGAGCAAGGAAAATAGTCCTTATCCTTTAGAAATGCGTTTTAGTGATCCAAGTATTAACTCAGAGGCTTTTAAAATTCCTTATATTGCTAACGCTAGCAATCTTTTTGTTGATGAAAATGGAAGTCAAGTTTTAAAACTCACTCAAAATCTTTCTGGATTGAAAATCGAAAAAGATATTACTTTTTATCCAAAAGGAAATTATGAGATAGAAGTTAAACTCAGCAAGAATGCAAATTATTTTATAAGTCCAGGATATCGTCCAAATATTGCCGTAGATAGTTATACAGTTCATGGTGCCTTGGTAATGGATAATAAAGAAACCATCGAAACTTATAAAGATGGAGATGTAGAAAAGGATGAAAGTGCTAATAATGTCGTAATGACTTCGGCTTTTGATAGATACTATGCAACTTTCTTTTATAATTTTGATAAACCTTTAAATGTAGCAATCAGCAAAGATGCTAATAAAAACCCTATAGTTTTTGCTTATAGTGATAATGAATTTAAAGCAGGGGGTTATATAGGTTCTAAAGAACATGTGATTTTAAGAAGTATAGATCCACGCCTTGAAGCAGTTGTTGAATATGGTTGGTTTACTTTTATTGCTAAGCCTATGTTTGAGTTTTTGAATTTCTTGCATCAGTATATAGGAAATTGGGGTTGGGCTATCGTTGTGATGACTTTAATTGTGCGTATTATTTTATTCCCACTAACTTATAAGTCTATGATTTCTATGAATAAACTTAAAGATCTTGCTCCTAAAATGAAAGATATTAGAGAGCGTTATAAAGGCGATCCACAAAAAATGAATATGCATATGATGGAGCTTTATAAAAAACATGGTGCAAATCCTATGAGTGGTTGTTTACCTATACTTTTACAAATTCCTATTTTCTTTGCTATTTATCGCGTTTTGCTTAATGCTATTGAGCTAAAAGCAGCTCCTTGGGCGTTTTGGATACATGATTTATCGGTAATGGATCCTTATTTTATTTTGCCTATTTTAATGGGTGCAACGATGTTTTTACAACAGCTTATTACACCTATGACTATACAAGATCCTATGCAAGCTAAGATTATGAAATTTTTACCAGTGATTTTTACTTTTTTCTTTATCACTTTCCCAGCAGGACTTACGCTTTATTGGTTTGTAAATAACCTTTGTTCTTTGGTTCAACAATGGGTTATCAATAAAATATTTGCTAAAGAACATCACAAAAAACAAGCGGAGCATGAAAAATGAAAATCGAAGCCATTGATCTTCAAAGTGCCTTAACAGAAGCTTCAAGAAGTTTAGAATGTTCTGTGATGGACTTAGAATATGAGATTATTCAGCATCCAAGAAAAGGTTTTTTTGGATTTGGAAGAAAAAAGGCAATTATAGAGGCTAAAGCAAAAAAAAGGATTTTGAAAAAAAATCCTAAAAAAGAATTTACAAGTTCAAAAAATCACAAACCAGAAACACATGAGCCAAAACAAGAAAACAAGATTGAAATAAAAAATGAAAAAAATAAAAGTCAAAAAGAAAAATACACAGTAAAAAGTGATGAAATTTTTGATAGTTTTCATCGAGAAAGCAAAGGAGTGCGTAATACTCAGGATATTTTAGATGAGATTCGTATTCAGCTTGTAAAACTTTTAGAAAGCTCCCAGTTTAAAATAGAGCTTAGTGAACTTAGAATGTATGATGAAGATTGTGTTTTGATTCGATTGGATGGGGAAGATGCTGCTTTGATGATAGGCAAAGAAGCGCATCGTTACAAGGCTATTTCTTATCTTTTGCATAATTGGATCAATTTAAAATATAATCTTTTAGTACGCCTTGAGATCGCTCAATTTTTAGAAAATCAAATTCAAGGTATGCAGCTTTATTTACAAAGCGTGATTGAAAAAATTAAAATTCATGGACGCGGACAAACCAAACCTTTAGATGGGGTTTTGATAAAAATCGCTTTAGAGCAGTTAAGAGCTGAATTTCCAGATAAGTATGTAGGAATTAAGCAAAATAATGATCAAAGATTTGTTGTAATAAACGACTTTTTCAAAAAAGATGAGTGATACTATAGCGGCTATTGCCACAGCTCATGGTGTGGGTTCGATTTCTATTGTAAGATTAAGCGGTGAAAGGGCTTTAGAATTTGCCTTAAAGCTTAGCCACAAAACCAAACTCACCCCCCGCCATGCTACTTTTACAAAACTTTTTAATCAAAATAATGAAATTATCGATGAAGCTATAATGATATATTTTAAAGCCCCTTATAGTTTTACAGGGGAAGATATAGTAGAGTTTCAAACTCATGGAGGATTTAGTGTGAGTGAAGCTTTACTCGAAGAACTTGTGAGTTTAGGAGCAAGATTTGCTTTAGCAGGGGAATTTAGCAAAAGAGCGTGTTTAAATGGTAAAATGACTCCTTTAAAAGCTTTAAATATACAAGATCTCATACTTTCAAAATCTGCACTTGCAGCTAAAATTATAGCACGCAACATGCAAGGAAACTTAGGAGAACTTTTAGAAAAAATTCGCACAGATTTGGTTAAAACCTTGGCTTTTGTAGAAACTAGCATTGATTATGCTGATGATGATTTACCTTCTGATTTATTAGAACAAATTTCTACTATGTGTGAAGAAAATTCTAAAATTTTAAAAGAAATTTATACACTTTCTCAAAGCAAAAAAGGACTCATAGAAGGTTTTAAAATCGCTATTGTAGGTAAGCCAAATGTAGGCAAATCTTCGCTTTTAAATGCCTTGCTTTCTTATGAAAGAGCTATTGTTTCAGATATAGCAGGCACCACTCGTGATACTATAGAAGAGAGCTTTAAATTAGGAACGCATTTATTACGCATTATAGATACAGCGGGTATTAGGGAAAGTAAAGATGTTATAGAACAAATCGGCGTAGCTTTAAGTAAAAAAAGTTTAGAAGATGCAGATATTATTTTGGCAGTCTTTGATGCTTCAAGAGTGCAAGATAAGGAAGATGAGAAAATTTTTGACTTATTAGCAAATACTGATAAAAAAATCTTTTGGATTTTAAATAAAAGTGATTTAGAAAATGTTTTCAAAAATACTCAAAATAAAAATTTTATCAAGCTTAGTGCTCAAAAAGACATTACTTTGTTAAAAGAAGAATTGCAAAATTATCTTAATTCTTTTGATAGCGAAGGTATTATGGTAAGTTCTTTAGATCTTATTAATGCTTGTAAAATTTCAAGTGAAGCGATTTTTAGAGCTAAGGGGCTTTTAGAGGAAAGTTCTTTAGAGCTTTTTGCTTTTGAGCTTAATTTAGCTATTAATGAACTTGCAAGATTTACCAAAGATTTTCAAAGAGATGAAATTTTAGACGAAATGTTTGGTAATTTTTGTTTAGGAAAATGAAAGGATAGAAATGGATAAAGAAACCATAAAAGCACATAAAATCAGCGATGAAGAATATGCACAAATTTTAGAAATTTTAGGACGTGAGCCAAATTTATTAGAACTTGGGGTTATTTCTGCGATGTGGAGTGAGCATTGCTCTTATAAATCCAGTAAAAAATATCTTAATGGTTTTCCAACTAAAGCACCTTGGGTGATTCAAGGTCCAGGTGAAAACGCAGGGGTTATTGATATCGGGCAAGGTATGGCAGCGGTTTTTAAAGTGGAAAGTCACAATCACCCTAGTTTTATCGAACCTTTTGCAGGTGCGGCTACAGGAGTAGGGGGAATTTTGCGTGATGTTTTTACTATGGGTGCAAGAGTGGTTGCGGGGCTAAATTCTTTAAAATTTGGCGATATTCATGATGAAAAATGTGGCAAACATCAAAAATACCTTGTTAAAGGCGTGGTAAATGGAATTTCTCATTATGGAAATTGCATGGGTGTGCCAACTATAGGTGGAGAATGTGCTTTTAATGAGTGTTTTAATGGAAATATCTTAGTTAATGCCTTTGCTTTAGGGGTTTGTAAAAGTGAAGATATCTTTTATGCTAAGGCTGAAGGTGTAGGAAATCCTGTGATTTATGTGGGTTCAAAAACAGGGCGTGATGGACTTGGTGGAGCGGTTATGGCAAGTGATAGCTTCAATGAAGAAAGCAAATCTTTGCGTCCTACAGTGCAAATTGGCGATCCTTTCAGTGAAAAACTTCTTATGGAGGCTTGTTTAGAGCTTTTTAAAACCGATTATATTGTGGGTATTCAAGATATGGGTGCTGCAGGGCTTACTTCAAGTTCTTTTGAAATGGCAGGAAGAAGTGGCAGTGGCATGAAACTTTACTTAGATAAAACTCCTATGCGTGAAAGCGGTATGACTCCTTATGAGTTAATGCTTAGCGAATCTCAAGAAAGAATGCTTATTTGTGCGAAAAAAGGCTATGAAGATAAGGTTATAGAAATTTTCAAAAAATGGGATTTAGATGCTGTGGTTATGGGTGAAGTTACCAATACAGGAAAAATGGAGCTTTTTTGGCATGATGAGCTTGTAGGGCTTATTCCTATCGAGCCTTTAAGTGAAAAGGCACCGATTTTAAGCCGTCCTACAAGCGAGCCAAAATATTTAAGTGAAATTAAAAATTATAAATTTGAGTTAAAATCAAGCATTCAAGAGCTTTTTATACAAATGCTTCAAAATGAAAATATTAATAATAAAGCTTTTATTTATGATCAATTTGATTCAAGCGTGCAAACCAATACCATAAAAGCTGATGGAAAATTAGGTGCTAGTGTTATTCGTATCAAAGAAAATGGTGCAAGTGTGGCTATGGCTATAGAATGTAATTCACGCTTAAATTATGTAAATCCTAAAATAGGAGCAGCTTTAGCAGTAGCTTCTGCAGGAAGAAAGGTTGCTTGCACAGGAGCTAAGCCTTTGGCAATAAGCGATTGTTTAAATTATGGAAATCCGCAAAATCCTGAAGTGATGTGGCAATTCGCACAAGGTTGCGAAGGTATTAAAGAAGCTTGTAAAGAGTTAAATACCCCAGTAGTCAGTGGCAATGTTTCACTTTATAATGAAACTGAAGGCGTAAGTATTTATCCAAGTCCTACTATAGTAAGCGTAGGGGTTTTAGAAGATGCAAATAAAACCTTAAAAGCTAGTTTTGAAAAAGAAAATTTAAGCGTTTATCTTTTGGGTGAAAGTTTAGGAGAATTTGGCGGATCTATGGTAATGAAAATCCAAGATAAAAAAGTATCAGGAAGTCTTAAAGAGCTTGATTATAAAGCTGAACTTGCACTTTGGGATTTGCTTTATAAAGCCAATCAAAATTCTTTACTTGAGTGTGCCAATAGCGTAGGAATAGGGGGTATTGCTATGACTTTGGCAAAAATGTTTGCTATTTCTAGTGTGGGTGCAAATTTAACAAGTGGTTTTGATGATGAAAAAATGATTTTTGATGAGAGTGCAAGTCGTGCTATAGTAGGGCTTAGTAAAGAAAATGAAGAAGCTTTTTTAAATTTAGCTAAAGAATTTGGAGTAAAAGCTTATAAATTAGGTGTGAGTACAAGCCAAAAACATTTTAAACTTGATAGCATTGAGTTAAGCAAGGCTGAACTTGATAAGCTTTATTTTGAAAGTTTTAAAGAGCAAATCCAATGACTTTAGTTTTAATTATACTCGTTGTTTTGGTGTTTTACTGGTATTATAAAACTTGGGGAAAACAGGATTTTTTAAACTCAGCTACAAGAGGAGCTAAAGGCTTTGCTAAGGGTTTTGCTCGTGGGGTTATGGAAGAAAGACTGGATGAGTTTAAAAGGCGTATGAATTACTATGTTATCGCACTTTTGGCAAAAATTGCAAAAAGCGATGGCAGAGTAAGTGAAAATGAAGCTGAAATGATCAAAGATCTTTTAGATGCAAATGCCAAAGATGAAAAAGAAAGAGCTTTTTTAAAAGCAAGTTTTAACGAACATAAAGAAAATTTAAGCGATGCTTTTTATGTGGCAAAAGATTTTTTAAAAGAAGTGCCTTTACCTAAAAATGAGCGTTTTAATGTCTTGCGTGTGCTTGTTTTTATGGCTTTAATCGATGCAGATTTTAATGCTAAAAAGCGTGAAATTTTAGAGCAAATCGCTAAAGCCTTTGATATAGCAAAAAGCGAATTAGATGCTTTTATTGCAAGTCTTTCAAATTTAAAAAGTTCTAAAAAAGAATTAAGTCTTGATGAAGCTTTTGCTATTTTAGAACTTCCAAATAATGCAGATTTAAATGCGGTAAAAAAACAATACCGCAATTTAGCAAAAAAATATCATCCTGATATTTTAAATGCAAACAATGTTAGCGAAGAAGAGCTTAAAATCGGCGTAGAGAAATTTCAAAAAATCAACGAAGCTTATGAAAAAGTTAAAAAACATTTAGAAAGGTAAAAATGAGAGCATTACTTAGTGTGAGTGATAAAGAAGGCATAGTAGAATTTGGCAAAGAGCTTGAAAATTTAGGTTTTGAGATTCTTTCAACTGGGGGGACTTTTAAGCTTTTAAAAGAAAATGGAATAAAAGTTATAGAAGTGAGTGATTTTACAAAGAGTCCTGAGCTTTTTGAAGGGCGTGTGAAGACTTTGCACCCTAAGATTCACGGTGGGATTTTGCATAAAAGAAGCGATGAAAATCATATCAAACAAGCAAAAGAAAATGAAATTTTAGGCATTGATCTAGTTTGTGTAAATTTATATCCTTTTAAAAAAACTACCATTATGAGCGATGATTTTGATGAAATTATAGAAAATATCGACATAGGCGGACCTGCGATGATAAGAAGTGCAGCAAAGAACTATAAAGATGTGATGGTGCTTTGCGATCCACTTGATTATGAAAAAGTGATTGAGACTTTAAAAAAAGGTCAAAATGATGAGAATTTTCGTTTAAATTTGATGATAAAAGCTTATGAGCATACAGCAAATTACGATGCTTATATTGCAAATTATATGAATGAACGCTTTAACGGAGGTTTTGGAGCGAGTAAATTTATAGTAGGACAAAAAGTATTTGATACAAAATATGGAGAAAATCCACATCAAAAAGGGGCTTTATACGAGTTTGATGCCTTTTTTAGAGCAAATTTCAAAGCCCTTAAAGGCGAAGCAAGTTTTAACAATCTAACCGATATTAACGCAGCTTTAAATTTAGCTAGTAGTTTCGATAAAGCTCCAGCTATTGCTATAGTAAAACATGGAAATCCTTGCGGTTTTGCTATAAAAGAAAATTTAGTACAAAGCTATATACATGCTTTAAAATGCGATAGTGTTAGTGCTTATGGAGGAGTGGTTGCAATCAATGGAACTCTTGATGAGGCTTTAGCAAATAAAATCAATGAAATTTATGTAGAAGTAATCATTGCAGCCAATGTAGATGAAAAAGCTTTAGCCGTGTTTGAAGGTAAAAAACGCATTAAAATTTTCACTCAAGAAAGTCCGTTTTTAATCCGCAGTTTTGATAAATATGATTTTAAACATATTGATGGGGGTTTTGTATATCAAAACAGCGATGAAGTAGGCGAAGATGAGCTTAAAAATGCAAAGCTTATGAGTCAAAGAGAGGCAAGTAAGGAAGAATTAAAAGATCTTGAAATCGCTATGAAAATAGCAGCATTTACCAAATCAAACAATGTTGTTTATGTAAAAAATGGCGCTATGGTGGCTATAGGTATGGGTATGACAAGTAGAATCGATGCAGCAAAGGCAGCAATCGCTAAAGCTAAAGAAATGGGACTTGATTTGCAAGGTTGCGTTTTAGCAAGTGAAGCCTTTTTTCCTTTTAGAGATAGCATAGATGAAGCAAGTAAAGTAGGGGTTAAAGCTATAGTAGAACCAGGCGGAAGTATAAGAGATGATGAAGTGGTAAAGGCGGCTGATGAGTATGGTATGGCGCTTTATTTTACAGGAGTAAGACATTTTTTACATTAAGTTTAATGGAATGTTATGTTTTTTACACATAATTCAATAAAAATTAAATAAATTATGTGTAAAATATTTCCGAAAAATTTTATTTTTAGGAAACTATGATGTTTAAAACTATAGGATTTAAGGTTTCTGCTGCAATTTTTGTGGTGTTGCTTATAAGTTTTATTGTAATGCAAGTGATTTTAAATTTGGACTTTAAAAATACTGCCAATAAAATGAGCAGGGCAAATTTAGATACCGTAAGTACTTCTGTTTTTCAAACAATGAGAATGGCTATGAATTTAGGAGATCCTGAAAAAATTAAAGAAGCCATTGAAGATGCAAAAAGTATAGAGGGTATTAGTGATATTAAAATTTATCCTTCAAAAGATACTATAGATCTTTTTGAGATGAAAGCCCCTCAAATTTCAAATGATAAGCGTATTATAGAACAATTTTCAAATCCTAAAATTCAAGCTTTAGAAGAAAATGTAAATGGTGTTGTGCATTTAAGATTGATACGCCCTTTGATTGCAGATGAAAGTTGTGTTGCTTGTCATGCAAATGCTAATGTAGGGAGTGTGATAGGGGTTATGGATATATCGCATTCTTTAGAAGGTGTTCAAAAAGATATAAGTAAAACCAGTCAATCTTATATTATAATATTTACTATTGCTTTGATTTTTACCCTTTGTGTGGTTCTTTTAATGCTTAAAGTTGTTGTTGGAAAGCCTGTTTTAGAGCTTTTAAATCATGCTAAAGAATTAGCTCAAGGAAGTGGCAATTTAAAAGCTCGTATTTCAGTTAAAGGTCAAGATGAAATTGCTTTAGCTTGTGGATATATCAATCAATTTATCGAAAAAACTCACAAGGCAGTTAGCGGTGCAAGTCATAATTCAAAAAATGTAGAAAAACAAAGCAATCTTTTAAATTCAAATGCTATTTCTTTAAGTGATATCAGTTCACAAAGTCATAAGCAAATAGATCAAAGTTTTAAACTTGGTGCAAATGTTGGCAATGAACTTGGAGAACTTGCTAGTTTGTCAAATAAAGCAAATAGTGCCAATGAAAAATCCTTTTTATTATTAGAACAAATGCTTAAATCTTTGTTTAATGTTGCTAATAAAGTATCAACAGTATCCCAAAATGAAAATGAATTGGCTAAAAAAGTTGAAAACATGGTCAATCAAGCAGGTAATATACAAAAAGCAACTCAAATGATGGATGAGATCGCAGATAAAACCAATTTACTATCCCTAAATGCTGGCATAGAAGCAGCTAGGGCTGGTGCATTTGGACGAGGTTTTTCTGTAATTGCTGAGGATGTTAGGCAGTTGGCTCAGAACAGTGAAGAATTTTTGGGAAATGTAGCTCAAATTACAAAAGAGCTTTTGCAAAGTATTAATGAGGTTAGCGCAGAATTAAAGAAAAATGCTCAAAGTGTACAAGCTTTAAATGATGACACCGCTTTATTGGTTGATGATGCTAATGAGGTTAAATTATGTAACGAAGATGCTAGGGCTTTGGTAACTCAATGTACTGAAAAAATAAAAATTTCCCAAGAGAATATACAAAATTTACTTTCTCGTATGCAAGAAAATGTTGAAGTAAGTGAAAAGAATGAAGAAATTTCTAAAATTCTGCTTCAAGTTGCAGATGAGTTAAAAATAGTGTGTCATAATCTCGAAAGCGAACTTAACCAATTTCAAATTTAAAGGAATAAAATGAAAAAAACGCTTCAAATTGCTTTAGCAGCAGCTTTTTTTGCAGGTTGTGCTAGTACTTCTGTTACTTCATCTACTTCTAAAGGTAATAATGAACTTGTGCAAAATCAGCTTTTCAAAATAGAAAAAATTATAGTTAATGGCAAAACTTTTGATCCAAAAAACGCAGAGGAAAGTCCAAATATCAGTTTTGAAAATAATAAATTTTATGGTTATTCAGGATGCAATCGTTTTTTTGGTTCTTATCAAACTAAGGCGGATACTTTACAAATCGAAGGTGATCGCGTAGCTTCAACTCAAATGCTTTGTCACCCAATGGATGTAATGGATTTTGAAAATTCTTTCCTTTCAAATTTCAAAGGAACTTTTAAAATTTCAAATGAAAATGGAAAACTTGTTTTAAGCAATGATGAAATGAAAATCTTTTTTAAATAATGCCCTAAAGCCTCGAAATATCGAGGCAATCTTCTTAAATTTGACAAAAGTCTAAAAAATGATACAATTATAATTTTATTATCAAAAAAGGTAGTTAAATGATAAAATCAATTCCTGAATGGAGTGAGCAAGAATACCTCATGCTTTCTTTACCCCATGAAAAAAGCGATTGGAATCCCTACTTAGAGGAAATTTTGCAAAGTTATAAAGAATTTGTAAAAGTGGTAAGTGAATTTCAAAAAGTTTTACTTATAGCTCCTAAACAGAGTGATTTTGAAAATTTTAAAGATATAAAAAATGTAGAGTTTTTTAAATGTGATACCAATGATACTTGGATACGCGATTTTGGAGCTATAGATATAGTAGAAAATGGTCGTTTAAAAGCTCTTGATTTTACTTTTAATGCTTGGGGAAATAAATTTCAAAGCGAGCTTGATAATGCTGTAAATTCTAAGCTTTTTAAAGAAAAATTTAAAGAGGAGCTTAAAAAGGTTGATTTTATTTTAGAAGGAGGAAGTATTGACTTTAATGGAGAGGGTGTGATGCTTACAAGCTCTCATTGTCTTTTAAATGAAAATAGAAATTCTCATCTAAACAAAACTCAAATTGATACAAAATTAAAAGAAATTTTTGGTTTAAAGCAAATTATTTGGCTAGAAAATGGTTTCATAAAAGGTGATGATACAGATCATCATATCGATACCTTAGCAAGATTTATAGATAAAAATACCATAGCGCATTGTATTTGTGAAGATGAAGAGGATGAGCATTATTTGCCTTTACAAAAAATGAAAGAAGAGCTTAAAAAAACAGGCTTTGATTTAATAGAACTTCCTATACCTAAGCCTTTATACTATGAAGGAAGAAGATTGGGGGCGACTTATGCGAATTTTGTTTTTATAAATAATGCTTTAATTGTGCCTTTTTACAAGGATAAAAATGATGAAATCATAGCTAAAAGACTTTCTAAAGCTTTACCTAGTCATAAAATTATAGGAGTAGATGCAAGAGTGTTTTTACGACAAAACGGTTCTTTGCATTGTTCTTGTCAAAATCGTTTCAAAGGTTTAAGATGAGTTTGCAAAAAAAAGCAACTCTTGTGGCAAGTTTATGTGCTATTGTTTTAGCCTTGGTTAAATTTATAGTAGGCTTAACAAGTGGTTCTGTTGCAGTACTTTCAAGTGCGATTGATTCTTTAATGGATTTTGCTATTTCTGCTTTTAATTTTTTGGCTCTTAAAAAAAGCTCACAAAAGGCGAATGAAAATTATAATTTTGGTTTTTCTAAAATTGAAGCTTTAATGGGTTTGTTAGAAGGTGTTTTTATAGTTGGCGTGGGGATTTTTATTTTTTATGAGAGTATTTTAAAGATTTATTATAAAGAAGAAATTAAAGATTTAAATTCAAGCATCTATGTGATGATTTTTGCTTTAATTATGACTTTTTTTCTTGTACTTTTTTTAAATTATGTAGCTAAAAAAACCAAAAGTTTGATTATAGAAAGTGATGCTTTGCATTACAAAACAGATTGTCTAACCAATGCTTGTACTTTAGGGGCTTTGGTTTTGATTTATTTTACAAATTTACATATTATTGATGCTATTTTTGGGATAGTGATCAGTCTTTATACGGCATTTTCTGCTTTTAAAATCATTAAAAAAGCTTTAGCTTTTTTAATGGATGAGGCTTTACCTAAGGAACAAGTGGATAAAATTTGTACTTTGATTTCTAATAATCCTGAAATAATTTCCTATCATGAATTAAAGACGCGTAAAACTCCAAGTTGTAATTATTTAAGCGTACATTTGGTTTTTTGCCCTATAATTTCGCTTTTAAATGCGCATAAAATTTCAGATGAAATAGAAGAAGGTGTGCGTAAGATGTTTGAAAATGAAAAATGGGATATACAAATTCATTTAGATCCTTATGATGATGCAGAACAAGAAAGGCAAAGACAATGAAAATCGCTTTAATACAACAAAAATTTCATTCAAATAAAGAACAAACTATAAAAAAAACTTGCGAATTTATAGAAGAAGCCTCTAAACAAGGAGCTGAGCTTGTTTGTTTGGGAGAACTTCATCAAAGTGAGTATTTTTGTCAAAGTGAAAATGTGGATTTTTTTGACTATGCTAATGATTATGAAAAAGATGTGAAATTTTGGGCAAATATAGCTAGAAAAAATCAAATAGTGCTTATTACTTCATTATTTGAAAAACGAAGTGCCGGACTTTATCATAATACTGCAGTGGTTTTTGAAAAAGATGGTTCTATAGCAGGTAAATATCGCAAAATGCACATACCTGATGATCCTTGTTTTTATGAAAAATTTTATTTTACTCCTGGAGATTTGGGTTTTGAACCTATAAATACAAGTTTAGGCAAGCTTGGAGTGCTTATTTGTTGGGATCAGTGGTATCCTGAAGCAGCAAGAATTATGGCTTTAAAAGGAGCTGAGATTCTTATTTATCCCACGGCAATTGGTTGGTTTGATAAGGATAAAGATGAAGAAAAACAAAGACAGCTCAATGCTTGGCTTGGCGTACAAAAAGGACATGCTATAGCTAATGGCTTATATGTAGTAGCTATCAATAGAGTAGGTTTTGAAAAAGATGTAAGTGGGGTAGAAGAGGGCATTAGATTTTGGGGAAATTCTTTTGTTTTTGGCCCTCAAGGTGAAGAACTTTGTCTTTTAGATTCTCAAAACGAATGTGTAAAAATCATAGAAATAGATAAAAAAAGAAGTGAAAATGTGCGTCGTTGGTGGCCTTTTTTGCGAGATAGACGTATAGAATATTTTGCAGATTTAACTAAAAGATTTATTGATTAAATCAATAAATCTTACTTGTTTTGTATATTTTCAAGATAGCTTTTTATTTGCTCTTTTTCTTGTTCGTTTAAATTTATAAAACTTATTTCTTTAAGTCTTGATAAAAGCAAATTATCTTCTAAAATTTCATTTTTTCCTATTTCTAAAGAAGTGATGACGCTAGAGCTTATGAGAAGTCTTTGGGTTGTATCTTTTCTTAAGCCCCATATATTATGTATGGCAATATTATTATCTGTAATTTGTCCTGCATAAAGCATAATATGTCCAGGTAAATAAAGTAAACTAAGATAAGCTTTCCCAAAGCGGTTTAAAAAATCTTTTTTTTGAGAATTACTAAGAGTGCTTATATCAAAATGATTAAAAGAATTTTTTTGTGCAGCTGAATTTCTTGGTAGATAAAGTCCAAAAGCTGAAAAGATATCACGAGTTAGTAAAGAACAATCTCTTTCAAAATTATAACCGCCCCAGCCATAAGGCAAATTTAAAACTTGTGAAAGTTGATTTTTTAAATTTTTATCATTGAATTGTAAAGGAAATTTGGATACATCTTTTTTAGAAATTTTATATTTTTTAGAACCTATTTTTCCATAAAAATAGTTTTTATCTTCTTTGTAGTAAGGATAAATAGCGCCAATTCTACTTTCAAAGAAAAATTTACCATCCTCGCTATAGATAGGAAATTTTTCTTTTAGTGGTGTGATAAAGTTAAGATTTTCATAGATTTTCGCTCTATCGCTTGAGAAAAATTCCAAATTTTTACTTTCAACAAATCCAAATCCAGCTTCACCTAAAACAAAAGCATAACGCTTATCTTTACTAAAATGTGAAATTAAGACAGGGGTTCCAGCATTTAAAATGCCATCGCTTGCATAGTCAAAAGGAATTCCTTCATTTTCAAAAAAAGGATTTTTTAAGATAGCTCTTTGGGTTGGAAGATTTTTAATGATTGTATTTTGGATAATTAAAGCTTTTTGATTAAGTTTACCGAATTCTTGGATATTTGCGTTATTTATAGCGTTTTTAAACCATGAAAGTGGAATAATTTGTTTATTGAAAAAATAATAAGTATTTTTTGAATTTAAATATAAAGGAAAGGACCAAAAAATATTTTGTCCTTTGTAATTTTTAAACGAATCATGCCAAGGGTTAAAGAAATATTTTTTATATCGTTTTGCATCAAAATTAATATCGTAAGCAAATTGTGGCAAAATGCTTACATTTTGTTCGTATTCAAGTTTTGCATAATGTTTATTTTCATTTTTTTGTTCTAAATTTTCATGATGAAGTGAAGTTAAATTTTTTGTTGAACAAGCTGTTAAAAATAGCACTATAAAAGTAAAATATAAACAAGATTTCATAATCAACCTTTTAGAAAAAATAGTTATAATTAAAGCCAAGGAAATATAATGCTTGATAAACTAGAAAAAATTTTAGCTTATGATAATGTTTTTTTAAGTGGTGGTGCTGGAGTTGGTAAAAGCTTTTTGACAAATGAGCTTATCAAATCTTATAGAAAACAAAAAAAATTAGCCATAGCTCTTGGTTCTAGTGCTCTATCGGCGTTTAATATAGGCGGTGTTACCTTACACAGCTTTTTTTGTTTAGGGTATTGTGATGATATGATGAAATTAAGCGCATTGGATCGCAATCAAAAACAAAAAGAAAAATTAACAAAACTTAAAGAGCTTTTAAAAACGATTGAGCTTATTATTATCGATGAAATTTCCATGGTTAGCGCAAGTGTTTTTGAAATGATAGGCTTTAGACTTAAAAATTCTCAATTTAATGGAAAAATTTTAGTTGTAGGAGATTTTTTTCAACTGCCTCCCGTAATTAAAGAAAAAAAAGAAACTTTATTTAACCATTCTTATTATGCTTTTTCTTCATTTTTTTGGCAAGATTTGAATTTTAAGAATATTAAACTTTCTCAACCTAAAAGAACACAAAATATGGAATTTTATAACTATTTATCTTTGATTAGACAAGGTTTTTTAGATGAAAAAATTTTAAGCTTTTTTGAATCTTTGCGAATTGATTATAAAGAATTAGAAAATTTAGAAGATGATTATACTTTACTTTGTGGTATCAATAAAAAAGTAAACAATATCAATCAAGAAAAATTAAGCAAACTTGAGACCCCACTTGTATGCTTTAAGGCTCAGGTTAAAAAAGAAGATAAGAGAATAAAAGATGAAGAACTTGATTCTTGGGTTGGAAGCTTAAATATATTGGAAGAATTAAATATTAAAATAGGCGCTCGTATTATTTTTTGTGTAAATAATTGGGATAAGAATTATTATAATGGAGAGCAAGGCATTATAGAAGATATTCTTTATGAAGAGGAGAAAATTTATATTAGCATTATTAAAAATAATGGGATGAAAATTTTACTTGAACCTTATACTTTTTTCATGGAAGAACTTGAGCAATCAGGTAAAGATTTTGTTGTTAATATTCTCGCAAGTGTTACACAGTTTCCTATTAAATTAGCTTATGCTATTACTATACACAAATCACAAGGTATAAGTATTGAAAAATTAGTGTGTGATATTGATCATATTTTTGAAAATGGACAGCTTTATGTCGCTCTTTCTCGCGCTACAAATCCAAATACTTTAAAAATTTATTCTACAAAAAAGATAAATTTTGGATTTTATTTTGCTAATATTTTAAAAATAGATTCTAATGTGATCGAATTTTATAAAAAACATAATTTTTTAGATCTTGAAATACAAGAACAAATCATTTAAAGGCATTAAATGAAAAAAATATTTTTAAGTGTTTTTTTGGTTTTGAGTTTAAATGCTCAAAATCTTGAAATAGATAAAATAAGAACTGATTTGTATTCTAAAAGTGGAGCAAATGTTCTTAAAAAAGTTGAAATTTCTTTGGAATTTGATGGGAATAATTTAAAAGAAAATGAAAATAAGTTAATTGATGCTGTAAATACAGTAATTTCAGGGTTTTTTTATGAAGATATTTTTACAGAAATTGGAAAAAATAATTTTAAAAAAACTTTAGAAAAATTTTTAGATAAGAAATATAAGATTAAACTAGATGATATATATATCATATCTTTAAGCGGAGTGGAAAAATTTGATTTAGAGGAGTTTAAACGCTTTTTAGAAAGCACTGAGGCTAAAGAGAAAGGTATGGGTAGTGAGGTAAAAAAAGCACTTGAAAACTTAGAAGTTCCTAAAACTCAAGTTCCTAGTGTTGAAAAGATCACAGCTCCTAGTGTTCCAAATTTAGAAGCCAAACAAGTTGAACAGCTTTTCAAAGATTCAGATGAAGAAAATAAAAATGACAATGGAGAAATCAATATAGATAATTTAAATACACCTAAAATGACTCCAGATATAGAAGAAAAAATTAAAAGAGATTTAATCACCAATCCTCCACAAATATTCAAAGAAAATAACGCAAGCAAGCCTTATCATTTGCCACAAACAGGCTATGATATAAAGCTTGATGAGAATTCAACGCAAAATTAGCGAACTATATCATAATTTTGCGGAATTTTTGCCTTAAAAACATCGTAATTAATTTTTGGATTTTTAATTTGATTGTTTAGATTGATTATAACATCATTTTCAAATTCATCTTTATAGGATATGCTTTGAATTTGCTCTTGATTAAGCTTAATTGTATAGTTTATATTATCATATTTTGCTACAAGTTTATCTTTGTCTATAAGACTTGCTTTTTTGAAAATTTCATTAAGATTTGGAATGTTATCAAGATGAGAGAAAATGACTTGTTCTAGATCGTGCTCTACTATGGTTACTTGATTTTTGTTAATATAAATCTCTTTTTTACTAGGAGTATCATAACTCCAATATGCTTGATCCTTACTCAGTATAAAATGTCCAGAATAAGAAAGTGTAGAGTTTTTGGATTTCACTATTTGGGTAAAATTGCTTGAGAAGGTATTAAAATTAAGATCAAGGGCAAAAAGTTGTCCTATAAAAATAAAAAATATCAAGAATGTTTTTTTCATTTATTTTCCTTAAAAAAATTATATTTTTTATATCATTCTAGCTAATTTTAATTAAATAATCGTTATAATAATAGTTTGAAAAATTTATAAAGGTTTAAAAATGTTTTTAAATACCTTAAAAGCCGTTTTTGGAACAAAAAATGATCGTGAAGTTAAAAAATACTTTAAGCGTGTAGCACAAATCAATGCTTTAGAAGGCAAATATCAAAATTTAAGCGATGATGAATTAAAAGCCGAATTTGCAAAATTTAAAGAGCAAATTTTAAGCGGAGAAAAAAACGAAAATGATATCTTAAATGATGTTTTTGCTATAGTCAGAGAGACAGGTAAGAGAACTTTAAATATGCGTCATTTTGATGTGCAGTTAATCGGTGGTATGGTTTTGCACGATGGAAAAATTGCAGAAATGAAAACAGGGGAGGGTAAAACCCTTGTAGCGACCTTGCCTGTTGTTTTAAATGCCATGAGTGGAAAAGGCGTACATGTCGTTACAGTAAATGATTACCTAGCCAAAAGAGACGCTGAGCAAATGAGTGCGATTTATAACTTTTTAGGTTTTAGTGTAGGCGTGATTCTTTCTTCTCAAAACAGTGACATAGAGCACAAGCAAGCTTATGATTGCGATATTACTTATGGAACCAATAATGAGTTTGGTTTTGATTATTTGCGTGATAATATGAAATTTTCAAAAGTTGAAAAAGTTCAAAGAGAGCATAATTTTGTTATTGTAGATGAAGTAGATAGTATTTTAATTGATGAGGCAAGAACTCCGCTTATCATCAGCGGTCCTACAAATCGCACTTTAGATGGTTATATTAAAGCCAATGAAGTAGCCAAGCAAATGCAAAAAGGCGAAGCAGTTTTACCCCCTGCAAAACCTGAGGGTGATTTTGTAGTAGATGAGAAAAATCGTAATATTTTAATCACGGAAGCAGGTATTGCTAAGGCTGAAAAACTTTTTGGTGTAGAAAATTTATACAGTCTTGATAATGCTATCTTAGCACATCAGCTTGATCAAGCTTTAAAGGCGCATAATCTTTTTGAAAAAGATGTGCATTATGTTTTAAGAAATAATGAAGTTATCATTGTTGATGAATTTACAGGGCGTTTAAGTGAAGGGCGTCGTTTTAGCGAAGGGTTGCATCAAGCTTTAGAAGCCAAAGAAAATGTAAAAATTCAAGAAGAAAGCCAAACTTTAGCAGATATTACTTTTCAAAATTATTTTAGAATGTATAACAAACTCGCAGGTATGACAGGAACTGCACAAACAGAAGCGACTGAATTTTCTCAAATTTATAGTTTAGATGTTATTTCTATACCGACAAATATTCCTATTAAAAGACAAGATAAAGATGATCTTATCTATAAAACTCAAAATGAAAAATTTAAAGCTGTAATTGAAGAGATTAAAAAAGCCAATGCTAAAGGTCAGCCTGTTCTTGTGGGAACTGCAAGTATAGAACGCAGTGAAGTTTTTCACAATATGCTTGTAAAAGAAAAAATCCCTCATCATGTTTTAAATGCTAAAAATCACGAGCAAGAAGCTTTGATTATCCAAGATGCAGGTAAAAAAGGTGCTGTAACTATCGCTACAAATATGGCAGGTCGTGGTGTGGATATAAAAATCGATGATGAGATTAGGGCTTTGGGTGGGCTTTATATCATCGGTACAGAAAGACATGAAAGCCGCCGTATTGATAATCAACTTCGTGGTCGTGCAGGAAGGCAGGGCGATCCTGGAATAAGTCGTTTTTATCTAAGTTTAGAAGATAATCTTTTAAGAATTTTTGGCGGGGATCGTATTAAAAGTATTATGGATCGCTTGGGCATAGAAGAGGGCGAAAGCATAGAGTCAAGAATCGTTACAAGAGCGGTTGAAAATGCGCAAAAAAAAGTAGAAAGCTTACATTTTGAAAGCAGAAAGCATTTGTTAGAATACGATGATGTAGCAAATGAACAAAGAAAAACTATTTATCGTTATCGCAATGAGCTTTTAGATGAAAACTATGATATTAGAGCTAAAATTTCTCAAAATATCGCTGAATATAGTGCAAATGTAATGAATGATTATATACTTGATGAAAGCGGTTCTAATGTAAATTTTGAAAATTTGAAAGCAAAAATTTTATATGAATGTTCAACTCAGATTAGTGAAAAAGATTTTGAGAATTTAAGCGTCATTGAAATGCAAGATAAGCTAAGTCAAATTCTTGAAAATTCTTATAACGAAAAGATGTCAAGACTTGAGATTAAAGAATTGCGTAATATAGAGCGTATTTTATATTTGCAAGTTTTGGATAATGCTTGGAGAGAGCATTTGTATCAAATGGATATTTTAAAAACAGGAATAGGGCTTCGTGGATACAATCAAAAAGATCCTCTTGTGGAATATAAGAAAGAAAGTTATAATCTTTTCTTGGAGTTGGTTAATCGTATTAAATTTGATAGTATTAAACTACTTTTTAGCGTGCAATTTAGTCAAGAAGAGGTACAAAATTTAGAAAATAAAGCCAATGAAGAAAATGAAAAGCTACTTCAAAGCTCAGTAGAAATGGGTGCAAGCGAAGATAATCTTGGCGAAGCTGAGTTTAAAAAAGTTCCACGCAATGCTCCTTGTCCTTGCGGAAGTGGAAAAAAATTTAAAGAATGCCATGGAAAAAGTGGTCCTAAGCAAGGAATTTTAGCTTGAATAAAAGCGTTTTAAAATATTTGCTTTTTAAATATTTAAGATTTGATAAAGAACAACCCTTTATCAATCTTTCTATGCTTTTGGCCTTTTTAGGAGTTTGTGTAGGACTTTGCGTTTTGCTTGTAGCTATGGCAATTATGAATGGTTTTGATAAAGAATTTGAAAAACGCTTTTTTGTGATGAATTATCCTATTACTATTTTGCCTAAATTTTACGCTCCTGTAAATGATGAATTTATAGATGAGTTAAGAAAAACATTTCCAAATTTGTTATTTAGCCCTTATATAAGCACTCAAGTTGTTGTAAAGGGAGATAATCGTTTTGAAGGTGGTGTGCTTTTTGGAGTTAATTTTAATGATGAAAAAAAAATAAACGAAGTGGTTGCTAAAGCTTTAAGGGATGAGAATTTAAGTGGTTTTGATATACTTGTAGGATCAGCACTTACTGATGAATTTGGTTTGCATAAAAATGACAAACTTTCACTTATTTTTTCAAATCTTAATCCTAGTGGATTTTCTTTAGTACCACAAACTAAACGTTTTGATGTTAAAGCGCGTTTTACTTCAGGGCTTGCATTTTATGATAAGGCTTATATGTATACAGATGTTGATGCATTGAAAAAAGTACTTGGAATGCCCAAAAATCCAAATTATGATGGAGTTCATGTATATAGTGATAATGCTTTTAAGGATGTTGAAAAAATTAAATCTTATTTAAAAGACGATTATGCTGTAGTAGGTTGGTGGGAACAAAATAAAAATTTCTTTTCAGCCTTAGAGCTTGAGAAAAGAGCGCTTTTTATAGTGTTGATGCTTATTATTTTGGTTGCAAGTTTAAATATAGTAAGTTCTTTACTGATGATAGTGATGAATCGTCGCAGTGAAATAGCACTTTTACTTGCCCTAGGTGCAAGCAAAAATGAGGTAAAAAAGAGTTTTTTTGCCTTAGGTATGCTTATTGGTGGTGGCGGTATGATAGTGGGTGTGGTGCTTGCATTTTTTGCTTTATGGCTTTTAGGAAATTTTGATATTGTAACTTTACCTGCTGATGTTTATGGAACCAGTAAATTACCACTTGATTTGTCTTTAATGGATTTTTCTTTAACCATTGTGGGTGCTTTAATAATCATAGCTTTATCATCTTTTTATCCTGCAAAAAAAGCAACTCAAATTAATATTTTAGATACTTTAAGAAATGAATAAATTGTAATTTTGGAGATTTTTATTGTCTTTGTTTATTCAAAAAAATAAGAATTTTAAACCTTTAAAACCTCTATCAAAGTCAAAAATAATCACCAATTTAATCCTTTTGATTTTATTTTTAATATTGTTTTGTTATTGTAGTTTTAGTATAAGTGCTTATCATTTTGATTTTAGCGTAATTGCGACCTATAAAGAAAAATTTCTTCAAGGTTTTTTAAATACTTTAATAATCAGTTTTTTTTCTTTACTATTGAGTATAATTTTGGGTGGAGTTTTTTGTGCTTTTTCTTTAAGTTCAATTGTTTTTTTAAGATTTTTATCTACATTTTACATAGAGCTTATCAGAGGAACCCCTTTACTAGTGCAGGTATTATTGATATATTATATCATTGCAAATAATTTAGGACTTGATAATCGATATGTGGCTGGAGTTATTATTTTATCATGTTTTTCTGCTGCTTACTTAGCTGAAATATTTAGAGCTGGAATTTTAAGTATTTCTATATCTCAGCTTGAGAGCGCTAGGGCTTTAGGGTTAAAAGAGATACAGGTTTTTGCGTATGTAATTTTTCCCCAAGCTTTAAAAAATATTTTAGCACCGCTGAGTGGACAATTTGCAAATTTAATTAAAGATAGTTCCTTATTAAGCGTTATTGCTGTAAATGAATTAGCCCAAAGTGCGCAAGAGATAAATTCTTATACTTTTGCTACTCTTGAAGCTTATGTAATTTTGGCTATTACATATCTTGTTTTGACTTTACCTATAAGTATATTTTCTCGTTATTTGGAGAGAAAATGCCAAAAATGATTTAAAAAAGCTTGACAAATAGAGCTAATTTTGGCATAATCACATTTTTATTTCAGAAAATGTCTCGTTAGCTCAGCCGGTAGAGCATCTCCCTTTTAAGGAGGGGGCCGTTGGTTCGAATCCAACACGGGACACCATTATAAAGGTCGCTTAGCTCAGTTGGTAGAGCGCCACCCTTACAAGGTGGATGTCATAAGTTCGAGTCTTATAGTGACCACCATTTTATAAAATCATAAATAGGTTTTATAATCTCTACTTCTTTACTTTGGATGCAGCGGTAGTTCAGCTGGTTAGAATGCCGCCCTGTCACGGCGGAGGTCGCGGGTTCGAGCCCCGTCCGCTGCGCCATCTTGTCTCGTTAGCTCAGCCGGTAGAGCATCTCCCTTTTAAGGAGGGGGCCGTTGGTTCGAATCCAACACGGGACACCATTTTTATTGTTAGGGTTATGACCCTTTCGTCTAGTGGCCCAGGACAACACTCTCTCTGTGTGGAAACAGAGGTTCAAATCCTCTAGGGGTCGCCAATCATAGGTCGCTTAGCTCAGTTGGTAGAGCGCCACCCTTACAAGGTGGATGTCATAAGTTCGAGTCTTATAGTGACCACCATTTTATAAAATCATAAATAGGTTTTATAATCTCTACTTCTTTACTTTGGATGCAGCGGTAGTTCAGCTGGTTAGAATGCCGCCCTGTCACGGCGGAGGTCGCGGGTTCGAGCCCCGTCCGCTGCGCCATCTTGCTTGGTAACAATTTTATAAGTATAATTTGCAAAATAATAAAAAATAGAGCTAAGGAAAAAAATGCTTATTATTGGACATAAATTATTAAAAAATTTAGATTTTTCTTTTATTGAAAGTATTGAAGAAGTTAAAGATAGTAAAGTTTATTGTATTGTTTATGATGAAAAATTGATTTCTTATTTAAGTCAAAATGATTTTGAATTTGCTATTTTAGTTCAAAATAAAGACGAGATATTTTTAGCCAATGCTTTAGGAGCTAAGTTTTTGCTTTGTAATGATAAAAAACTTGCAAAATTTGCTAGCAAGGTTGCAGAATTTTATGTTTTTGATAGTAGGGTTTTAATGATTGTTGATAAATTAGAGAATTTTAAAAAATTTTATAAATTAAAAATCGATGGAATTATTTTAAAAGATAATATAGATAATTTTCCTAAAAACTGATAAATTCTTTTGTAAAATAAGTGCTAATTGACGAGGATTAAATAATGCAAAAAAAATCTTTTTTGAAAATTTACGGATTAATTCCTTTTTTACTTGTAGCATTCATCAATGCTTTTGTGGATTTGGGACATAAAATTATTATTCAAAATACTATTTATAAAGCCTATGAAGGAAGTGAGCAGTTATTTTTAAATACTATAGTTAATGCTTTGATTTTACTTCCTTTTATTCTCATTCTTTCTCCCTCAGGTTTTTTAGCGGATAAATATCCAAAAAATATTATAATGAAAATTTCAGCAATTTTCAATGTTATACTCACTTTAATAATTTGCATTTGTTACTATAGCGGTGCTTTTTGGATGGCTTTTATTTTTACTTTTATAATGGGAGTACAAGCAGCGATTTATTCGCCGAGTAAATATGGTTTTATCAAAGAACTTGTAGGAAAAGACTTTCTTGCTATGGGCAATGGTGTAATTAATGCAGTAAGTATTGTGGCAATCTTAGCAGGAATGGCTTTATTTTCTTTAAGTTTTGAAAGTCTTTATAGTTCTACGTATAATCAAACAGATGAAATTTTAAAAGAAGTAGCGCCTTTAGGAATTGTGCTAATTTTATTTTCTTGTATCGAAGTATTTTTTGTGTGGCGTTTACCTAAGCTCAAACAAACAAATAAAGATTTAGTTTTTAATAAAAAAGACTATATTCGTGGAAAACTTCTAATAAATAATCTTAAGCTTGTTTTTAAAAATAAAACTATTTGGCTTTGCATAATCGGAATTTCATTTTTTTGGGCTATATCTCAACTTTATCTTGTCAGCTTTCCTGTCTTTGTCAAAAATGAACTTTTCATAGAAAATACTTTTTATGTGCAAATTTCACTCGCTTTTTCTGGTATAGGAGTGATTTTAGGCTCTTTAGTAGCTGGTAAATTTTCAAAAAATTATATAGAACTTGGACTTATTCCACTTGGTGCATTGGGTATGTTTTTAATGGCTTTTTTAATGCCTTATTTTGTAAGTTTATTAAGTTATAGTTTTTTATTTTTCTTTTTTGGATTTTGCGGAGCTCTTTTTATCATTCCTTTAAATACTTTAATCCAATTTCATGCCAAAGAAAATGAATTGGGGCAAATTCTTGCAGGAAACAATTTTTTTCAAAATATTGCCATGTTAGGATTTTTATTCTTGGCAACTTTATTTGCAAAATTTGAAATCAATGTGGTTTATTTATTTTATTTTATTACTTTAGTAACCTTTATAGGAAGTTTTTATATACTTTTAAAACTTCCCTTTTCTTTAGTGCGTATACTTTTAAGCATAGCTTTTTTGCAACGATACCGCTTACTTGTAGAAGGTTTTGAAAATATACCAGAAAAAGGTGGAGCTTTGCTTTTGGGTAATCATATTTCTTTTATTGATTGGGCTGTTGTACAAATGGCAATTCCAAGAAAAATTTATTTTGTTATGGAAAGAAGTATTTATTCTAAATGGTATATTAAAATTTTTCTTGATAAATTTGGTATTATTCCTGTATCAAGTACAGGAAGTAAGACGAGTTTAGAACTGATAGCAAAGCATATCAAAGAAGGTAATTTAGTTTGCTTATTTCCTGAAGGTACACTTTCACGACATGGACAATTAAATGAATTTAAAGCAGGATTTGAATTAGCTTGTGAATGCTTAAGCGAAGATGATGGAAAAATTATTCCTTTTTATATAAGAGGACTTTGGGGTAGCGCTTTTTCAAGAAGCGATGAAGAATTTTCAGCAAGAAACCGTACTTTAAATAAAAGAAAAATTGCTATAGCTTTTGGTAAAGCTATGTCTTTGCATTCTAAAAAAGATGAAGTTAAAGCTAAAGTTTTTGAACTTTCTTTTATGGCTTGGAAATCACAATGCGAAGCTATGCATACCATAGCAAGATCTTGGATAGATACAGCTAAAAAAAATCTAAATCAAATAGCTATTATTGATACGCTAGCTGGAGATATTTCTTATAGAAAAATGTTGACTCTTAGCTTATTTCTTAATTTTTTTATTAAAAGAAAATCTAAAGAATTAAACATTAACCCTCAGCGTGGAAGTTACGCTCCTAAAGAGGAGGCTATAGGAATTTTACTACCTGCTTCTTTTGCAAGTTCTTTAACCAATCTATCTGTTTTAATCGCAGAAAAAATTGCAGTAAATCTTAATTTTACTGCTGGAGAAAAAGCTCTAAAAGCAGCTATAAAAAATGCGCAAATTTCACAAATTTATACTTCTAAAACTTTTTTAGAAAAATTAGCAAATAAAGGTATAAACCTAAATTTCGATACAAATATACATTTAATTTATTTTGAAGATATTGTAGAAGATTTTAAAATGCAAAAAACTAAAATTTTTAGCATGATGTTAGCAGTTAGTATTATACCTAGTTTTATACTCAAAAGCATCTTCACTCCTTCAAAAAACAATCTTGCCATCGCAGCTATTTTATTTAGTAGCGGAAGTGAGAGTTCTCCAAAAGGTGTTATGCTCAATAACCGTAATATTTTAAGCAATATAGCACAAATTTCTGATGTGCTTTGCACAAGAAACAATGATGTCATTCTCTCATCTTTACCACCTTTTCATGCTTTTGGACTTACCGTAACTACATTTTTGCCTTTGCTTGAAGGTATTAAAAGTATCACTTTTTCAGATCCAACCGATGCCTTAGGGGTTGCCAAAGCTGTTGCTAAAAATAATATCACTATTATGTGTGGAACTTCAACCTTTTTAGGAATTTATGCAAGAAATAAAAAACTTGATGCTTTAATGTTTGAAAGCTTAAGAATAGTTGTATCAGGTGCTGAAAAACTAAAAAATGAAGTAAGAACTGCTTTTGAAATGAAGTTTAAAAAAAGCATTTTTGAAGGTTATGGAGCTACGGAAACTACACCTGTAGCGAGTGTAAATTTACCAAATCGTTTTGATGCGGATTATTGGCTTATACATCGTGCCAATAAAGAAGGAAGTGTAGGAATGCCTCTGCCTGGAACTGCGGTACGTATTGTTGATCCAAATAATTATGAAAATTTAAAAACAAATGAAGATGGACTCATACTTATAGGCGGTCATCAAGTTATGGTAGGCTATCTTAATAACAAAGAAAAAACCGATGAAGTGATTAAAGAAATTGATGGCATAAGATGGTACAACACGGGAGATAAGGGACATTTGGATGAAGATGGTTTTTTATATATTGTCGATCGTTATTCTCGCTTTGCAAAAATTGGCGGAGAGATGATTTCTTTGGGTGCAATAGAAGAAGAAATTACCAAATTCATAGACACTGAAGTGGTTAAATTTTGTGCCACATCTTTAGAAGATGAGAAAAAAGGGGAACAAATTGTTTTGCTCATAGAATGTAATAATGAAATTTTTGAAAGAGTATGTGAGGCTATAAAAAATTCTAATATACCTACACTTTTTAAACCTAGATATTATTTTCAAATAGAAAAAATTCCCCTCCTAGGTTCAGGAAAAGTTGATCTTAAAAAAGTTAAAGAATTAGCTAAAAATTTAGCCATATAATTTGAGCTTATAACAAAGCCCAAATTAAAATTGGCATAGAAATAAAAGCAAAAAGAACTCCAAAGGCTACAGCACTTACGGCTAAATTACTATCTAGTTTAGCTTTCATTACCATAGCTCCTGCTAAAGTCATAGTAGGAGCTGCACTTTCTATAATAGCAACGATAGTAGAATCTTTTAATTCTAAATTAAATATTTTTAAACAAAATACAAAAAATAAAGGAGCTAAAATCATTTTAGCAAAGATGACAATTACTGTAGGTTTGTAAGAGGTTTTAATCGCCATAAAACCAAGTCCTAAACCTATGGCAAAAAGTGCAACAGGGGTTGCAGAAGCACCAAATAAACGAATAGGAGAGAAAATAAATTCAGGTAAAGTAATCAATTTGCACAAAAAACCAAAAAGCAAAGCTAAAAAAGGTGGAAAGCTAAGAATTTTTTTAACATTAGCAAGCAAACTGACTTTTTCTCCATTTCCCAAAGAAAGTATAAAAGGTCCAAAAAGCGATATAGGTAAAGTTGTAGCTAAAGCATCGTAAAATATAACTTCAGCACTAAATTGTGGGTCATTAAATACACCAGCAACAATAGGCATACCCACAAATATAGTATTCCCAAAACAAGAAAGCAAAAACATACTGACTAAAGTTACTTTAGAAAAATGAAAAACTTTTCCAATAAGAATAGCAAAAAAAGCTGCTAATATACAGCTAAACAATCCAATAAAAATAAAAATAATCAATGAAAAATCAAAATTTAAATGATATGCTTTATCGAAAATCAAACAAGGTAAAGCAAAAATAATAGCAAAATCTAAAAAAGTCCTAGCTTGTTTTTGCTTTAAAACACCAATTCTTTTGGCAAAATATCCGCCTGCAAGTAAAATAAAAATTGTAAATAATGGTATAAAAACAAACATTGAATAATCCTTTTTAAGGGATGGTTTTTGAAAACGGATAGAATTATATTCTTTATAGTTAAAAAAAATCTTAATATTTTTTAAGTTTTTTAAAAAAACCAATATTTTTTATTTTTTGTAACTTTAAGAAATTGTAAGTTGAAATTTGATTTTGAATAGTTGGTATTTTAAGTTGAATGATTATAATTTTAAATAATGGTGCGGTTTAATCTTAATTAAAATACTATATATTGTATTTAGAATGATATAAAAACAATAAATTAATATAGCTTTTGTTTTTAATTTTTGAATATTTTTAAACTTATTTAGGCGGAGATCATCTACTTTAGTTATTTTTATTTTTAATATTCACGCAATAAGACAGATTTATTTTGAAAGTTTATCTTATTGCTTTTCTTATTTTCATTGTGCATCATTTGAATTTGAAATTATTTTTTTCAATTTCTTTAAGGTTGTATAGCGGTTTTTTCACATTTGCACTGATTTTGTATTTTTTAATAATAAGGTTTCAAATAGTTCAGTATCTATAAATATTCAATGGACAAGATAATCGTTGTAAAAATTGGGATATGTTTGGCGGTTTACTTGGTGGTGGATGTTGTGATAAGGATAATGTATTTTTAGGACTTGTAGCTTGTAAAGAAGATGAGAAAAAGCTTGCTAAATTAAACGATGCAGGAAAATGTCATGAAGTAGGAACTTATTGTTCTAAAAAGGTTAGTTTAGGTTTTACTAAAATTTGCGTTGAAAAAAAGAAAAGTTTTTGTTGCTTCAATTCTAAATTAGGAAGAATTTTCAATGAACAAGGACGCCCTCAGCTTGGAAAAGGGTGAGGTAGTGCAGAAGGTCCGCAATGTAAAGGCTTCACTCCTGAGGAATTTCAAAAATTAGATTTTAGCGAAATTGATTTAAGTGAATTCATTGCTGATATTGTAGGAAGTTTTGACACAGGAAAAATACAAGCTGATTCTGTGAAAATACAAGAAAAGATTCAAAACAATATTGAGAATGCAACAAAAAAACCTACAAATTAAAAAATAAAATAAATTATTTAGAAAGGAGATAATTTTAGTTAAAAGTTTGTTTGGTAAGCCACAAGGGAGTTTTGCCCCTTAAGAAAAAGGGGCAAGGCTAATAAGCCTTGACAGTAATTATACAAATTAGTATAATTATAAGTACGAAACGAAACATAGTTTCACCCCCTTTCTAGGGCGTGATTATGCCACAGGGTTGCAGCCTTGTGGCAAAACCCTTAATGCAATTATACCAAATAAACTCTTTAACTTCTTAAAACAGTCCATGAAAAGATTTTACTTTTTATTCCTTAGCACTTTGTTTTTTGCACCTTCATTTTTATTTGGTGCAACTGAAATAGCTAATAGCAATTTAATTTATACTTGGGGTTATGGCGATGTAATGAATGAAATCATGCAAGCGGTTAAAGGAATAACCACTGAAACAGGTTATATCGTTAATGCAGCCTTAGCTATTTCATTATTACTTTTTAGTATTAAAAAAGCAATGGATGGACAAACAAGTCCTGTGTTTGAACTTGGAAAAATGTTTGTACTTTTTGCTGTAGTGTGGTACATGTTTTTAAAAACACCAAATGACAATAATCACCGCTTCATGATTCACGATGAAGTAACAAGTAAAGATTATGTCATTTCTCAAATTCCTATAGGTATAGGAAAAAGCTTTGCATTAATGACACAATTTGAAAGACTTATTCTAGAAGCTATGGAAAAAATTTTTCAACTCCACAATCTACAAATTTCTCTAATGCAGGTTTAGGTTTTTCACTTCAAGTAATGAGTACTTTACCAAGTGTAAAGCTTTCGGCTATTGATGCAACTTTGCAAAAAAATATTGATTTTTACTTTAGAAACTGCGTTTCAGTAGGTATCTTGCTTAATCAACAAGGTAGAAATCTTTTTCAAAACTCTGATAATTTGATGCAAGATCTTTTTACTAATATAGGCAATGGCTCTCAGCTCACTCCTTTGTTCACAAATAACAATAATATTGAAGAACAAAGTGTTGTGCCTTGTTCTGATGCAGGTCCTCAAATCGTTGATATGAAAGATACAGATGAAGCTATGAAAATCCATGCTGCTTTGCTTGGTATGGTAGATGATATGACAAATTATGAGCAAAAGTTCTTAGGCGCTGCACAAATCTATAACGAACAAGCTGTAAGTGCTAGATCTTATTTGCAACAATCCATGATAATGCTTGCTTCTCAAGATGCAATCATTAATACCGCTAAATCAGTAGGATTAAATCCTGCTTCTGTGGCTGCAAATACTGCTTATGCGGATCAGCAATTTTACGCAAGTATGCAAGCACAAGGACACTTGGCGCAAACTTATTTGCCTTTAGCTAAAGCTTATTTAACAGCCATTATCATAGGTTTGTCTTGGCTTGTTGCTTTGCTTTCTATTGTGTTTGGCTCTTATGCTCATATTAAGATGTTTTTTACTCTATGTATTTGGATAGTGCTTTGGACTCCTATTCTTTGTATCATTAATTATCTAAATGATTACAATCTTATGAAAGTTGCACAAGTAATAACAGGCGGAAAAGCAGCTTTAAGCTTAGGAGATAATATGCTTATCTTTAAAGAAGTAGCAAGTAGATCAAATTTTATGAATTATCTTGTGATGAGTACTCCTGTTTTAGCTTATGCTATAGCTAAAGCAAGTGAGCAAGGATTTGTGAGTTTTGCTTCTGGATTATCTCAAGCCCTAACAGGTGCTTCAAGAGCTGCTGGAAGCTTTGCAAATCAGCAAGCCTTATCTACACAAACAAGTATAGCTGCTCCTAGAGGAGATGAAGTTTGGGCAATGAATGCAGGGGTAGCATCGCTTCAATATGCAAGAAATATAGATGGTGTGGTTACTAAATTTAATACTCAATCAGTTATGGGTGATAATACAAAGAATTCTGAAATCTCTAATGCAAATATGACAGGAACAAATGTTGATGGTATGATGTCAGGCGCCAAACTTAGCGCAGGAACTATGACAACTGTTAATAGCGTATCTCAAGCAAATTCTGATGCTTGGAATAAAAACTTTAATGATCAGTATTCACATATGAGTCAAAGCGGTAGAGCTAGTGCATTAAATGAAGCTAAAGGATTTATGGAGAAAGGAGATGAAGCATTTAAGAAGGCTTTTGCAAATAATATTGGACAAGAGATTCAAAATAGAACTGATTTAACTAGCGAAGAAAAGGCGGAAATTGCATTAGCAGCTTCTGCTCATGCAGGTTTTAGCGTTCTTGGAAATGGTGCTGAAATTCAATCAAGTGCAAGTTCAAAAAGAGGTATAGGAAATGTTGAAACTTTTTCAGAAGCTCAAAAAGCTGCATATAATGAAATAATGGAAAGAGCTTCTCTTAAAACTCTATCTACTACAAAAGGTATGGATTCTTCTTGGAGTAATACGCTTTCAGGTGGCGATTCTACAGCTTATTCAAAAATGGTTGGATATGCTCAAAGCTATACACAAACAGAACAAGGTATTCAATCTGTCAGTACTAATAATATTGACAATACACTTAATGTGGTTGCAAGAGATCTTGCTGCAGGAGATAATAAAGACTTTAGCAGCCTTAATACAGCTCAACAAAATGAATACTTTGCAAAAGCAGGTAATTATGTATCCGATATGATTAAGAATGATCCTGCACAACTTGCACAATATAATAGTCAATATGGCGCTCAAAGCATTGTTAGTCCAAATAATACTACTATGCCACACGCTGCAGGTATGAATTTTAAAACCATTGATGGATCAGAAAGAAGTGTTTTAACTCAATCTAATTTAAATCAAGATCAAGTAAATCAAAGTAGTAAAAGAACAAGCAACACTACAACAATGCCAGATAGTCAAGAAGTTAAAAGCGGAGCAACTCACTCGCAAATAGCTCAAGATAATAAAAAAGGAAGTAATGCTATTAGGGAAACTTCTAAAAATTGGAATCCTATTGGAAAAGATACTCCTTCTATTTAAACAAAAGGCTTTATAGCCTTTTGTTTAAAGATAAAATAGAATCTAAAATAGCACAATTTACAGAAAAAGCTATAAAAAACAACGATAATATAAAAACTAATGCAATAAAAGCAATTACGACAGATTTAACAGTTGTTAATACTCCTAAATAAACTCCAATTAAAATCGAAATTGAAATTAGCAAGAGAAAACATAAGAGAAATAAAATTTTATTAATTATTTTAGTTTCCCTTTTTTCTGTATTTCTGTTTTTTAGAAAAACCATATAAAAACTTAAAATTGAAAAAAACAACACAATAAATATTAAAAAGCTAACAACTAAGTATGTGGAAAGCATAATATTACTCCTTGACTAATAACTTATTCAATATTTTTAATAAAATTATACCATATTTTAATAAATTTTGAAAGTATTTTTGCTATAAAATGCCTATTTTTTAGTGGTTTGAAACGGATTTCTTTTTTTTATTTAACTATGTCAATTTTTAAGTGCTTATTTTATAAGACTTTATAGCGCTATTTGCAAGATCAGCTAAGAATTTACTTCTATTATCGCTTATTGTATCTATTGCCTCTACTAAGCTTTTAGGCAAGGTAATATTAATTCTAATTTTTGCTTCATTATCAATAGGTTCTTTAATATAATCACCTTTTTCAAGCATAACTTCTAATGCTCCTTTAAATGCTTCTTTGAGATCTTTTAAGGCTTCTATTTCATTTTCACCATCTCCCATAATATAAGGGAAATCTTTATATCTTGCAAAATATCCTCCGCCATCTTTTTCATCAAGTTTTTTTATAATAATTTCATAAGGTAGATTAAGATAGTAATCTAAGTCTTTCATCATTCATTCTCCTGTTATAGCTTTTAAAACCATTTTGACATATATAGCCTTTATAGGGCGTTTAAATGGAATAGTAATAAGATCACATTCTTCTTTTCTGAATTGATAATGTGATCCGCCTTTATTAAAACATTCATAACCTTCGCTTTCTAATAAAATCTTAAGCGTTTCAAAGCACACATTGTTAGGATTATTTTTTAAATCTTTAATAATTTTATCTTTTTTACTCACTATAATATCCTTATGAGTATGTATTATACATACTTTTTATTAAGTATCACTTATAAACCGATCGCAATTCTTTTAATCTTGTTGTCTTTGTATGTTTAATTGAAAGTATTAAGACTGAGATTATTGAGCTGCGTTTTGAAACGGATTTCTTTTTTATTTGACTTGGAAAAATGAATGAGAATTTGTAGTTTCATGTACTAACAAAGGCAAGGGGCTTTTCTGTCCTGCGGTTTTGTTAAAAATACTTCCATTTTAAACTTAAAAAACCTAAAGTTTAGATATAATCTCACAAAACGCTTGCTATGTCGTTTCATAGTTAGCCTTGATTGATAAATTTCCGCCAAGAGTGAAAACTCAAGGCGGATTTTTTATTATAGCGAATCTTGTTTTTTGCTTTTCTAATTTTTTGCCAATCTTTTCTATTTTTTTGTAAAAGTATTTTTGCTATGAATTTCTCATAACCGAAAGAGTAGCCATGTCTAATATGCTTTAATTATAGTATTTTTGAATAAATGTTTTATCATCTTATTGATTATTTGTGTGATAGAATTTCCTTTCCGCTTTAATACTTTTAGTCTCTTGTTAATTTTCTTATTTTTGGATATCTTTATAATCAAATACAAAAAACTTCTTATAAAAATAGTTTTTATCTTTTTTATTATGTCTTTTTGTGTAAGCATTTAAAATAAACTCCTTAAGCTAATTTCTCCTAACTTTTTAAAACAAAAAATAAAAAGTTAGGAGAAAAGTTAGGGAAAAATTTTTAAAATGGATTTTAACGGAAAAATTTAATTTAGATTTTAGATAGTTTTAAAGTCCTATTTTATAGATATTTTTTAAGTTTTATATTTATGTTAATTTATGTAGTTAGCAGTATAAATGGTGCGGTTAGCGAGATTTGAACTCGCACACGCGGAGCGCACCACCCCCTCAAGATGGCGTGTCTACCAATTCCACCATAACCGCATAGAAAAAAGCCCAAAAAAGGGCTTTAATAAGTTTTATTGTAAAACTATAAAAGGATTTGCATAAAGTGCTATTAGCGCGATAACAAGAGCATAGATAACTTGTGCTTCAATCATCGCTAAAGCGATAAACATAGTTGTCATTAATTTTGGCCCAAGACCAGGGTTTCTAGCTGTTCCTGCAATTGTTGCCGCTGCAGTATTACCCATACCGATAGCACCACCAAGTGCTGCAACACCAAGACCTAAGCCTGCTGCAAGAACTGAAAATGCTTTAATCCATACATTAATAGCTTCTTGCTCTACTGGAGCATTAGTTTCAGCTGCAAAAGCTACTGCTGCACATGCTAATAACAAAAAAAGAACTTTTTTCATTATCTTAACCTTTCTATAAAAAAATTTTTTCAATTTTTAAATCAGTTCGGCTTGCGTATCCCTACTTAAGACTTAAAAATAAAGCCGAATTATAACCAAAAGTATCTTTATTTTTATTGAAATTTACAAAAATTCACATTTTTGATTTAAATTTGATTGTTTTCAATAAAGCTTAAAAGTTTTTTTGCTTTAATAATATTTTAAAATAATTTTTAAGTTAAGGTTGCAACATTGAGTTCTAAATTTTCAAAAATAGGTTTCATTTTAGCGGTAGCAGGTTCAGCGGTGGGCTTGGGTAATGCTTGGAAATTTCCAACACTAGTAGGTCAAAGTGGAGGATCTGCTTTTATTTTGCTTTATATAATTCTTACTTTGGGTGTAGGTTTTGTGATATTTTTAGCTGAGCTTAGCATAGGAAAAATTAGTGAAAAAGATCCGGTTAATGCCTATGAAAAGTTAGCACCTTCAAATAAAAAAGCTTGGTCTTATGTTGGTTTTACTATGGTGGGGGCGATTTTAATAGTTTCTTTTTATACCTTGGTGATTGGTTGGATAGTTAAATATGTGTTTTTAAGTATCACTGGAAATTTGCCTATGGATCTAGAAGTAAGTAAAGCGCAGTTTGGATTTTTTACAAGTGAGGATTTTTGGGGTCAGTTTATTTGTTTTACTTTAGTTTTTTTGTGTGTTTTTTATACTGTTTCTAAAGGTGTTAAGAATGGGATTGAAAAGTTAAATGTTTGGATGATGCCTTCATTATTTATTTTACTAATCTTGATGCTTGTTTATGCTATTAGTAAAGATGGTTTTATGATGGCGGTTAAATTTCTTTTTGTGCCTGATTTTTCCAAAATCAACACTTCAAATGTTCTTGAAGCTTTAGGACTTGCTTTTTTTAGTCTTTCTTTGGGCGTTGGAACGATTATTACTTATTCTGCTAGTCTGCCTGATAAAACCAATTTTATTACCAGTACTTTAAATATTATTTTTATCAATCTTTTAGTTGGTTTATTAATGGGTTTGGTTGTTTTTACTTTTATCTTTGAATTTGGTTACAATCCTAATCAGCAAGGACCAGGACTTGTTTTTATTTCCTTGGCTACTTTATTTGAAAAAATTGGAGTGATTGGTTGTATTTTTGGAGCAGCATTTTTTATTTCTTTAATCTTTGCTGGTATTACTTCAGCTGTTTCAATGATAGAGCCTTTTGCTTTTTATCTTATTAATACTTTTGGCATGAGCCGTAAAAAAGCTTTGGTTTTAATAGGAATTATTGTTTATATTTTAGGAATGTTGTGTATTTTATCTTCTTTAAAAAGTACTCAATTTGGATTTTTTGGAATGAGTTTTTTTGATTTGCTTGATAGTATTTCAAGTAAGGTTATTATGCCTTTAGGTGGAATTTTGGCAGCTATTTTTGTGGGATTTGTGATAAAAAAAGAAGCTTTAAAAATTTTATTTGAACCTTATATGAGGGGTATATTTTTTGAACTTTGGTATGTGTTTTTGAGATTTATTTCCCCTTTGGCTGTTGTTATAGTTATGATAGCCGCTTTTTTAAAGTGAGTTTGAAAAATAATGAGAACATATTTTTCAAAAATCGGTTTTGTATTGGCTGTTGCTGGTGGAGCTGTTGGTTTGGGTAATGCTTGGAAATTCCCAACTTTAAGCGCAGAAAATGGCGGTTTTGTTTTTGTGCTTTTATATTTGTTTTTTACTTTAACTATAGGATTTAGTATCTTTTTGGCTGAAGTGGCTATGGGACGTTTAGGTAAAAGTGATCTTGCAAATGCTTATTCAAATCTTGCCATAAAATATAGCAATAGATGGCGATATGGTGGCGTTTTTATGTTAGGTGGTATTTTTGTCCTCTCTTTTTATCTAGTTATCATGGGATGGGTTTTAAAATATACTGTAGTTAGTCTTTATTATCTTCCTAAAACTTTAGATGAAGCAGCAAGTAATTTTCAGAATTTAATTACTACAAATTTGACAAGTTCTGTTTTTTTCTTCACTTTATCTTTTTTTCTTACTTTATTAATAGTATCTAAAGGTTTAATCAAAGGGATTGAAAAATTAAATGTTGTTATAATGCCTAGCTTATTCTTAATGCTTGTTTTTATGTTGTTTTATTGCATGGGATTTAAGCAAGGTTTTGCAAATGCTTTTTCTTATTTATTTTATCCTGATTTTTCACATTTTAAATTTAGCTCTATTGCCGAAGCTTTAGGGCTTGCATTTTTTACCTTATGCTTGGGAATAGGTTGTATAGTTACATATTCATCAGCCTTGGATAAAAAAACAAATTTTATAAAAAGTTCAGTGTATATTGTTTTGATTAATTTATTGATTTCTTTTATTATGGGGCTTATTGTTTTTACTTTTATCTTTGAATTTGGAGCCGATCCGCATACTCAAGGAGCGGGGATTGTTTTTGTATCCTTGATGAGTTTGTTTAATCAACTTGGAGCTTTAGGCTATATTTTTGCATTTTGTTTTTTCTTGGCGCTTTTTTTTGCTGGTATTACTTCAGCTGTTTCAATGATAGAGCCTTTAACTTTTTATATGATCAACAACTATCAAATTTCTCGTGTTAAAGCTCTATTTTTAATAGGTTTATTTGTTTTTGTTTTTGGAATTTGTTGTATCTTGTCATTAAATTTAAATTTTTTTTCTATGTTTAGTTTTTTTGGAAAAGATTTTTTTACTTTATTGGATAAATTAACTTCAAATTTTTTACTTCCACTTGGTGCTATAGTATGCTCTATATTTGTAGGTTTTTTTATGAATAAAAAACAAATTTATAAAATTTTTTCTAAATTTATAAGTAGAAAAATTTTCTTAATTTGGTTGTTTTTTATTCGTTTTATATCGCCTATAGCAATAATTTTGGTAATGTGTTATCAAATTTTTGTATAATAATGAAAAAATATTTTTTTTAAGGAAAAATAATGGCTAAAAAATTCATCGATGTAATGGATACAAGCTTTAGAGATGGTTTTCAGTCCGTTTATGGGGCTAGGGTTTTAATGGATGATTTTTTTCCTGCAGTAGAAGCAGCAAAAGAAGCAGGCATTACACATTTTGAATTTGGTGGTGGTGCTAGATTTCAAAGCTTGTATTTTTATCTTAATGAAGATGCTTTTACCATGATGGATAGATTTAGAGCTATTGTAGGAAAAGATGCCAATCTTCAAACTTTAGCAAGAGGGGTTAATACTGTTACTTTAGATACTGGAAGTAGTGAGCTTATTGATTTGCATGCAAAACTTTTTGCAAAACACGGTACTACAACGATAAGAAATTTTGATGCCCTTAATGATGTAAATAATTTAAAATTTAGTGGTGAATGTATAGTAAAACATGGGTTAAAGCATGAAATTACTATCACTTTAATGGATTTACCGCCAAATTGTAAAGGTGCTCATGATGTGCCTTTTTATGAAAAAATTTTAAAAGAAATTTTAACAGCAGAAATTCCTTTTCATAGCATTTGTTTCAAAGATGCAAGTGGAACTTCTAATCCAAATAAAATTTATGAAACCATTAAAATGGCTAGAAAAATTTTACCTCAAGATACACATATTAGACTTCATACGCATGAAACCGCAGGGGTGAGTATAGCCTGCTATCTTGCAGCACTTGAAGCAGGTGTTGATGGTATCGATTTGGCTGCAGCTCCTGTAAGTGGTGGAACTTCTCAGCCTGATATTTTAACCATGATGCATGCCTTAAAAGGTAAAGATTATGATTTAGGTGGACTTGAAGAAGAAAAAATTCTAAAATACGAAGAAGTTTTAAAAGATTGTTTAAAAGAGTATTTTTTACCCCCTGAAGCTACTATGGTAAATCCACTTATTCCTTTTTCTCCTATGCCAGGAGGAGCTTTAACGGCAAATACACAAATGATGAGGGATAATAATATTTTAGATAAATTTCCACAGGTCATTCATGCTATGAGAGAAGTTGTAGAAAAAGGTGGATTTGGTACTTCGGTTACTCCAGTTTCTCAATTTTATTTTCAACAAGCATTTAATAATGTTATGTTTGGGCCTTGGAAAAAAATCGCAGAAGGTTATGGAAAAATGGTGCTTGGTTATTTTGGAAAAACTCCTGTTACACCCGATGCAAATATTGTTGAACTTGCTTCAAAACAACTTAATTTAGAACCTACTACAGAGCTTGCTATAAATATAGCCGATAAAGATGAGAGTAAAACTATAGCTTATACCAAAACCTTACTTGAAAAAGAGGGTATAGAAACGAGTGAAGAAAATATATTTATTGCAGCAGCTTGTAAAGAAAAAGGTATAGCATTTTTAAAAGGAGAGGCAAAGGTAAATATACGCAAATTAGCCAGTATGCCAAAACCTATGAGTGTAGATGAAAACAAATTTACCGTAGCTGTAAATGGTAATAAATATCATGTAGAAGTAAGCTATGGCTTTGATAAAGATGTTAATGTTAAGAGTGTAAAAAAAGTAGAAGAAAATAAAAATATTATTTCTTCAAATTCGACAAGTTCTGTAGATGCTGAAAATGAAGTTTTAGCAGGTATTTCGGGTAATGTTTTTAAAATTTATGTTAACGAAGGCGAAGAAGTAAAATCAGGTCAAGCTATCATGGTTTTAGAAGCAATGAAAATGGAGATTGAGGTTAATGCTCCAAAAGATGGAATTATTTCAGAGCTTTGTATTAAAATAGGCGATACTGTTAATGAAGGCGAAGTATTAGCTATTTACAAGAATTAAAGTGAGGGAAAAATGAAAAAATTTGATAATTTAGGTTTAGATAACATAAAGGAAATTTTTCATAATTTAAGTTATGATGAATTAAATGCTCATGAAAAAGCAAATAATGAAGGTTTAAGCACGGATAATGATACTTTTTGTGTGGATACGGGAATTTTTACAGGTAGAAGTCCTAAAGATAAATATTTTGTAAAACAAGATCCATCTAGTAAATATATAGCTTGGGGGAAGATAAACCAGCCTATTACAAAAGAATTATTTGATAAACTTTTAACTAAAGCAAAGCAAGAGTTAAGTGGAAAGAAAATTTATGTTCAAGATGCTTTTTGCGGTGCTTCTTTGCAAAGTCGCAAAGCAGTAAGATTTGTTACCGAAATTGCATGGCAAGCGCATTTTGTTAAAAATATGTTTATTCGCCCAAGTCAAGAGGAACTTGAGAATTTTAAAGCAGATTTTATTGTTTATAATGCTTGCAAATGTATTAATGAAGATTACAAACAAGATGGTTTAAATTCAGAGGTTTTTGTGATCTTTAATGTTGAAGAAAATATAGCGGTTATTGGTGGAACTTGGTATGGTGGAGAAATGAAAAAAGGTATTTTTTCTATGATGAATTATTGGCTGCCACTAGAAAATAAACTTTCTATGCATTGTAGCGCAAATGTCGGAGAAAAAGACGATGTGGCACTTTTCTTTGGACTTAGCGGTACAGGAAAAACTACGCTTTCAACCGATCCAAAAAGAAGACTCATAGGTGATGATGAGCATGGCTGGGATGATGAAGGTGTATTTAATTTTGAGGGCGGTTGTTATGCAAAAACAATCAATCTTGATCCTGAGCATGAGCCTGAAATTTATGGAGCTATTAAAAGAAATGCACTTTTGGAAAATGTAGTTTTAAGAGCTGATAAGAGTGTTGATTATACTGATGCTTCAAAAACAGAAAATACGAGAGTTTCTTATCCTATAGAGCATATTGAAAATCATGAGCCTAGCTTAAAAGCAGGGCATCCAAAAAATATTATATTTTTAAGTGCAGATGCTTTTGGAATTTTGCCTCCGGTGAGTAAACTAAGCAAAGAGCAGGCTATGTATTATTTTTTAAGCGGTTATACAGCAAAAGTAGCTGGAACTGAGCGTGGTATAACAGAGCCTCAAGCAACTTTTTCAGCTTGCTTTGGAGAACCTTTTATGCCTTTGCATCCAACGGTTTATGCGAGATTGCTTGGTGAAAAGATTGAAAAACATGAAGTTAATGTTTATCTTGTTAATACGGGTTGGAGCGGTGGAAGTTACGGTGTAGGTAAAAGAATGAGTATTAAGGCTACTAGGGCTTGCATTAATGCTATTTTAGATGGGAGTATTGCAAAATGTGAATTTGAAAATTTTGAAGTGTTTAATTTAGTTATTCCAAAAGCTTTAGAAGGTGTAGAAAGCACGCTTTTAAATCCTATAAATACTTGGTTAGATAAAAATGCCTATGCTGAAACAAGAGATAAGCTAGCACATATGTTTGTGCAAAATTTCAAACGCTATGAAGATGTCAAAGAAGGTATTGAATTTAGCAAATTTGGACCAAAAATTTAAGGTATTTAAATGAAAAATGAAATGTGGTCAGGACGCTTTAGCGGTGCAAGCGATGAGCTTTTAAAAGAATTTAATGCGAGTTTAAATGTAGATAAAACTTTGTTTAATGAAGATATACAAGGTTCTATAGCACATGCTACAATGCTTGAAAGTTGTGGTATTTTAAAAAAAGAAGAATTAGATGCTATTATAAAAGGCTTAGAACAAGTTAAAAGTGAAATAGAGCAAGGTAAATTTGTTTTTGATATCAAAGATGAAGATATACATATGGCTATAGAAAAGCGTTTAAGCGAGATTATAGGCAGTGAAATTGGTGGAAGACTACATACTGCAAGAAGTAGAAATGACCAAGTGGCTACTGATTTTAAACTTTTTGTAAAAAAATCTCACATAGAACTTTTAAAACTTTTAAAAGAATTGATTCAAACCATGCTCGAACATGCTAAAGTGCATAAAAAAACTATTATGCCAAGTTTTACACATTTACAACATGCTCAGCCTGTGAGTTTTTCTTTTTATATCTTAGCTTATGCTTTTATGTTAATGCGAGATATTAAGCGTTTACAAAATAGCCTAGAACTTGCAGACTTTTCGCCACTTGGTTCTTGTGCATGTGCAGGAACAAGCTATGCTACCAATCGTGAGTTGAGTGCTGAAATTTTAGGATTTAAAGATATTATGCCAAATGCTATGGATGGAGTGAGTGATAGGGATTTTGCTCTTGATTTGCTTTATGATATAGCAGTTATTTTTACACACACTTCAAGACTTTGCGAGGAAATGATTTTATTTTCAAGCTCAGAATTTTCTTTTATAACCATAAGTGATAGTTTTTCAACGGGAAGTTCTATTATGCCTCAGAAAAAAAATCCCGATGTTTGTGAGCTTATACGTGGAAAAACAGGGCGTGTTTATGGAAATCTGATTTCTCTTTTAACTATAATGAAAGCTTTACCTTTAGCTTATAATAAAGATATGCAAGAAGATAAAGAGGGGCTTTTTGATAGTGTAAAAACCGCTAAAGATAGCTTAATTATCTTAAATGCAATGTTAAAAGAAATACAAATCAACAAAGAAAATATGCTTAATGCTTGTAAAAAAGGTCATTTGTTGGCTACCGATTTGGCAGATTATTTGGTGCGTGAAAAAAATATTCCTTTTAGAAAAGCACATTTTATAGTGGGAAATGTTGTTGCACAAGCTGAAGCACAAGGTATTGATATAAGTGAAATTAAAGATCTTTCAAAAATAGATCCTGTATTTGATGAAAAAGCTATGGAACTTTTAAATTTTGAATTTTCTTTAAATTCTAAGCAAAGTGAAGGCTCAAGTTCTATTGCAAGTGTAGAAAAGCAAATTCAAATTTTGGAAGGTTTTATTCAAAATTTATAAATATTGTTTAGGCTATTTTGCCTAAACATTGAATCTAAAATGCATTACATCGCCATCTAAAACGATATAGTCTTTTCCTTCAAGGCGTAGCTTTCCTGCTTCTTTGGCGCCATTTTCGCCTTTGTATTGGATATAGTCTTCATAGGAAATAACTTCAGCTTTTATGAAACCTTTTTCAAAGTCATTGTGAATTACACTTGCTGCTTTTGGTGCTTTCCAGCCTTTTTTGATTGTCCAAGAACGCACTTCAACTACACCAGCGGTAAAATAACTGATCAGTCCAAGCTTAGCAAAAGCAGTGCGTATGATTTGATCAAGACCGCTTTCGTTAACTCCTAGGGAACTTAAAAATTCATGACTTTCTTCATCACTTAATCCTACTAATTCTTCTTCGATTTTTGCACAAAGCTTGATAACTTCATGATCATTTTTTTTAGCATATTCTTTTAAAGCTTTTACATAATCATTATCTTCACTAATACCATTTTCATCAACATTTGCACCATAAATCACTTCTTTAGCAGAAAGCAGTCTTAATTCTTTAATTAAGGCTTGATAAATTTCACTTTCTTTTTCAGGGTAAGAACTTGCAGCTAAGCCTTTGTTTAAATGATCAAGTAAGGAATTTGCAAGTTCGAGACTTTCTTTAGCGCCCTTTTGATTGGCTTTGGCTTCTTTGGTGAGTTTTTCTATTTTTTTACTAAGTTGTTCAATATCTGCTAAAATAAGCTCTGTATTGATAATTTCTACATCACGTAAAGGATCAACTCCACCTTCAACATGGGTGATATTTTCTTCATCAAAACAACGCACTATGTGTAAAATAACCTCAGTTTCGCGTATATTTGAAAGAAATTTATTTCCCAAGCCTTCGCCTTTACTTGCACCTTTAACAAGTCCAGCGATATCTACAAATTCTATTAAAGAATGCATAATTCTTTCAGGTTTTACGATTTTGGCAAGTTCATTAAGTCTTAAATCAGGAACTTCAACCATGGCTTTGTTAGGCTCTATAGTGCAAAAAGGATAGTTTGCGCTTTGGGCATTTTGTGCTTTAGTTAAAGCATTAAAAGTTGTTGATTTGCCAACATTTGGAAGTCCTACTATACCTACACTTAAACTCATTTAGCTTTCCTTAAAATTTGAATTAAATAATTAACACACATTCTAACTCCAGCTCCACCTGCGCCAAAACTAGAATATCCCCAAGATTTTTCTGTATAAGCAGGTCCTGCTATGTCAAGATGTAGCCATTTATCTTTATATTCTTTACGAATAAATTTATCTAAAAATAACCCTGCGGTAATTGCACCTCCGTAGCGACTAGAGGCAGTATTGCTAACATCGGCAATATTTGATTTTATAAGTTCTCTTAAGTGAGGGTTGAAATGTAAGATTGTAGTATATTCTCCGCTTTTTTTAGAGCTTAGATAAAAATCATTTTGCAATTCCTCATTATTTCCCATAATAGCGCTTGTAAATTCTCCAAGTCCTACAACACAAGCTCCAGTAAGAGTTGCCATATCGATAAGTAAATCAGGTTTTAAATCCTGTGCAAAAGAAAGACAATCAGCTAAAACCAAGCGTCCTTCTGCATCTGTATTTCTTACCTCTATGCTTACACCTTCACGACTGATTAAAACATCATCAGGTTTGTAAGCATTGCCGCCTATCATATTTTCAGTTGCACCTAAAATGCAATGCACTTCTAAATCTAAAGCAAGTTCAGCTACGGCTTTTATGATTCCCATTGCTGCTGCTGCACCGCTTTTATCAGCTTTCATTGTAAGCATAAAATCGGCTGGTTTTAAACTTAATCCACCACTATCGTAAGTTAAGCCTTTTCCAACAAATACAACACGTTTTTTTGCATTTTTGGCTTTATAACTTAGATGAATGAGGCGTGGAGGATGTACTGAAGCGCGATTTACTGCTAAAAAGGCATTCATTTTTTCTTTAGCTAAAAATTTTTCATCATAAATTTTACAAGTGATGTTTTTATTTTCTTTAGCTAAATTTTGTGCATCTTCTGCCATTTTTAAAGGGGTGTAAATTTCAGGAATTTCATTGACTATATTTTTAGTAAAATTTGTGGCATTAGCTAAAATTTCTCCACGCTCTAAACCTATCTTAGCTTCATCTTTATTAAATTTCTTACCATTTAATTCTTCGCTTGAAATAATAAATTTTTCCAAAGTACTTGTTTTTTTCTCGCTTTTATATTTGTCAAATTTATAAGCTCCAAAAAGTACGCCTTCAACCAAAGATGCAAAACTTCTAACTACACAATCTCCTATTATGCTAGGAAGTTTTACGCTTTTAATATTAAGCTTTTCAAGAGTTTTATATGCTGTGCAAAGACTTAATCTTATATCCTCATAAGCAAGGCTTTTAAGCTCTAAATAAAGCTTTTTATTGTTTAAGTCTAATAATGCACCTTCGCCTTTGTAATTATTAAGTTTAAAAAAATCTTTTTCTTTGTTGAAATTTTTTAAATTTTTATCCTGTATAAAAACAAGTTCAAAGTCTGCTTTTATAGCATCTAGTTTTTTATCGTTTAATTCAAATTTCATGATTTTTTCCTTTTATCTTTAAGTATAGCTTTTTCCATTTGTTTAAAACCAAATAATAAAAGGGATAAAAAAGCTATAATAATAATGGCTGCATAATACCAATGTTCTTCAGCCCAAGTTACCATCTTCCAAATTTGTTCTCCAAAATACCAAGCTAAAAGTATAGTGATTGATGCCCAAACCCAAGCACTAAAAAGATTGATAATAGCAAATTTTTTTGCACTATAACGCGTGATTCCTATACTCATAGGTATAATGGTTCTAAAGCCATACATATAGCGTTGTATAAAAATAATAGGCCAACCAAAACGTTGTAAAAGTAGGTGTGCTACTGCAAATTTACGCCTTTGAGTTTTTAATTTTTTTTGTATGTAGCGTTTATTATATCTTCCTATATAGAAATAAATTTGATCGCCTACAAAACCGCCAAGACCTGCTATAAATATAACAAAGCCTAAATTTACATGTCCTTGATGGGCAAAAATACCTGCTAAAATTAAAGCTAACTCTCCTTCTAAAATACACCATAAAAAAATAATAATATAAGCTAGATCTTTGTATTGATAAAGTAAATTTTTTAAAAATTCTTCCATTTGTACCTTTCTATAGTTTTAAATTTCTAAAACACTATAAACTGAAGTAAGTTTTTCAAGTTTATTTGCTCCATTTAAATCTTTAAGATTCATTAAAAAACAAGCTTCAACACATTTTGCTCCAGCTTTTTGAATGAGTTCATATGAAGCTATAGCTGTTCCGCCAGTTGCTATTAAATCATCTACAAGTAAAACTCTTGCATTTTGAATATTTTTAAATGCATCTTTATGAAGTTCTACTTTATCGCTGCCATATTCAAGATCGTATTCGCAGCTAAAGGTTTCAAAAGGGAGTTTTCCAGGTTTTCTAATAGGCACAAAAGGAAGATTAAGTTTTGCACAAATCATAGATGCAAAGATAAATCCTCTGCTTTCTGTTCCTGCTATGAAGTCTAGATTGTAATCTTTGTAGCGTTCTTTTAAATGTTTAAGTAGAAAATTTAAAGCCTCTTTGTTATTTAGTAGAGTGGTAATATCTCTAAAAATAATTCCTTTTTTTGGAAAATCAGGAATAATCCTAATGCTATCAAGCAGGTATTTTTGTTCTTCTTGTGTTAGTTTTATCATAATAATGCCTCGATTTTTGCTTCTAATTCTTTAATTCTTTGTCTTAGTTTGTCATTTTCCAAACGATATTGAGAATTTCTAGTTCTTAAAGATGTAAGGTCTGCTTTGATTTTATTAAGTTCTTCTGTGAGTATATCTATATTTCCAAGACTTCTTTGAAGTTGAATTTGTAGTTTTCTAATGACAATCTCAGTATCATCAAGATTGTTTTTGATAAAATCTTTTGATGTTTTTTCTTTATTAAGTAGAGTTTTATAGTAAAACAACATTACAATAAGATAGATAGTTGCACAAATCAATATAGTTAAAACAAGCCAGTTTGTAAACATTATATTTTTACCTCAATTTTTTGAATTCTTTGCATATGTCTCCCTTCTTCAAAAGGAGTTTGAATGAATTTTTCTATAATATCTATAGCTAATTCAACCCCGATTAATCTTCCGCCTAATGCCAAAACATTGGCATCATTATGCCTTCTTGCAAGTTCTGCACTTAAGCTTTCATGGCATAATGCACAACGAATGTTTTTATGACGATTTGCTGCAATAGAAATTCCAATTCCACTTCCACAAATAAGAATGCCAAAGCTTCGTTCGTCTATTTTTTCGGCAAGTAAATGTGCATAATCAGGATAATCGCAGCTTGCGCAAGTGTTTGTTCCTAAATCGTTAAAAATTATATTTTTTTCTTTTAAAAATACGCAAATTTTTTCTTTTAATTCAAAACCAGCATGATCACTAGCAATATAAATTTTTTCCCTAAGCATTGGTTTCCTACATTACTATATAAAATAAGATAAAAACCTAATCTTATCATATTAAATCATAAAAACAGCTTTTCTTTTTTAAAAATAAGCTTTATTTTTCTTTATATATGTTAGAATTACGTGACAAGAAAAATAAAATTTCAATAAATTAAGGGGAGAAGAAAATGAAGCTCATACTCATAGGATCTTCAACAGGTGGTCCTAATCAGCTTAAATTTCTTTTAAAGGATATTGATATAAAAAATACTTGTGTAGTTATAGCTCAACACATGAGTGCCAGTTTTATTCCATCTTTTGTGGGGCAATTTAATAAAGAAGCTTTTAGTGAAGTGTGCTTATTGAATGATAAAGAGATATTAAGCAATAAAATTTATATTTGCCCTAAAAATACTATTTTATCTGGAAATTTAAATATTGTAGCCGCTTGGCAAGATGTGGCTTCAAGCTTTAAACCGAGTGTGGATTTACTTTTTCATTCCGCTGTTTCTTTGGCAAAAACAAATAAAATACTTGCTATTATTTTAACGGGCATGGGAGATGATGGCGCAAAAGGTTTATTTGAGCTTTATAAAACAGGAGTTAGATGTTTATGCGAGAATGAAGCAGATAGCGTCGTTTATGGTATGCCAAAAAGAGCAAAAGATATGAATCCGCATTTAAAACCTATGAGCTTAAAAGAAATTAAAAAAGAAATTGTAAATTTTATTGATCAGGATTAATAAAAGGAAAATTGCATGGAAAAAAAAATAACTCCTAGCGAATTAGAACTTAATGAATTTATAAAAATTATCAACGAAATGAGCGGTATTGATTTAACCGATAAAAAAAATATACTAGCTTTAAAGTTGAATAAATTTCTTGAAGGAACTAATACTAAAAATTTTTCCGAATTTTTGGGAAAATTAAAAAGCAATAGACAACTTAAACAAGAAACTTTAGATTTTGTAACCATAGGTGAAACTTATTTTTTAAGAGAATTGGCTCAATTGAAAGAAATAATTTATTATGCCAAAAGCTTAGAAAAGAGAGTAAATATCCTAAGCGCCCCTTGTTCAAGTGGAGAAGAGGTATATTCTTTGGCATTATTGGCTGCACAGAATTTTATTAAAGATATGTATATTTTAGGCATTGATATTAATTCAAGCGTGATTGAAAAAGCAAAACTTGGAAAATATCAAGGAAGAACTTTACAGCGATTGAGCGAGAGTGAAAAAAGAAGGTTTTTTTTAGAAAGCGAAGATAAATTTTATACTATTAATAAAAATGAGCTTTGTACTTGTAAATTTGAACTTTGCAATGTTTTTGAAGAAAAATTTTCAAGATTGGGAAAATTTGATATTATAGCTTCTAGAAATATGATTATTTATTTTGATCATGAATCAAAACTAAAACTTATGGAGAGATTTCATAGAATTTTAAATGATAAAGGAAGGCTTTATGTTGGCAATGCTGATTTAATTCCGGAGACTATTTATTTTAAAAAGATTTTCTCTCCAAGAGGTGTTTACTATGAAAAAGTATAAATTCTAAAAATTACTAAAAGTTACACTTTAGAAATTTATTAGTAAAAATAAGTTACATTTTGAAGTAGTTTTCTTTATTTAATGATAAAATAATTTTAATTAATTTTATATTTAGTTAAAAATAAAGGAAAAAACTTGATTGAATTAAAAAATGTAAACAAATACTACGGAACTCATCATGTTCTAAAGAATATTAATCTTTCTGTTAAAGAAGGTGAGAAGCTTGTTATTATAGGTCCAAGTGGAAGTGGAAAAAGTACAACTATCCGTTGCATGAATGGGCTTGAAGAAGTTAGTTCAGGCGAGGTCGTAGTTAACAATCTTGTTTTAAATCATAAAAATAAAATTGAAATTTGTCGAAAATATTGTGCAATGGTTTTTCAGCATTTTAATTTATATCCACATATGACGGTTTTGCAAAATTTGACCTTAGCTCCAATGAAACTTCAAAAAAAATCTAAAAAAGAAGCTGAAGAAACAGCTTTTAAGTATTTAAAAGTCGTAGGTTTAGTGGATAAAGCAAATGTTTATCCAGCAACCCTTTCAGGCGGACAACAACAGCGCGTTGCTATAGCAAGATCACTTTGTACTAAAAAACCCTATATTTTATTTGATGAACCTACTTCAGCCCTTGATCCAGAAACCATACAAGAGGTTTTAGATGTAATGAAAGAAATTTCACACCAAAGCAATACTACCATGGTGGTTGTTACACACGAAATGGGTTTTGCAAAAGAAGTAGCAGATAGGATTATTTTTATGGAAGATGGTGCTATTGTGGAAGAAAATATTCCTAGTGAATTTTTTTCAAATCCAAAAACTGAAAGAGCGCGACTCTTTTTAGGGAAAATTCTTAAAAATTAACCAAAATTGAAAGGAGAAAAAATGGTTTTTAGAAAATCTTTGTTAAAGTTGGCAGTTTTTGCTCTAGGTGCTTGTGTTGCATTTAGTAATGCTAATGCAGCAGAAGGTAAACTTGAGTCTATTAAATCTAAAGGACAATTAATAGTTGGCGTTAAAAATGATGTTCCACATTATGCTTTGCTTGATCAAGCAACAGGTGAAATTAAAGGTTTCGAAGTAGATGTTGCCAAATTGCTAGCTAAAAGTATACTAGGTGATGATAAAAAAATAAAACTAGTTGCAGTTAATGCTAAAACAAGAGGCCCTTTGCTTGATAATGGTAGTGTAGATGCAGTGATAGCAACTTTTACTATTACTCCAGAGAGAAAAAGAATTTATAATTTCTCAGAGCCTTATTATCAAGATGCTATAGGGCTTTTAGTTTTAAAAGAAAAAAATTATAAATCTTTAGCTGATATGAAAGGTGCAAATATTGGAGTAGCTCAAGCTGCAACTACAAAAAAAGCTATAGGTGAAGCTGCTAAAAAAATTGGTGTCGATGTTAAATTTAGTGAATTTCCTGATTATCCAAGTATAAAAGCTGCTTTAGATGCTAAAAGAGTTGATGCGTTTTCTGTAGACAAATCGATATTGTTGGGCTATGTGGATGATAAAAGTGAAATTTTGCCAGATAGTTTTGAACCACAAAGTTATGGTATTGTAACCAAAAAAGATGATCCAGCTTTTGCAAAATATGTTGATGATTTTGTAAAAGAACATAAAAATGAAATTGATGCTTTAGCGAAAAAATGGGGTTTATAATATGAATGAAAGTGTAGGTTTTGTTGAACATTTAAGACAAATTCTTACTTCTTGGGGTTTATATGATGAAAATAGTATAAGCCCTTTTGCGGTATGGAAATTTTTAGATGCTTTGGATAATAAAGATGCTTTTATTAATGGTTTTATTTATACTTTAGAAGTAAGCATCCTTGCTTTGCTTATAGCTACAATTTTTGGAACTATAGGTGGAGTTATGGCTACAAGTAGATTTAAAATTATCAGAGCCTACACTAGAATTTACGTAGAGCTTTTTCAAAATGTTCCTTTGGTAATACAAATTTTCTTTTTGTTTTATGCCTTGCCTGTTTTAGGTATAAGGCTTGATATATTTACTATTGGTGTATTGGGTGTTGGAGCTTATCACGGAGCTTATGTAAGCGAGGTGGTTAGAAGTGGAATTTTGGCTGTGCCAAGAGGTCAGTTTGAAGCTTCTGCTTCTCAAGGGTTTACTTATATTCAACAAATGCGTTATATTATAGTACCTCAAACCATTAGAATTATTTTACCACCGATGACAAATCAAATGGTAAATTTAATCAAAAATACCTCTGTATTGCTTATTGTAGGTGGAGCTGAGTTAATGCATTCTGCTGATAGCTATGCAGCTGATTATGGAAATTATGCGCCAGCTTATATATTTGCAGCGGTTTTATATTTTATAATTTGTTATCCTTTGGCTTATTTTGCAAAGGCTTATGAAAATAAATTAAAAAAAGCACATTTAACGAGATAAAGGGTTGTTAATGGAAAATGTTTTTAATGCACAAAATATTGAATTTTTAATGCAAGGTTTATTTCTGACATTAAAAATAGCCTTAGCAACTTGTATTATTTCGATTGTTTTTGGAACTTTTTTAGCTATAACTAAAAATTATGGGGATAGATTAAGTAAATTTTTAGCAGCTTGCTATATAGATATTTTTAGAAATACTCCTTTATTATTATGGATGCTTGCAGCTTGTTTTGTTCTACCTGTATTTTTTGGACAATTTCCTCAAGCTTTTTGGGGTACTATAGGATTTTCACTTTATACGAGTTCGGTTATGGCTGAAATTATTAGAGGTGGATTAAATTCTATACCAAAAGGTCAGTTTGAAGCAGCTTATTCTCAAGGTTTTGGTAAATTTTTTACTCTTTTTTATATTATTTTACCACAAACTTTTAGAAAAATAATACCTGCTTTATTATCTCAAATTGTAACCACTGTAAAGGATACAGCTTATTTAGCGGGTTTAGGTATAGCTGAACTTACTTATAATTCAAAAACTATATTGGCAAAACTAACAAGTTTTGAAGAAATTTTAGCGATGATAGGTGTTGTTGCGGGAATTTATTTTATAATATGTTTTTCACTTTCTATGTTGGTAAGATATTATGCCAAAAAGACAGCTTACATTTCTTAAAAAAGCTTATATTTTTATATAAGCTTTTTAAATTTACAGCAGTTTTTAACATTTTTTTTATTAAAATCCTTTGTATTAATTCATAATTTTATTGATTAAGGTTTTTTATGCGAGGTTATAAAATTTTTTCAGGCTCAGCTAATGTGGAATTTGCAAGACAAGTTTCTAAATATCTTTCCCTGCCTTTAAGCGATGCTGGAGTAAAACGGTTTAGTGATGGGGAGATTAGTGTTCAAATTGATGAGAGCGTACGCGGAAAGGATGTTTTTATTATTCAAAGTACTTGTGCTCCTACAAACGATAATTTAATGGAACTTTTAATTCTTACAGATGCTTTGCGTCGCTCAAGTGCAAATTCGATTACGGCTATTATCCCATATTTTGGCTATGCGAGACAAGATAGAAAAGCAAATCCTAGAGTGCCAATTACTGCTAAACTTGTGGCTAATCTGATTCAAGCAGCTGGGATTGATCGCGTAGCTACGATAGATTTGCATGCAGGACAAATTCAGGGTTTTTTTGATATTCCAGTAGATAATCTTTATGGAAGTATAGTTTTTAATGATTATATTAAAGCCAAACATTTTAAAAATGCTATTATAGGAAGTCCAGATATAGGCGGTGTTGCAAGAGCTAGGAGTGTTGCAAAGCATTTAGGACTTGATATAGTTATAGTTGATAAGCGTCGCGAAAAAGCCAATGAAAGTGAAGTAATGAACATCATTGGAGATGTAAAAGATAAAGAAGTTATCCTAGTAGATGATATTATTGATACTGCTGGCACTATAGTTAAAGCTGCAGAAGCTTTAAAAGAAAAAGGTGCAAAATCTGTTATGGCTTGCTGTACTCATGCAGTTTTAAGTGGAAAAGCCTATGAGAGAATAGCAAGTGGAGCTTTAGATGAGCTTGTAGTAACAGATACCATACCTTTAAAAGAGCAATTACCAAATATTAAAGTATTAAGTGTTACATCTGTTTTTGCTGAAGTAATACGTCGTGTTTATCATAACGAAAGTGTAAATTCTCTCTTTATTTAGATTAAAAAAGCTTAAAGATTGTTTTTAAGCTTTTCATTTTTATGCTACTTAAAGAAACAAAAAATATATATTTTTTAAAAATGTGAAAAAACTAAACATCTTTCTATACAATTTAATCTATAAATCTGTTATTCTTTGAAAATATTTTATTTTCTTAGGAGAAATATGACTCAGTTAAGTACTAAAATTTTATGGTTGCTTGTTGCAACTTTAGGCGCTATTTGTTTTGGTTATTTAGCTTTAAAAAATGGCGAAAGTGTATCAGCGATTTATTTGGTGGTTGCTGCTGTATGTATTTATATGATAGGATATAGATTTTATGGGCATTTTGTAGCTTATAAGGTTTTAGAACTTGATAAAAATCGCGCAACACCGGCGCTTGTAGAAAATGATGGGCGTGATTTTGTGCCTACAAATAAGGCTGTATTATTTGGACATCATTTTGCTGCTATTGCAGGAGCAGGTCCATTAGTAGGACCTATCTTGGCTGCTCAAATGGGATATTTGCCTTCTATGCTTTGGATTTTAGTAGGAGGAGTTTTAGCGGGTGCTGTGCATGATTTTGTTGTTCTTTTTATATCTACTCGTAGAAAAGGTAGAAGTCTTGGCGAGATGATTAAGGATGAGATGGGTAAATTTACAGGTGGAGTTGCTATGGTGGCGATTTTTGGCATTATGCTTATTATTATTGCCATTTTAGCTATGGTGGTTGTAAAAGCTTTAGCAGAATCTCCATGGGGTTTATTTACTATCGCAATGACTATTCCTATAGCAATATTTATGGGAATTTATATGCGTTTTATCCGCCCAGGTAGAGTAGGGGAGGCTTCTATAATAGGTTTTGTGCTTTTAATTTTGGCTATTCATTATGGTAGCGTTGTAGCTGCTGATCCTTATTGGGCTAAAATATTTACTTTAGAAGCTCCAACTTTAGCAGTTGTTATGATGGCTTATGGCTTTATTGCTTCTGTTTTACCTGTGTGGTTTTTACTTGCTCCAAGAGATTATCTTTCAACTTTTTTGAAAATCGGTGTTATTGTGGTAATGGCTGTAGCTATTGTTTTGGTTGCTCCTGATTTGCAAATGCCAAAAGCAAATACTCAGTATTTTGATGGAACAGGTCCAGTATTTGCAGGTGGAGTATTTCCATTTTTATTTATTACCATTGCTTGTGGTGCGATCAGTGGTTTTCATGCTTTGATTTCTAGTGGAACTACTCCTAAAATGCTTGAAAACGAAACTCATGCCTTAGCTGTTGGATATGGCTCTATGCTTGCTGAAAGTGCTGTGGCGATTATGGCTTTAATTTGTGCTTGTATTTTACATCCAGGTCTTTATTTTGCTATAAATTCAAGCTCTGCTTTGATAGGAACAGATGTTGTAAGTGTAGCACAAACTATTTCAAGTTGGGGATTTAGCATTACTCCTGAAGAAATTACTGCTTTGACTACAAATATAGGAGAGCATACTATACTTTCAAGAACAGGTGGAGCTCCAACTTTTGCTATAGGTGTAGCTTTGATCTTGCATGAACTTTTTGGCGGCGTGGATTTGATGGCTTTTTGGTATCATTTTGCTATATTGTTTGAAGCTTTATTTATTTTAACAGCGGTGGATGCTGGGACAAGGGCTTGTCGTTTTATGGTGCAAGATATATTGGGTAATGTTTATAAACCTTTAGGAGATATTCATAATTATCTAGCTGGACTTTTGGCTACGGCTTTAAGTGTTGCAGGTTGGGGATATTTTCTTTATCAAGGCGCCATTGATCCTAAGGGGGGAATTTATACGCTTTGGCCTCTTTTTGGCGTGAGCAATCAAATGCTTGCGGGTATGGCTTTGCTTCTTGCTACAACTATACTTGTAAAAATGGGCAAGGCAAGATATACTTGGGTTACTTTAGCGCCCGCGGTATTTGTCTTAGTGGCAACTCTGTATGGAGGAATTCAAAAAATTATGCCTTATAAAGAAGGCAATAAAGTAGCAAATGCGGTAAGTCATGTAGCCGCCGTTAGCATACAAAGTCAAAAAATTAAAGATTTAGAATTTAAATTAAATAATACTAAAGATGAAAAAGAAATTTCTACAATTAAAAAAGAAATTTTAATAGCCACTCAAAGTAAAGTTGGAAATTTACTTAATGCAATTCTTTGTGTGTTCTTTATGATAGCCACCTTGCTTGTTATAATTTCTTGTATAGGAATTTGTTTAGGTAAAATTAAAATTCCTCTTAAAGAAACTAAGTATATTAAGATTGATGAATTTCAAAAAATTTAAGTATTATTATGAAAAAGCCGAAAGGTTTTTTCATCCCTTGGTGGGACTTTCTAGTTATGATAAGTATTTAGAACACATGAAACAAAAACATCCAGGAAAAATTCCAAAAACCAGAGGGGAATTTTTCAAAGAATGTCTAGATAAAAAATATAATAGTGGCGGTTTAAATAAATGCTGATAAGCTTAAAGGATAAAGTTTTTATCATACAAAATAAGCTTTAAGCATTTAAAAAGCCATGAATTCTTTTAAGTTCTTCACTAATAGGCTTTTTCTTTCCATCTCTTGTAACACTTACATAAGTTACTAAAGCCGAAGTTACATTAATGCAAGAAGTACAACCTTGAGAATCCACTCTTTGAGCTGTGACTTCTACTTCAACGCTGATTGAAGTGTTGCCCACATTTACAACTTTAGAGTAACAAGAAATTATATCGCCTATAAAAACAGGTTCTTTAAAAACTACTTTATCCATAGAGATGGTTACAACGCGTTCAGGAGAAAGTTCTCTTGCTGCGATAGCTCCTGCTAAATCGATTTGTGAAAGTATCCATCCGCCAAAAATATTTCCCGCTGGATTTGTGTCACTTGGCATGGCTACAATTTTTAATTTTGGTTCTCCCATATCTCTCATTTTTACTCCTTATTTTAAAAAATGAATTATAATTAAAAAAGTTAAAAAGGAGAATAAAAGTATGAATAATTTTAAAGAAATAGCTAAATTGGTTAGAAAATACAAAGAAAGAAATAATGCGTTATATGAGTTTTTAGACAAAGAAGATGTGGGCGAGTATTTTAGATCTTTGATTTCTTTAAGCGAATTAAAACAAGATAAAACAACTATGCTAGCCATACTTAGGCGTTTGGTTGATTTAAAAGAAGAAAATTTAGTTCAAGAATGGAAAAAAAACAACTTTAAGGAAGATAAGATTATAGAGTTAAAACATAAGTTCTATGAAGAGATTAGAAAGTTTTATGAAAAAGAACATCAAAATTTAATTAATGAAATAAAAGAGAAAAAGCTTTTAAATAATTTTTATCAGTCCTTAATACAAGGAGTGCATAATATAGGTTTAATTATGAATATTTTTGAAATTTCTTGGACTAAAGAAATTATAGAAAAAAATAATAAAATTTTATCTACTCAATTTCCAAATTTAGATGATGCAATGGAATTTTTGCGTAAAAATCGTTTATATCAAAAAACTTCAGAAGGAGAAATTTGTGAGCGAAGCTATGGTGTTTTAGTTAGAATAGGAAATTTATGGAAATTTGTTCCTTATGCGAGATTTTTTGAGAATGAAATTTTAAAATTAGAATTTGCTTTTGAAAATATGATTGATCAGCTAAAAATATTTGCTAGCAACGAAGAGGAAAAAGCTTATATAGAATATTTTGAAAAATTAAAATTAGCGTTTTGCGAAAAAGATGAAGATAGAGTTATAAAAGCTTGGCAAGAAGCTGAATTTGCTTGGATGAAAGTAAAATCACCTTTACAAGTGGGACATCCTTTAGAATATTATGAAGATAATTATACTCATGCGGTGGCATTAGAATGGGATATAAGAATAGAAGATGAGAATGATTTTGATGTTTTGAAATTTGGTAGTGAAATTAAGGAAAGTTTTGAACATGTTTATAAAAATATAGGACTTGAAGATTGTGAATTAGAAAAAGAAGTTTTATCTAATATAGAAAAAACTCAACTTTATATTTGCACTCCGATGATATTTTATGGTGCTGAACTTAAAGGTTTATTCTCAGCTCAAGTCGTTCCAAATGATGAGTTTGTAAGTTCTAAGGCGGGCAAAAAAATATTTGCCTTTATAAATTTTGTATATGAAAATGCTAAAACAAAGCCTTTTATGAAAATTTCTAGCGAGATTTTTGATAAAGAATTTTTAGATTTTGGAAGAAATATTTTATTTTATCAGGAAAAAATTTGGAAAAGGGTTTATGAAGTATCAACTATAGGCCATGAATTTGGTCATATATTTTTTATTGCTAATGATACTGAAAAAACAATGAATCAGAGTGGTTTTTTTAAAAATATAGAAGAATATAAAGCTACTACAGGTGGACTTATAAATTTCTTTTATCACGAACAAGATGACTTGATAATGCCTGTTTTTCATGAACTTATAAAAAGGGCTATTGGACTTATTTCTTGGCAAAGGGTTGATGAAGTTAGACCTTATTATACAGAAGGACTTATTCATCTTAGTTTGCTTTTTGAAAGTGAAGTATTGATTTTTGAAAATAATAATTTGAAGATAAATTTTGATTTAGGGCATTATGAAAAATTTAAAGAACTAACTTTAAAAAATTATCATGAATTGGCAAAACACTATGCTTTAAGACTTGATGCAAAAGAGTTTTTAAGTAGATTTTGTGAAATTGAAGATAATATTTTTCTTCCTATTATGCCTAAGTGTAAAGAATTTGTTAAATTTTATTATGATTTATACGAGAAAATTGGCAATGAAATTGATAATAGCGGAGAATTTGAAAGATATAAGAAAAAATAATAAAGTTTTTTGAAAAAAACTTAAAAAAAGCTGTTTTTTACTTGATATTGTTTTTTAAATATGCTAAAATTAGGCGTTTCAATTAAAACAAAGGAGCTTTTATGACTAAAGCAGATTTCATTTCATTAGTTGCTCAAACAGCTGGGCTAACAAAAAAAGACGCTACTACTGCTACTGATGCAGTTATTTCTACTATTACTGATGTTTTAGCTAAAGGTGATAGCATTAGTTTTATTGGTTTTGGTACTTTTTCAACTCAAGAAAGAGCTGCTAGAGAAGCTAGAGTACCAAGCACAGGAAAAACAATCAAAGTTCCTGCTACAAGAGTTGCAAAATTTAAGGTAGGTAAAAACCTTAAAGAAGCTGTTGCAAAAGCAAGCGGCAAAAAGAAAAAATAAAACTTCGGCTAGATAAATTCTAGCCTTCTTTCTTAATTAATTCAGATATTTTGTATCTTTTATTTACTTTATTTTTTTAAACTTTTATAAAACTATCATTATTAAACAAAAAAAGGATATTAAAATTATGAAAGTACATGAAAAAGTAAGTGAGCTTATAGGAAATACTCCTATTATACATTTGAAAAAATTTGGTATCAATGTTTTTGCTAAATGTGAATTTTTAAATCCTAGTCATTCTATAAAAGATAGAGCAGCTTTTGAAATGATTAAAGATGCTTTAGATAGTAAAAAAATTAATCAAGATACTACAATAGTTGAAGCAACTAGTGGAAATACTGGAATTTCTTTGGCTATGATTTGTGCAGATTTGGGACTTAAATTTATTGCTGTAATGCCTGAATCTATGAGTTTAGAAAGAAGAAAAATGATAACACTCTTTGGTACTAGGTTAGAATTAACTCCTGCAAATTTAGGAATGAAAGGAGCGGTTGATAAAGCAAATGAAATATTATTAAATACTCCAAATTCTTTTATGGTTTCTCAATTTGAAAATATTTCAAATAAAAATGCGCATCGTAAGAATACGGCTTTAGAAATTTTAAGAGATTTGGATAATGAACTTGATATTTTTGTAGCTGGTTTTGGAACTGGCGGTACTATTAGTGGAGTTGGGGAAATACTAAAAGAAAAATTAGAAAAAGTGCATATTGTTGGAGTCGAGCCTCTAAATTCTCCATTGCTTAGCAAAGGTGAAGCGGGAAGCCATAAAATACAAGGAATAGGGGCAAATTTTATACCTGCTATTTTAAATAAAGAAGTTATAGATGAAGTGATCACGGTAAGTAATGAAGATGCTATAAATACAGCCAAAGAACTTGCCAAAAGTGGTTTAATGGTAGGTATATCAAGTGGAGCAAATGTATTTGCCGCAAGTATGCTAGCAAAGAAATTTCCAGATAAAAGAATTTTAACTATGCTAAACGATACGGCTGAAAGATACCTCTCAACTGATCTTTTTGCTTAAGTATAATTATTGAGAATTTAGAAAAATTCTAAGTTCTCTTAAAATTTCTTGTGGATTTAAATCGCTAATTTCTTTATAAAAATGACCTTTTTCATCAATAAGATAAAGCATATTGCTATGTGCTATAGAATAACCCATAAAAGAATCATTTAGATCTATTTTTTGATATTGAACATTATATTGTTTTGTTATTTTTTGAAGAGTTTTTTCATCTTTTGCAATTAAAGCATCTGCTTTTGGATAAAAGTATCGCAACCATTCGTTTGTATTACTTAAGTTATTATCTCTATTTGGATCTAAAGAAATAAAAAGAAGGTGAGCCTTAGGATTATTGATTTGCTTTAAGGCTTTGCCTACTAAACTAAGAGTTGCTGGACAAACATCAGGGCAATAAGTGTATCCAAAATAGATAATAAGCTTATCTCCTTTAAAATCTTTTAGGGTGGTTTCCTCTTTTAAGTCTGATTTTAAGATAAAATCATAAGAATTTTGATGATTTTTAATAAAAAATATTACACCTAAAATAATGGCAACTATAACTATAAACAAAATAATATTTTTTTTCATTTTTTTAGCTCAAAATCAAAATAAAACCCTATGGGTTTATTATTATCCATAAATTCTACCCTAAAACGCATAGTATCTAAAACGCAAGCAGCAAGAACTATTTTACTTTCATAGTCTGTTGAATTTAATCGATGTATTTTAGGTTTAATTTCACCCATATACATATTTAATCCATAAATTTTAATTCCTAAGTTGTTATAATTTCCTAGATTTACAATCTTTAGATTTGTAACATCTAAAGATTGTAAGGGTTTGGGATTTAGGGAAATTAAGACTTCTTTATTATTAAAACTATATGTGCAGTCTTTAACATTAAGATCGCAAGTCAATGGGGTAGAAAAATCAGCTTTTGTTATTTTTTTAGAATCTTTTATTATATAAAAATCAAAAATAATATATAAAATAACAATAACAAAAGCAAAAGCTAGGATAAAAATAATTTTTCTCATTAATTAAAATTCTTTAGAATCAATATTTTTTAACTCTATGATTTTATGATTATTAAATTTTAAATCTAAATTTACCTTCGTGTCTTTAATAATAGGTTTTTTTAGTTTTAAAAGCATTATATGGTAACCTCCTGATTTAAGCTCTGTGCTTGAATGAGCTTTTATAATAATTTCAGGAATTTTTTGCATCATCATTTTTCCATCTTTATGTATATGTGTATGCAGTTCACTGACTTCACTGATATCGCTTTTGGCACTTATTAGAGCAATATCCTTATCAGTATTATTAAAAATGGTAAGAAAAATAGCACTATTTTGCGCATGAGGTGGAGTTTGTTTTACAAAGGCATTTTTTACCTCTATATCATTAACAGCCCAAAGATTTACAGCAAAAAGAGCACCTAAGAGAAGAATTTTTTTCATATTGTATCCTTATTTTTATAATATTAAATATTTGTTCATTATATCAAAAAATATTTTTATTTGAATATAAAATTTTGAAAATTTTTCAATGTGTGTTACCTGTTTGAAAATTTTTTTGCATAGTAACATCAAAATCAAAGAAAAAACCAGTTGGAGCATTATTGTTTAAAAATTCAACCCTAAATCTAGAATCATCGGTAATGCTTCTACCTATAAAATTTATAAGAATATCACCATTAACTATATTAAATTTAGGAATGATATCGCCTATATAGGAATTTAAACTATAAATTTTAATCTTTAAATTAGAATAATGAGGAAAATTTTTAATTTTTATAGTAGTTTTATTGAAAATTTTTATAGGTTTTGGGTAGGCTGAAACTTCAATATTTTTTTTATTAAAAGAAAAAACACAATCTTGTAAATTTAAGTCACAAGTTAGAGGTTGGCATGTATTTAAGCTAAATACACTTTCTTTCTTTTTATCATATAATGCATAAAAAGCTAAAAACAAAATGCCTAAAAAAGACATTCCTATAAAAAAATTTCTTATCATTATAGACAACCTTTTAAAACAAGCCTTTATGATTTATAAAAATTATATCATAAATAAGGCTGCATTGTTAATATAATTAATATTTTTTAAGAAAAAAAATATTATAATCACAAACATTTTTGACTTAAAAAATTTTGAAATACCTAAGGAAAAACATTGTTAAAACGACTTGCTTTATTAATTACACTTTCTTCATTGATGTTGCATGCCTCAGATCTTGTTAAAATTTATCTTAATCAAGGATTAGATGCTGTTGGTGTAGCAATTGAAAAAGAATTAACTCAAAAGGATTTTTGGTTAAGTGAAATAGGAGATAAAAATATTTCACTTGGATACTATGATGATAATGTTGCTATCGTGCTTACAAATAAAACAGATAAAATTCTCCGTGTTTATTCTTATGAGGACGGAAAAATAAGAAAAGATTTTGAACAAAAAGAAATAATAACTGGATTAATGGGCGATAAAAAAATAGAAGGAGATTTGAAAACGCCAGTAGGTTTTTATGAGTTAGGCCGTAAGTTTAATCCAGGTGATCCTTATTATGGTCCCTTTGCTTTTGCTACAACTTATCCAAATTTACTTGATAAAGTACAAGGAAAAACAGGTGGTGGTATTTGGATCCATGGCTATCCTTTAGATGGTTCTAGACTTGATGAATTTAAAACAAGAGGATGTATTGCTTTATTTAATAATAATTTGGAGAAATTTGCACAAGTTGTACAAGATAAAAAAGTTTTTGTTATGACAGAAGAAAAAGAAAAAATTAGAGCTAAAAAGGATCAAATAGCTAGTTTATTAGCTGATCTTTTTACATGGAAACTAGCTTGGACAAATAGTGACACTAATACCTATTTAAGTTTTTATGATGAGCAAGAATTTAAACGTTTTGATAAAATGAAATTTGAACAGTTTGCTTCCATGAAAAAATCTATTTTTTCTCGTAAAGAAGATAAAAAGATTAAATTTTCAGATATTAATATCAGCCCTTATCCGAATTTAGAAAATGAAACTATGTATAGAATTTCATTTTATGAGGATTATTATACTAAAAACTATCAGTTTAGAGGCGATAAAATTTTATACGTTAAGATAGATAGTAAAGGTAAAATGAAAATTTTAGCAGAGCAATAAATGTCTTTAATAAAAATTGATCAAAAAGCTTATGAATATAATTTAAGACATATTGCTAAAAAAATAGGGAGTTTTCAAAGATTAATTTGCGTTTTTAAAGATAATGCATATGGACATGGAGCTAAGCTTTTAGCTCCATTAGCCAAAAATTTAGGAGTTTCTTTTGTTGCTGTTAAGAGTGAAGAAGAAGCTCAAGAAATCGAAGAATTTTTTGAGAATATATTAATACTATCACATCGTCCTCATGGTAATGAAAATTCTCGATTTATTTATGCTTTAAATGATATTTCCCAAGTAAAAAAATACAAGCAAGATATAAAAATACATCTAAAAATAGATACAGGCATGCATCGCAATGGAATTTGTGTAGAAAATTTAGAACATGCTATAGATCTTATTCAAAGTAGTGATTTAAAACTTACTGGAATGTTTACACATTTTGCTAGTGCAGATGAAATGGATGGAAGTTTTTTTGTTCAAAAAGAAAATTTTCAAAAAGCTAAAAAGATAGTAAAAAAATATTTTTCAAATTTATTATTTCATTCGCATAATTCTGCAGCATTATTTAGAGGGAAAATTCCCGAAGATGAATATTGTAGAGTTGGGCTTGTTCAATTTGGATATGGGGATTCAAATTTAAAAAGAGTTTTAAGCTTGTATGCTCATAGATTAAGTCAAAGGATTTTGCAAAAAGGACAGAGTATAGGATATGGAGGCATTTTTACTGCTACAAAGGATATGGAAGTAGCAACTTATGATTTGGGTTATGCTGATGGTCTTTTCCGTTACAATGGAAAAGGGGAGTTGGTGCTTGGAAATGGAAAAGTAATGCTTGGAAAGATGTCAATGGATAGTTTTTCTTGTGAAAATTCTGGTGAGGAAATTTGCGTGTTTAAAGATGCTGATATTTGGGCTGATTTTTTTCATACTATTAACTATGAAATTTTAGTAAAATTAAATCCTAACATTCAAAGAGTTCTAGTATAAATATGTTTAATATAGTTTTAGTTCACCCTAGAATACCGCAAAATACAGGTAGTATAGGTAGAATGTGTTTTAATGCTGGTTTTAAACTTCATATCGTTAAACCAACTGTTTTTGATATTTCTCAAAAGGCTGTTAGAAGGGCAGGGCTTGATTACTGGGATAAATTAGAACCCATTATTTGGGAGAATCTTGAAGAATTTTTAAATGAAAATATTATTTATAAAAATCGCTTTTTTTTCGCAACAACTAAGAGTCAAAAAGCTTATTTTGATGCAGAATTTCAAAAAAATGATTTCTTGTTCTTTGGAAGTGAGAGTTATGGCTTACCTATGGAATTAATGCAATTAAATTGGGAAAATGCTATAACTATACCTATGAAATCTTATGGAAGAAGCTTAAATTTAGCTACAAGTGTTGGTATAATCTCTTATGAAGCTTTAAGACAAAATTTTAGCAATTTTGTTTCTTAAAAGTTTCAAATTTACACAATAACTTAAAACAAATAAAATCATAAAGTCCTTTTTATAAAAATTATGTTAAAGTAAAATTTAGATTATTTTTTGAGGAGTTTGGATGAATTTAGATATTATGCTAGATTTTGCCAATAAAGCGTCTGATATTATAGCTAATAAGATTGTCCCAAATACAGACATTATTATGGTAGTTTTACTTATTGTTTGTGGGCTTTATTATAGTTTTTTAACTCGCTTTGTTCAGTTTCGTATGTTGAGTTCTGTATTTAAAATTCTTACAGAAAAAAACGAAGGACACACTAAAGAACATATTTCACCTTTTCAGGCATTGATGATCTCAACTGCTTCTAGAGTTGGTATAGGAAATATCGCTGGAATTTCTTTGGCATTGGCTACAGGTGGAGCTGGTGCTTTATTTTGGATGTGGGTTATGGCATTTTTTGGTGGTGCCTCAGCATTTGCTGAAAGCACCTTAGCTCAAGTTTACAAATCAAAAGATGATACAGGTGGATTTAAAGGTGGGCCAGCTTATTATATAAAAAAAGCCTTAGGCTCACATTTTTTTGGAGCTTTTTTTGCTTTTATTCTTATTATTACTTATGCTTATGGATTTAACGGACTTCAAAGTCAAACAATGACTTCGTCTTTTAAAGTTTATTATGATATGTTTAATCCAAATGCTGCTGTAGATTTTGCATCAAGCTCTTGGCCAATGATTATTGGTATTGTTTTAACTATTTTTGGCGCATGGATGTTTTTTTCTCACCATACTAAAATAGGTAAAATTAGTTCTTTAATTGTTCCTTTTATGGCTTTAGCTTATGTTTTACTTGCTGTGATTGCTGTTTTAATGAATTTTGATAAAATTCCTTCTGTGGTTCATATGATTTTACAAAGTGCTTTTGATTTTAAAGCGATTTTTGGTGGTTTTGCTGGTTCTGCTTTAGTTATAGGGATTAAAAGAGGACTTTTTTCAAATGAAGCAGGTATGGGCTCGGCACCTAATGCAGCTGCAGCAGCTTTGACAAGTCATCCAGCTAAACAAGGTGTTATACAAGCCTTTTCAGTTTTAATTGATGTTGTTGTTTGTACAAGTTCTGGATTTTTAGTTCTTTTTTCTATGGCATATTTAGGACTTGGAGAAAGTAAAATTGATGGTGGAATGCCTTTAGTTCAAGAAGCTATGCGTGAGTATTATGGTAGCTTTGGAATCCATTTTATTACTATAGCTATTGTTCTTTTTGCAATAACTTCTTTAATAGGAAATTATTATTATGCTCAAGCTAATGTTAAATATTTAACAAATTCCAAATTTGTAATGAATTTGTTTAGAATTACAGCTGTAGCTATGATTTTTATAGGCTCGCAAATGAATTTAAAACTTGCTTGGAATTTGGCTGATTTGACTATGGCTTTCATGGCAACGACAAATATTATATCTTTATTGCTTTTAGGTGGTATAGTAAATAAAGTTTTAAAAGATTTTAATACGCAACAAAAATCTGGTATAGATCCTAAATTTAACGCTAGCAAACTTGGAATTAAAAACGCTGAATGTTGGGATTAAAATTCATAAGCCTTAATGGCTTATGAATTAATGATTTAAAACCTTATTTAAAAATTCTCTCAATCTTTCATTGCTAGGATTTTCAAATACTTCTTTAGGGCTTGCATCAACAGCAATTTTTCCTTTATCCATAAAAAATATACGATTGGCAACATTTCTAGCAAAGCCCATTTCATGAGTTACTACAAGCATAGTTAAACCTTCTTTTGCAACATCTTTCATAATGCTTAGAACCTCGCCTATCATTTCAGGATCTAGAGCTGAAGTAGGCTCATCAAATAAAATAACATCAGGATTCATCATCAAGCTTCTAGCAATAGCTATGCGTTGTTTTTGTCCGCCAGAGAGCTTATGGGGCATTATATTTTCTTTGTCTGCTAAACCCACCTTAGTAAGAAGTATTTTTGCTTTTTTTATGGCTTCTTCTTGACTTAAAATTCCTGTTTTAATGGGTGTTAAACATAAATTTTCCATAACATTTTTATTAGCAAAAAGATTAAAATGCTGAAACACCATGCTAACTTTTTGCCTGATCTTATTAATATCAATTTCTTTATCAAGTATGTTTTGTTTATTGATTAAAATTTCCCCACTATCAGCTAGTTCTAAGCGATTGATGCAGCGTAAAAATGTACTTTTTCCGCCTCCACTTGGACCTATGATAGCTATTACATCGCCTTTTGAGATTGTAGTGTTAATATTTTTTAAAACTTCTAATTCTCCATATTTTTTTTGTAAATTTTTAACTTCAATCATTTTTATTCATCCTAAGTTCAAGTTTTTTTGCAAAATAACTAAAAATTTTTACACTTACGTAATAAACAAGTCCAGTGAAAATAATAGGTTTTGGATTGTAAAGTACGGCTTGCAAGCTTTGACTTTGCATGGTAATATCAATAACACTAATAAATCCTACAACAGAAGTTTCCTTAAATAAAGAAATAAATTCATTAGCTAATGCAGGTAGAATGTTTTTAGTAGCCTGAGGAAGAATAATTTCTTTCATTGAAGTTTTGTAATCAAGTCCCATTGCTCTTGCAGCTTCCATTTGTCCTTTATCTACACTATTAATGCCGCTTCTTACAATTTCTGCTATATAAGCCGAGCTATTAAGTCCTAGTGCAAGAATGGCTGCATAAAGGTTATCTATAAAAGTAAAAATTACAAAAGCAAAAATCATCAATTGTAAAATTATCGGTGTTCCTCGTATAATGTCTATATATTCATCTATAATAAAATTAAGTGTTTTAAATTTAGAGAAGCGTAAAATAGCTAAGCTAAAACCAATAATCACTCCGATAATAACAGCACAAGCAGTTAATAAAAGCGTAATAAGATAACTTTTTAAATAAGCTTTTGCATTTTCTGTATAGCCATAGCTTACAACTCCACTAGGATCTTGAATTTTTAATATTTCTATCGGGAAAGAAAAATAGCCCCATAAAATAATAATAACAAAAAAAACAAAAATTCTTATATTTTTCTGATTCAATTTGTAAACCTTTTCAGAGAAATTATTTAAAAAAAGATTTTATAGAAATATCTTTGAATTTTCTCTAAAGATTTAAAAAAATGTGTTAGAATTTCCCAAAAATAAGGTTGTATTTATGGAAATTTTAGATTTCATTCTAATAGTTATTTTTGTGTTTTTAATGATTGTTTTGGTCATAGGTTTTAATCGTCAAATGATGCAAAAAAACAAAGAAAGAGAAGAAAGATTTAAAAAATATAAAAAAGGAGAACAAAATGAGTAAAAAAGTATTAATTCCATTGGCTCAAGGTTTTGAGGAAGCTGAATTTATAGGAATTGCGGATGTTTTAAAACGAGCAAGAGAATTAAATCCAGATTTGGAAGTTGTTATAGCTTCGTTAAACAGTGAGTTATTAGTAAAAGGTGCTAATGGCATTAGTATAAAAGCAGATTGTTCTATAGAGGATGTTGATATAGAAAATTTAGATGCCATTGCTTTGGCGGGTGGCTTTGAAGGTATGATGAATCTTAAGAATTCAAATGTTATTTTAAATATCATTAAACAACTTCATAGCAAAAATAAAATTGTTGCCGCAATCTGTGCTTCTCCTATAGTCTTAAATGAAGCAGGTGTTTTAGAGGGCGAGTTTGCTTGCTATCCTAGTTGTGAAGTTGGACTTAATGGAAATCGTGTTAACAAGGCTGTAGTTGTAAATAAAAATGTTATAACTTCAGCAGGTCCAGCTACGGCAATTCTTTTTGGTTTAGAGCTAGCTAAAAAGTTATGCGGTGATGAAATTTATCAAAAATTATATGAGGGAATGTTGCTACCTTTGACAAAATAGTTTAAATGGTAGTTTTTCTACCATTTAAACTAAAATAAAGCTTGAGGATTTTCTTTTTTTGTTTTTTCCTTAGGCAGTTCAAAACCTCCAAGCATATGAAAATGCAAATGAAAAACTTCTTGTCCACTATTTTTTCCACAGTTTGTTACCAAGCGATATCCACTTTTATCTACACCTAAAAGAACAGCTAATTCTTGTATGAAACTTGTCATTTTGGCCATAAGTTCAGGATCAAATTCTTGAAAGTCTTTAAAATGTTTTTTAGGGATTATAAGTATATGTATAGGTGCTTTGGGTGCAATATCATGAAATGCTAGAAAATCGTCACTTTCAAGCACTTTATTGCATGGAAGTTTACCTTCAACTATGAGTTCAAAAATTGTTTTTTCTCGCATTATTTATCCTTTTTTATTGTTGGTTTGATACAATTATATCTTTAAAGTTTGGTTTTTATGCTGAATTTAAAATAGTTTTTAATAGAATTAGAACTTGAAATATTTTATTTAAGGTAAGAAAATTGCAAAATTTTATAGAACAGATTCAAAAATGTGAGAATTTAAATGATTTGGAAGCCATTAGGATTTCCGTTCTTGGAAAAAAAGGTATTTTAACAGAAGGCTTTACAAAGCTTAAAGAGTTAGAAGATGATGCGAAAAAAGAATTTGCTGCTAAACTAAATGCACAAAAAGAAATATTTAATGAGGCTTATTTAGCCAAATTTAAAGATTTGGAAAATCTTGCTTTAGAAGAAAGAATGAAACAAGATGCTTTAAATTTTAACTATTTTGATGAAAGTATTACAACAGGTGCCTTGCATCCTGTTATGAGCACCATGGATAAAATCATAGAGTATTTTATAGCTTTGAATTTTAGCATAGAAAAAGGGCCTTTAATAGAAGATGACTTTCATAATTTTGAAGCGTTAAATTTACCTAAATCTCACCCCGCAAGAGATATGCAAGATACCTTTTATTTTGATGATAAAAGGCTTTTAAGAACACAAACTTCACCAGTGCAAATACGGACAATGCTTGCACAAAAACCTCCTATTAGGATGATAGCCCCTGGTGCTGTATTTAGAAGAGATTTTGATATTACGCATACTCCTATGTTTCATCAAGTTGAGGGCCTTGTGGTGGAAGAAGGGCAAAAGGTTAGCTTTGCAAATTTAAAAAGTGTATTGGAAGATTTTTTGCGTTATATGTTCGGAGATGTGAAAGTTCGTTTTCGTCCAAGTTTTTTCCCATTTACAGAGCCTTCTGCTGAAGTTGATATTTCTTGTGTATTTTGCAAAGGAAAGGGTTGTAGAGTTTGCAAACATACAGGTTGGCTTGAAGTTTTAGGATGTGGAATAGTTGATCCTAATGTTTATAATTTTGTTGGTTATGAAAATGTAAGTGGTTATGCCTTTGGATTGGGAGTAGAGCGTTTTGCAATGCTTTTGCATCAAATTCCAGATTTAAGATCTTTATTTGAAGGTGATTTGAGATTATTGGAGCAGTTTAGATGATAATTACTAAAAGTTGGTTGAATGATTGGTTAGAACTTGAAGAAATAAGTTCGGATAAAATAGCTAAAACTTTAAACTCTATAGGTATAGAAGTTGATAGGGTTGGCGCTTTAAAAGCTCCAGATAAAGTTGTTGTAGGCTATGTTAAGGAAAAAATTAAACATGAAAATTCAGATAAATTAAGCATTTGTCAAGTTGATATCGGAAGTGAAACCTTGCAAATTGTCTGCGGTGCTGCGAATGTTGATGCAGGACAATTTGTAGCTGTTGCAACTAAAGGTGCTATCATGCCAAATGGTATGGAAATAAAAGAAGCAAAATTACGAGGAGTGGATTCTTGTGGTATGCTTTGTTCTAGTTTAGAACTGGGTTTTGAAAAAATCAATGAAGGAATTATGCTTTTAGATGAGAGTATAGGGAAATTAGAACTTGGGAGAGCTTTAAATACTTATGAAATTTTTAATGATGAGCTAATAGAAGTAGAACTTACTCCTAATAGGGGTGATTGTTTAAGTATTTATGGTATTGCTCGTGATTTGGCTACAGCTTTAAATTTAAATTTAAAAGAACCAAAACCATTCAAAGAAAGTGAAAATGTTTTAGGTATCGGTAGAATTTTGCGCTTAGCAGCTGAGAAAGAACTTAATGGACTTTATAATTATCGAGCCATAGAGTTAAAAGAAGAAATTCAAACAAACTTATTACTTAGTTTAAGACTTGCTCAAATTGAAGGTTTGGGAAAAAATTCCATAGAAAATTTATTAAATTATGCAACACATTCAACTGGTGTTCTTTTTAATGCTTATGATTTAAGTAGTTTTTCTGAAAAAGATGAAGAATTTACCATTAATTTAAGCAAGCAAGTGCATGGAGAAACAAAAGTATCTTGCAAAGATAAACTTTTAAGCTTTAGCGGAATTTTCCAAAATAATGAAAGTAGATGTAAAGATGATTCTAAAATAATTATTATTGAGGCTAATTATACCGATCCATTGGTAATTGCAGATGCTAAAATATATCATAAAGATCAAGATGAAAAAATGCTTTATAGAAGTTTTAGGGGAAGTGAACCTAAATTAAATTTAGGAATGGATTTTTTGCTTAGTATTTTTGAGCAGATTCCAAATCTTGTTATTTATAGTTCTTCTCAACAAATTTTAACTGACAAAGAATTACCAATCATACCAATAAGTATTGAAAGTATTGGCGATATAATAGGACAAAATGTTGATAAAGATGAAGTATTAAAAATATTGAAAAAATTAGGTTTTGAACTCATACTTTCAGGTGAAGGGCTTATAAATGTTAAAGCACCTTTACATCGTCCTGATATTAAAAATTTATCAGATATTTGCGAGGAAGTTGTAAGAATTATAGGTATTGATAATATTGCTTCTAAGGGTTTAGAATTTATAGAAAAAAATCGTTTAAATTCTGCATATAAAAATTATATTGAGTTTTTGAATTTAAGGAAAAGAGCAGTAGCTAGTGGTTATTTTGAAAGCTTACATTATGTTTTGGATAATGAAGAAGAGCTTAAAAGATTGGGTTTTGACTCTGTTAAATTAAAACTAATTAATCCAATTACAGCAGAACTTAATACTTTAAGAACAACCCTTTTAAATCATTTGTTAAATGCAGCAAGTTTAAATGCAAAAAATTCTAAAAAAATTATTAAACTTTTTGAACTAGGGGCTGTTTTCAATGTTAATAATCAAGAATTAAATCGTATCGCATTTATCCATTCTGGCTTAAAAGAAGAAGCTAAAATTTCCAACAAGGCAAAACCTGAATCGGTGCAATTTTATGATTTTCTTTTAGACATTAAAAATATTATAGGTGATTTTAAACTAAAATCATCAAAATATAATATTTTAAGCCCTTATGAACAAGCAGATATTTACCTATCGGATATTAAAGTAGGTTTTATAGGCCGTTTGCATTTAAAAATAGAAAATGAGAGAGATTTACCAAAAACATATATTTGCGAACTTGATTTAGATTTAATCAGGCAAGATTTTAAGATAGCTAAGCCTTACTCCAAATTCCCAGCTATCACTAGAGATCTTAGCGTGTTAATACCTAAAGGTTTTGAATACAATCAGATTAAAAATTGTATCGAAGAATTGAATTTAGAAATACTTGAAAATTTTCGTTTAGTTGATATTTATAGTGATGAAAACCTTAAAGAATTTTATAGCATTACTATAAGTTTTTCTTTTAGGGATATAAATAAAACTCTAGAGGATAATCAAGTCAATGAATGTATGGATAAAATTTTAAATACTCTTAAAAATTTGGGTCTTGATTTAAGATGAAAATTTACAAATTGCAAACCCCTGTAAATGCTATACTTGAAAATATAGCAGCAGATAAAAGCATATCTCATCGTTTTGCTATATTTTCGCTTTTAACACAAGAAGAAAATAAGGCTCAAAATTATCTCTTAGCTCAAGATACTTTAAACACTCTTGAAATTATAAAAAATCTTGGAGCTAAAATTGAACAAAAAGATTCTTGCGTCAAAATTATACCCCCTAAAGAAATTTTATCTCCAAATTGTATTTTAGACTGTGGAAATTCAGGAACTGCTATGCGTTTGATGATAGGATTTTTAGCAGGAATTTCTGGTTTTTTTGTTTTAAGTGGAGATAAGTATTTAAACAATCGTCCTATGAGAAGAATAAGCAAACCACTTGCTCAAATAGGCGCTAGAATTTATGGAAGAGATGAGGCAAATTTAGCTCCACTTTGCATAGAAGGTCAAAATTTAAAAGCTTTTAACTATAAAAGCGAAATTTCTTCGGCTCAAGTTAAAACAGCTATGATTTTATCTGCTTTTAGAGCTGATAATGTATGCACTTTTAGTGAAATTTCTCTTAGTCGAAATCATAGTGAAAACATGTTAAAGGCTATGAAAGCTCCAATAAGGGTTAGCAATGATGGCTTAAGTCTTGAAATAAGTCCTTTAAAAAAACCTTTAAAAGCTCAAAATATAATCATTCCTAATGACCCTTCTTCGGCTTTTTATTTTGCTTTAGCAGCTATTATTTTGCCTAAATCTCAAATTATTTTAAAAAATATTTTACTTAATCCTACTCGTATAGAGGCGTATAAAATTTTGCAAAAAATGGGTGCCAAACTTGAAATGACAATAACTCAAAATGATTTTGAAACTATTGGTGAGATCAGGGTGGAGTCTAGCAAGCTTAATGGCATAGAAGTTAAAGATAATATTGCTTGGTTGATAGATGAAGCGCCTGCTTTGGCTATAGCTTTTGCTTTGGCTAAGGGTAAATCTAGTTTAATAAATGCTAAAGAATTACGCGTTAAAGAAAGCGATAGGATTGCTGTGATGGTTGAAAATCTAAAGCTTTGTGGTGTTAAAGCTAGAGAACTTGATGATGGTTTTGAAATAGAAGGTGGATGCGAACTAAAATCTTCAAAAATTAAAAGCTATGGAGATCACCGTATTGCTATGAGTTTTGCTATTTTAGGTTTGCTTTGTGGAATTGAGATTGATGATAGTGATTGTATAAAAACTTCTTTTCCAAATTTTATAGAGATTTTATCAAATTTAGGAGCTAGGATTGATTATTGAATTAGCAAAAAACTATGGTTTTTGTTTTGGTGTTAAAAGAGCTATTAAAAAAGCAGAACAAATAAAAGATGCCGCAACTATAGGCCCTCTTATTCATAATAACGAAGAAATTTCTCGTTTGCAAAAAAATTTTAATGTCAAAACTTTGGAAAATATACAAGCTTTAAGCAATGAAAAAAAGGCTATTATAAGAACTCATGGTATTACAAAGCAAGATTTAGAAGAATTGAGAAAAAAAGATATAGAAATTTTTGATGCCACTTGTCCTTTTGTTACAAAACCACAACAAATTTGCGAGCAAATGAGCAAGGAGGGTTATGAAGTTGTTATTTTTGGAGATGAAAATCATCCCGAAGTTAAAGGAGTAAAAAGTTATGTAAGTACAAAAGCTTATGTGGTTTTGGATAAAAAAGAACTTCAAAATATAAAACTTCCTAATAAAATAGCTGTGGTAAGCCAAACAACTAAGAAGCCTGAGCATTTTATGGAGATAGTAAATTTTTTAATACTTAAAACCAAAGAAGTAAGGGTTTTTAATACTATATGTGATGCAACCTTTAAAAATCAAGATGCCATTAAAGAACTCTCGCTTAAAAGTGATGTTATGGTTGTTGTAGGGGGTAAAAACTCAGCCAATACAAAACAACTTTTTTTGATTGCAAAAACCAATTGTGAAGATAGCTATCTAATTGAAACCGAAGAAGAGTTAAAAAAAGAATGGTTTTTGGATAAAAAACATTGTGGCATTAGTGCAGGTGCTAGTACTCCTGATTGGATCATACAAAAAGTTATCGCCAAAATAGAAAATTTTAAGATTAATTAAAAAATGTTTTCAAATAGAATAAAAAAGTCAAAAATTTAAAAAAAATTAACAAAAATAAAAAAACTTAACACTAATTAAAGAAAAATAAGGTAAAATCAATCAATTTCTAAAAATTATTTTAAAGGACCATAATGAGCGAGGTGAACAAAAAAGTTCAAGGCGGCGTAGATGATTATCTTGAGGAAGAAGATTTTGGACAGCTTTTGGAGGCTTTCGATAAATCAAGAGAAGAGGCTACAACAGAGGGTGTGATTGTAGAGATCAAAAATGATGAAGTTTATGTAGATATAGGTAAAAAATCTGAAGGTATTTTAGCTCTTAGCGAAATACAAGATGACAATTCTAAGCTATTATTTAATGTAGGCGATAGTATTAAAGTTGCTGTTATGGGTTCTCGTGGTGGCAGATCTTTACTTTCTCATAAAAAAGCTTTGAGAAAAGAAAAAGTTATTGAATTTATTAAAAACTATCAAGAAAATCAAGATGATATTTTTACCATAAAAGTAGTTGGAAAAAATAAAGGCGGATTGATAGTTGTTGATGAAAATGATGTTGAATTTTTCTTACCAAAATCTCAATATGGCTTCAAAGAAACAAATAATATTATAGGCAAAACGTTTAAAGTTAAAATTATTAAAATCGACAAAGATGAGCAAAGTATCATTGTTTCTCGTAAAAAAACTTTAGATGATGAGAGAAGAAAACGCAAAGAATTGATCAATAATGTAGCACAACAAGAAGATTTAATTGAAGGTATTGTGAAAAAAATTACCACTTATGGTATGTTTGTAGATGTAGGAGGTGTTGATGGCCTTGTTCATTACAGCGAAATTTCTTACAAAGGACCTGTAAACCCTGGAACACTTTATAAAGAGGGCGATAAAGTTCCAGTTAAAGTAATAAAGTATGATAAAGAACGCAAACATTTATCCTTATCTATAAAAGCGGCTTTACCTGATCCATGGAGCGAGATAAAAGATACTCTTGATGTAGGTGATACCATTAAAGTAATAGTATCAAATATAGAGCCTTATGGTGCTTTTGTAGATTTAGGAAATGATATAGAAGGATTTTTACATATTAGTGAAATTTCTTGGGATAAAAATATTAAAAATCCAAAAGATTATATCAACAAAGGTCAAGAAATTGATGTTGAAGTAATTGAAATCAATCCAAATGAAAGACGCTTAAGGGTTTCTTTAAGAAATTTACTTTCTAGACCTTTTGATGAATTTATGAAATCTTATAAAATTGCAGATGTGGTTGAAGGAGAAATTACCTCAGTAACTTCTTTTGGTGCATTTGTTAAACTTGGTGGTATTGAAGGTTTATTGCATAATGAAGATGCTTCTTGGGATAGAAACGATAAATGCAAAGATAAATTCTCCCAAGGAGATAAAATCAAGGTAAAAATTATCAAAATAGACGAAGAAAACCAAAAAATATCATTAAGCACAAAAGAATTAAGCAGCTCTCCAGTTCAAGAATATGCCAAAATTCATAAAGTCGGCGATATTGTAAAAGGCACTATCCGTGATATTAAAGATTTTGGTGTTTTTGTAGAGCTAAGTAAAAATGTTGATGCTTTAATTCATAAAGAAGATATAAGCACTTCTATGCTTGAAAATTTAAAAATTGGCGACGATATTGAAGCTGCTATAGTTTTTATTGATGAAAAGAAAAATAGAATTCGCCTAAGTGTTAAAAATCTTGTTAGAATGAAAGAAAGAGAAGTTCTTAATGAAATCAATAATGATGATAAAGTGACTTTAGGTGATATCATTAAAGATCAGCTAGCTTAATGAAAAAATACATTACAATAAGCATTTTGAGTATTTTATTACTCATTTTGCTTGCTGTTGTTTTTACATTGCTTTGGCAATTTAAAGCTAATGTAAATTTCATTCCACAACTTGCTAAAGATACAAATACACAGCCAAGCATTCAAACCCAAAATCAAGATCTTTCATGGCAAGAAGAATTAGCAAAATGGCCTACAAGAGATTTTACCCCAGCAGCAGAAAAATTTACCTTATATTTTGATGCGGATACTAGCGAGCTTAAGGAGAAAAATAAATATTATCAACTTATAGTTGGAAAATATGATATTTATTCTATGTTTTGCTTAAGACAGACTTTAAATTCTTTTAATGTGAAGTATTTTCTTCTTAAATCAGGTGATAGTCCAGAAATCTTTTTGGATACAGGTAATGAAAAACTTATAGATGATATTATCAAAGAATTAAAAAAATATAAAATAAATACAGAAGTAAAGGAAATTTGGTTATGAAAAAAAAGATTATAGTATGTGATGCTATTTTGGATAAAGGTGTCGATATTCTAAGAAAAGCTGAAGATATTGAGCTTATAGAAGCTGCAAAAGTTCCAAAAGATGAACTTATGCAAATGCTAAGCGATGTTGAAGTTGCTATTACTAGAAGTTCTACAGATGTAGATATAAATTTCTTAAATCATGCCAAAAAATTAAAAGCGCTTGTGCGTGCTGGGGTGGGCGTAGATAATGTTGATATTCCAGAGTGTTCTAAAAGAGGAGTGATTGTGATGAATGTCCCAACTGCAAATACTATTGCCACAGTTGAACTAACAATGGCACATCTTTTAACATCAGCTAGAAGCTTTGTCAATGCTCATAATTTTTTAAAAATTGAAAGAAAATGGGAAAGAGAAAAATGGTATGGCATTGAATTGATGAACAAAACCCTAGGGGTTATAGGTTTTGGAAATATAGGTTCAAGAGTAGCTATCCGCGCTAAAGCATTTGGTATGAAAATTTTAGCCTATGATCCGTATATTTCTGCTTCTAAGATTACAGATTTAGATATGGAGCAAGCAAAAAATTTGGATGAAATTTTAGAAAAAAGTGATTTTATTACCATTCACACACCAAAAACCAAAGAAACCAATGGTGTGATAGGAAAGCAAGAAATTGCAAAAATGAAAGATGGAATAAGATTAATAAATTGTGCTCGCGGAGGATTGTACACAGAAGAGGCTTTATATGAAGGTTTAAAAAGTGGTAAAATAGCATGGCTTGGTATAGATGTGTTCGATAAAGAACCCGCGACTAATCATCCTCTTTTAGACTTTGAAAATATTTCGGTTACTTCTCACCTAGGAGCAAATACTTTAGAAAGTCAAGATAATATCGCAAGAGAAGCTTGTGAGCAAGCATTAAGTGCAGCACGAGGCGTAGCTTATCCTAATGCCTTAAATTTACCAATTAAAACTGAAGATTTACCACCTTTTGTAGCTCCTTATATAGAACTTGTTTCTAAAATGGCTTTTTTAGCTGTTCAAATTGATAAAAATCCGATAAAAAGTATTAAATTAGAGGCTGAAGGAATTATTGGCGAGTATGCAAATTCTATGCTAACCTTTGCAGCTGTTGGTGCTTTGGGTGGAATTTTAGGAGAGAAAATTAATTATGTTAATGCAGAATTTGTAGCCAAAGAAAAAGGAGTTGAATTATCTTGCGAAACTCTTCCAAATAGTGGTTATAATAATAAACTTAGTGTTAAAATTATCACCGAAAATTCAAATATCAGTGTTTCAGGAACAGTGTTTAATGAAAATGAACAACGCATAGTTGGATTAAATGGCTTTAAAACTGATTTTAAGCCAAAAGGGAAAATGATTATTTTTAAAAACAAAGACATACCAGGAGTTATAGCTAAAATCAGTTCCGTTTTGGCAGCTAAAAATATCAACATAGCTGATTTTAGGCTTGGTAGAGATGGTTTTGGGTATGCTTTGGCTGTTGTTTTGATTGATGAAAAAGTTCAAAAAGAAGTATTAGATGAACTAAAACAATTAGAGGCGTGTGTATTTGTCCAATATGTTGAAATTTAAAATTTTAATTATAGAAGATGATATAGATTTAAACGAACTGCTTGTTTTAAAGTTGAAATCTAGTGGTTATGAAGTTATATCTTTAGTGGATTTTTTTGGAGTTGAAGATTTGCTCGATAATGAGCAAATCGATCTTGTAATAGTCGATAGAAATTTGCCCAGTGGAGATTCTTTAGAAAAAATTCAAGATTTAAGAGAGCAAGGATATAAAGAAGCAGTTATTTTTCTTACAGCCAAGGCTTTACATCAAGATTTGCTCGAAGGCTTTGAAAGTGGTTGTGATGATTATGTTTGCAAACCTTTTGATTTTAATGAGCTTTTGCTTCGCATTAAAGCAATTTTAAAACGCCATAAGAAAGAAGAAGAAAAGCTATCTTTTGGTGATTTTATTTTAGATTTGGCTAATTATGAATTCTTTTACAAAAATCAAAAATTAGAAATCTCAAATCTTGACTATGAGCTTTTAAAATGTTTTTTTGAAAATCCAAATACCTTGCTTACTAGACAATTTTTAAGCGAAAGTGTTTGGAAAGATGATACTACAAGTGATAAAACAATCAATATAGCTCTAACAAGACTTAGAAATAAATTTCCAAAACTAAAAGATCATATTATAAGCGTTAGGGGTGTTGGCTATAAATTATGCTAAAAACTAAAAATATTTTTATAGTTTTTTTTGTTGTATTGGCTTTGATTTTTGGGTTTATTTTTTATACTTTTACTAATTCTTATCTTAATTTCTTGCTTATAAAACAATATGAACAAAAAATCAAAAGCCTTAATGATGTTTTAAAATTTTCTCTCTTAGAGCATTTAAATGATGCCAATATTAAAGATTTTGCTAAAGATACTAGGGCTGATTTTATTATCCTAAACAATGATATGAAAATAAGTTCTGTAAAAAATCCTGATTTTTTTTCTAATCTTAAAGAAGGAGAAATTTTAAATTTCAATTCAAAAAAAATTCTTACCAAAAGCTTTATTTACAAAGGATATAAATATATTATTATTGTTTATCCTCGTTTTTTAGATTTAGAACTTTTTTGGACAAAAATAGCAATCGGTTTTGGAGTGTGCTTGCTGTTTGTTTTTATTTTGATGTTGTTGTTAGGTAGAAGAATAGAGAAAAATTTTAATAAAATTTTGGATTTTTTGGATTCTATAAGTGATCATAAAGTTGTTATATTAGAAAAAGGAATGTTTAAAGAATTTAACTTACTAAATGAGAAACTTTTAAAAACTAAGGATAAAATTCTAAAGAATACCCAAAAAAATAAAAAACAAAGCGATAAAATCACTTTAAAAAATACTCAGCTTGCTAGCGTGATTTCTGCTATTTCACATGAGCTTAAAAATCCTTTAAGCGTGATTGATCTTAGCTTAGAAATATTAAAAGATGAGAAATTAGAAGATAAAAAATTAAAAAAGGAATTGCTAGAAAAAATTTCGCGTCAAAGCATTAAACTTAATGCTTTGACCCATAAGCTTAATTTTGTTTTCAATCTTAATAGTGAAGCCTTGCAAATGCAAGAATTTGATCTTTTTTTTCTATGTGAAAAAATCACTAAAAACCCAGGCTTTGAAAGAGTTGTATTGCAAGGTAAAAGCACGAAAGTTAAGGCTGATGAATTTTTAATCGAGCAAGTGATTATAAATTTGCTTTCTAATGCTTTAAAATATAGTCAAAAAGAAGTCATTTTAACAGCAAGAGATCAAAAAATAATAGTGCAAGATTTTGGAAAAGGCATAGAAGAAGATAAAATAAAATTGATTACAAAAAAATTTTATAAAATTGATGTAAAAAGCGATAATTCTTTTGGTTTAGGACTTTTTTTAGTAAAGAAAATTTTAAATATACATAAAAGTTATCTTGAAATTTCTAGCACTTTAGGCTATGGTTCTAGTTTTAGCTTTAAACTCAGTCAAGGATAAAAAATGGCTCTTATAGATTTAATTGAAGCTTCAAAAAAATTTGGAGACAAAATAGTTTTAAATGAAGCAAATTTTAGTGCAAACGAGGGAGAAAAGATTGCTATTATAGGCAAAAATGGAGAAGGAAAATCTACTTTTTTAAAAACGCTTTTAGGCACACTTCCTTTAGATAGCGGTAGAGTAATAAAACAAAATGGCAAAAGTATAGCCATGCTTTCACAAACCGTTGATTTTAATGCAAATTTAAGTGTAAAAGAAGCTATCAAGCAAGAGCTTGCAGAAATTTACAATGCTTTAGAAGAATATGAAATACTGCATAAAAAATTAGAAGAAGATCCTAGCAATAAAGATCATCTTAAAAAAATAGATACACTTATGACTTTGATTGATAGTAAAGATGCTTGGAATATAGAATCTAAAATAATACGCGTTTTAAAAGAATTTAGTTTGCTTGAGTATGAAAATCGCATTATATCTACTTTAAGTGGCGGAGAAATACGCCGCGTTGGACTTTGCATACTTTTGCTAAAAAATCCTGATATTTTATTGCTTGATGAACCAACTAATCATTTAGATGTATATATGACAAGCTTTTTGGAGGAATTGCTAAAAAATTCAAAGATGTGTGTGATTTTTATTTCCCATGATAGATATTTTATTGACGCTATAGCACACAAGTGTGTAGAAATAGAGCAGGGTAAACTTAGTATTTTTAAAGGCGGATATGCAAACTATTTAGAGAAAAAAACACAAATTTTACAAAGCCTTGCTAAGAGCCATGAAACTCTTTTAAAGCAATTAAAAAGCGAAGAAGAATGGCTTAGAAGAGGGGTTAAAGCAAGACTTAAAAGAAATGAAGGACGAAAAGAACGCATTTTTAAAATGCGTGAAGAAGCGAAAAAAAATCCCGGAGCAATCAAACGCTTAAAACTTGAAATTTCAAGAGCGGCTTTAAATTTTAATGGAGAAAAAACGATCAATCGTAAAAAAATGCTTTTTGAGCTTAAAAATATAAGCAAAAATATAAACAATAAAAATCTTTTTAAAGATTTTTCAACGCGTATTTTACAAGGTGAACGCATAGCTATCGTAGGAAGAAATGGTTGTGGGAAATCAACATTGTTAAAAATTCTTCTAGGACAAATCAAACAAGATAGCGGCGAAATAAAACGTGGAGAGCTTAAGATAGGATATTTTGATCAGGCTAGAAGCTTGGTAAATTCTGATAAAAGCTTGCTTGAAATTTTTTGTCCCAATGGTGGAGATAGGGTTGAAGTTCGTGGTAAAAATATGCATGTTTATGGATATTTGAAAAATTTTCTATTTCCTAAGGAATTTTTAGATAAAAGCGTGGCTCTTTTAAGTGGCGGAGAGAAAAATCGCGTTGCTTTAGCCTTGCTTTTTACTAAAGAATATGATGTTTTGATTTTAGATGAGCCAACTAATGATCTTGATATAGCTACGATTAATATATTAGAAGAATATTTACTCAGTTTTGAAGGGGCTATTTTGCTAGTATCGCACGATAGATACTTTGTTGATAAAATCGCAACAAAACTTTATGCTTTTGAGGGAAATGGATATATAAATATTTTACACACTCTTTACACTGAATATCTTGAAAATGAAAAAGAAATTGAAGAATTGGATAATTTTGCTTTAGAGCTTCAAACCCAAGAGCAAAATAATAACCAAAAAGAAAAAAGCTCTAAAAAATTAAGCTACAAAGAAAATGAGATATTAAAAAATCATCCTGAAAAAATAGATTTTTTAGAGCAAAAGATAGCTAAATTAAATCAAGATTTATCCGATCCAAATGTATATCAAGAAATAGGTATTAACAAGCTTTATCAAGAACTTGAAGTAATGCAAAAAGAACTTGAAATTCTAGAAAATGAGTATTTTTTAGTATTAGAGAAAAGCGAGAATTTATAATTAAAAAGATTTTATATTTTTTTACTCTATGGAGCGGGAAACGAGATTCGAACTCGCGACCCCAACCTTGGCAAGGTTGTGCTCTACCCCTGAGCTATTCCCGCAAAAAATAAGTGGTGCCCGAGGTCGGACTCGAACCGACACAAGGTTGCCCTTACCAGATTTTGAGTCTGGCGCGTCTACCAGTTTCACCACTCGGGCTAATTTTTAAGATTTAAAGCTAAAATTATACTTTTTTAGGCTAAAAAATACTTTAAAAATAAAAAGTATTTTCGAAAAGACGATATAAAATTATATAATTTAAATTTTTGGAACAGTTATTGCTTTTATCTATTAGCAATGTTTGAAAAGATTTTAACTTTAATACTTTAGAGGAAAAAAATGAGAATTACAAATAAACTTAACTTCACAAATAGTGTGAATAATTCTATGGGTGGTCAAAGTGCTTTATATCAGATATCTCAACAACTTGCTTCAGGTTTAAAAATTCAAAATTCATATGAAGATGCAAGCACTTATATAGATAATACGCGTCTTGAATATGAAATTAAAACATTAGAACAAGTAAAAGAATCAACTAGTAGAGCTCAAGAAATGACTCAAAATAGCATGAAAGCTTTACAAGACATGGTTAAACTTCTTGAAGATTTTAAAGTTAAAGTAACTCAAGCTGCAAGCGATAGCAATTCTCAAACCTCAAGAGAGGCTATAGCAAAAGAACTAGAACGCATAAAAGAAAGTATAGTTCAGCTTGCAAATACCAGTGTTAATGGTCAGTATCTTTTTGCAGGTTCTCAAGTTGCAAACAAACCTTTTGATTCTAATGGAAATTATTATGGAGATAAAAATAATATTAATGTAGTAACTGGAGCTGGAACTGAAAGCCCATACAATATACCAGGTTGGGATTTATTTTTTAAAGCGGATGGAGATTATAAAAAACAAATAAGCACCAATGTTAGTTTTACAGATAATCGTTGGGATCTTACTCAAAATCCTGATAAAACTAAATATCTCACAGGAGATTCTAAATGGCAACAGCTTATCGGACAAGGTTATGTAAAAGATAATAGCTTAGATGCTGACAAAGACTTCGAATATGATGATAGCAAGCTAGATTTTCCTCCAACAACTCTTTATGTTCAAGGTACTAAACCTGATGGAACAAGCTTTAAAAGTGCTGTACTTGTAAAACCTGAAGATACTTTAGAAGATGTAATGGAAAATATCGGAGCTCTTTATGGTAATACTCCAAATAATAAAGTAGTAGAAGTAAGTATGAATGATAGTGGTCAAATTCAAATTACAGATCTAAAGCAAGGTAATAATAAACTCGATTTTCACGCTGTAGCTTTCACACCACAAGCTGATGATAAAACTGAATTAAATAATATTATCAAAGCAGCACAGGATGAAGGCATTACAATGGAAGATGTTACAAACAGGGTAATGACTGCTGCACTAGGAAATCCTAATAACGGAGATATAACAAAATTAAACAGCCCTGTAACCATTCAAATCAACGGACAAGACTTTGAAATCGATTTAAAACAAACTGATTTTATCAAAAGTAAAATGACAGATACAGATGGAAATGCTACTAATGGGGCTGATTATGATAATGTATATTTTGAAAAAAATGGAAATACTGTTTATGGTAATGTTTCTCAAGTTATCAAAGGAAGCAATGCTTATGCAACTGATTCAACCAAACTTAGCGAGGTAATGGCAGGAGATAGCCTAAATGGTACTACTTTAAATTTAAAAGTCAATTCCAAAGGTGGAAATTCTTACGATGTTACTATAAATTTACAAACTTCAACTGTAAGCTATCCTGATCCTAATAATCCAGGTCAAACTATAAGTTTTCCTATAACCCATACCGATCCTGCAACTGGAAATAGTGGAGTTGTTACAGGATCAAATGATATTACTTATGGTCAAATTAATGATATTATAGGTATGTTTGCTGCAGATAAAATTCCAACCCAAAGTATAACAGCCACAAATGGAAAAGTTGATGCAAATGGTTATAATAATTTACAACAACTCATGAAAGATTCACAAGCTACTGTTGATGTAAGTATGGATTATAAAGGTCGTATTAGTGTTACTGATAAACTTTCTTCAGGCACTAATATAGAAATTTCTCTTAGTGATTCTCAAAGTGGCCACTTTCCACAACCACCATTTAGCACAACTTCTTCAGTAACAAATGGTCCAAACTTTAGTTTTAGTGCAAACAACTCTTTGGTTATTGATGAGCCAAATGTGGATATTATTAAAGATTTAGATTCAATGATTGATGCTGTTTTAAAAGGCAATATGAGAGCAGATTCTGAAAGTGAAGATCCTAGAAATACAGGTATGCAAGGAGCTTTAGAAAGGCTTGATCATTTAGCAGATCACATTAGCAAGCTTAATACAACTATGGGTGCATATCACAACACAATAGAAGATGTAAATACTCGTTCTACTTTTTTAAGCGTAAATGTACAATCTATCAAATCAAATGTTATTGATGTAGATTATGGTGAAGCAATGATGAATTTAATGCAAGTTCAACTTGCATATCAAGCTTCTCTTAAAGCTAGTACAACAATTTCCCAACTTAGCTTATTAAATTATATGTAAAATTTTTTATGGTATAATTTGGCTTTGATTTTATTTTCAAGGAAAGAATATTAAAAAAGAAGCCATTTTTACCAGCTCTACACTTGTTATTTTTTATCTTTGTCTTTGTATGCTAGCACCTAGCATGGGAGAATGGGTTTACAAGGCTAATTTATTTTTATTTGGAGAATTTGGGTATTATTATCCATTTTCTTTGCTTATATTAAATTATCTCTATTATAAAAAAAATTATAAAATAGAAAATTTTAAGCGTAGAGAGCTTTTTGGTTTTTCTTTGGCCTTTTTTTCTGCTTTGCTTTTATTTTCTGTCTTTTATAGAGGGTTTGGGTATATTTTAGAAATTGTATATGGATTTTTTTCTATAATCTTAGGGCATACAGGGAGTGGAATTTTCGCTCTTTTGCTTTTGCTATTTTCTTTGATCTTATTGTTTCCAAAATTTGCAAAAGAAATTTTAAAAATAGAATTAGATTTTACTTATTTATTAAAAGTAGAGCAAGCTTTTAAATCTTTACTTATGCGTGTATTTGGTGGAGAAAATGAGAAAGAAGATATAGGCAAATCAGAACCTATGGCGCCAAAATTAAATATTTTACAAGATAATATATACGAAAATTCACAAATAAATGAAAAAGAAAAAACCAATAACTTAGAACAGATAATTAAAGATAGCAATATCAACGCAAGTAAAAATTCAATTACCACAGCTAAGGAAAATTTTGAAAAACTAAAAAATCAAATTTTAGATGAAACCATAGAGATTGATAAACAAAGTTTAAAAGAATCAAGAAGTTTTGTTCATGAGCATTCTCAACAAGTGCGAAATTTCGCACAAAAAGCTAGTAAAATGAGCATTAGTCTTGATGAAGATTTTAATTTTATTTCAGAAGAAGAGGTAGATATGATTCCTGAACGTTTTTTAAAACCTAAAAAACTTGAAGATATAAAGCAAATAGATACAAATAAAAATTTAGATGAGCCAAGTTATAAGCGTAAAAATATTGAAATTTCAGTTTCCAAACAAGAAGTTAAACCAAAAATTTTTACAAAAGAGCTTGAACTTAGAGAGAATTTGATAAAAAAAGAAAAACTAGAACAAGAATACAAAGCCTATCAAAATGAAATTTTAGAAAATAAAGTAAAACAAGAAATTAAAAAATTAGAAGAATATGATGCAATAAATTCAAGCGATATTATAGAAGGGAGTAAATATAGTTTTAATAGCCCAAAAACAATTAAAACAGAAACAGAAGAATCAAACAAAATAAATGAAAATAAAAATCCAGATAAAGCAGACAATATCTTTGAATTTGCTCCCATTGTAGAAGAGTTAAATCATCCTTATATAGAACCTACTCCTATAAAAAATATAAATGAAATAGTTATAGAAGAAAAAAATACACTCGATTTTATTCAAAATACAGAAACTAAAATTGATGATAAAAAAACAAATGATCAAGAAATTAAACTTCAAAAAGCAGTTTTAGCCAAAGAAATTGCTATTAACCAAGCTTTATTGCGTGAAATAGAGCAGGGCGAAGTAGAAAAACCAAAAGATTTCACCTTGCCGCCATTAGATTTTTTAGCTAATCCAAAAGAGCATAGACAAGAAATCAATGAAAGTGAAATAGATAAAAAAATTTACAATCTTCTTGAAAAGTTGCGTCGTTTTAAAATAGGAGGCGATGTTATAAGCACTTACGTTGGTCCTGTGGTAACTACTTTTGAATTTCGTCCTAGTGCAGATGTAAAAGTAAGTCGTATTTTAAATTTACAAGATGATTTAACTATGGCTTTAATGGCAAAATCAATCCGTATTCAAGCTCCAATACCAGGAAAAGATGTTGTAGGCATAGAAGTCCCAAATGATGAAATTCAAACTATTTATCTAAGAGAAATTTTACAAAGCGAAGTTTTTAAAAACGCTAAAAGTCCTTTAACCATAGCCTTAGGTAAAGATATAGTAGGCAATGCTTTTGTAACCGATCTTAAAAAACTTCCGCATTTACTCATCGCAGGAACGACAGGTAGCGGTAAAAGTGTGGGGATAAATTCTATGCTTTTAAGTCTTTTATATCGCAACTCTCCAAAAACCTTGCGTTTGATGATGATAGATCCTAAGATGCTTGAATTTAGCATTTATAATGACATTCCTCATCTTTTAACTCCTGTTATCACAGATCCAAAAAAAGCAGTCAATGCGCTTTCAAATATGGTAGCTGAAATGGAAAGACGCTATCGTTTAATGGCTGATGCAAAAACCAAAAATATAGAAAATTACAATGAAAAAATGAAAGAATTAGGCGGCGAAGAACTTCCTTTTATTGTAGTAATTATTGATGAACTTGCTGATTTAATGATGACTGCAGGTAAAGATGTAGAATTTTATATAGGAAGACTTGCACAAATGGCAAGAGCAAGTGGAATTCACTTGATTGTAGCCACACAACGACCTTCTGTTGATGTTGTAACAGGACTGATCAAAGCGAATTTACCAAGTAGAATTTCTTATAAAGTAGGACAAAAAATCGACTCTAAAGTTATCCTAGATGCTATGGGTGCAGAAAGTTTACTTGGAAGAGGGGATTGCTTATTTACTCCTCCTGGAACAAGCTCTATAGTGCGTTTGCATGCGCCTTTTGCAAGCGAATTTGAAATAGAAAAAATCGTGGATTTTCTAAAAGATCAACAAAGCGTAGAATATGATGAAAGCTTTTTAAAAGATCAGCAAAGCGTGGGTGTTACAACAAATGAAAGCTTTGATGGGGAAGTAGATGAGCTTTATGAGGAAGCTAAAAGAGTAATCTTAGAAGATGGAAAAACAAGTATTTCTTATTTGCAACGCCGTTTAAAAATCGGCTATAACCGCTCTGCAAACATTATTGAACAACTTACTCAAAATGGAGTTTTAAGCGAACCTGATGCCAAAGGACAAAGGGAAATTTTATAAGATTTTCTTTTTATTTTTTTGATATAAAAACTAATTACAAAAGAAGAAATTTACAAAGATAAAAGCCCCGTAAAAAGGGCTTAAAATTATTTATCTCTAAGATTTAATTCGGTAATTAACTTACTATAAGAATTATAATCTTTTCTTTTAAGATAAGATAAAAGTCTTTTTCTTTGACCTACAAGTTTTAAAAGTCCTAATCTTGATGAAAAGTCTTTTTTGTAGATTTTTAAATGCTCTGTAAGTTCTGCAATTCTTGCAGTTAAAAGAGCTACTTGAACTTCTGTTGAACCAGTATCACCTGGTTTTTTAGCGAATTTCGCAACTATTTCTGCTTTTTTGGCCGAATCCAAAGCCATGATAGACCTCCTGATTGGTAAAATAATAAAATTAAAGAACTGTAATTTTATCTTAAAAAGCAAAAAATAAACTGAATTTATCTTTTTTAGAAGGTTTTGTCAAAATTTAAGTCTTTTTCTAAGAATTATTTATTATAATTACAGCTATTTCTGTAGTTATAATAAGGAGAATCTGTGCTATTTACCAAAGCTAGCGAATACGCTTTACTTTCTTTAATTTATATTTCTCAAAAAGAAACACCTCAAGATGTAGATTCTTTAGCTTTAGAGCTTGATATTCCTAAAAGTTTTTTAGCTAAAATTTTACAAACTTTAGCTAAAGATGGCTTGTTAAAATCCTTTAAAGGGGCAAAAGGTGGTTTTGTTTTAATCAAAGAACCAAGTCAATATACTATAAAAGAAATTGTTAATAGTGCCGAAAAAAAGGATATCAGTGTATTTGAATGCAGTGGTGGTACTTGTCCAAATAATAAAGAAGAAAATTGCACCTTAATGCCTATGTTAGTAAATTTACAAAATAAAGTAGATGAATTTTTAGATTCTATTACTTTAGAAGATATTATGAAAAATAATGGCAAAAAATAAAATAGTCGATTTAGTTTTTCCTTTCTTGGGGCCTTTAATTGCTCCTGTTTTAAAAGCTAAAAGCTTAACTATTGTTGGTTTTTTAGTTTGTATTTTAGCTATTATTATAGTTCCTTTACCAAGTCCTATTTTGGACTTTTTCTTAGCTTTAAGCATAGCTTTATCGGTATTAATTATTTTAATTTCTATTTATATACCCAAACCGACAGATTTAACAACTTTTCCAACTTTAATCTTGATTATTACTTTATTTAGACTTTCATTAAATATAGCTACTACAAGGATGATTTTAAGCGAAGGACAAAACGGTCCTGAAGCCGTGAGTGAGATTATAGCAGCATTTGGAGAATTTGTTGTTGGTGGAAATATGGTCATTGGTGTGATTGTATTTTGTATCTTAGTATTGATTAATTTCATGGTTGTAACAAAAGGTAGCACAAGGGTTTCTGAAGTACAAGCAAGATTTACACTTGATGCGATGCCAGGTAAACAAATGGCTATTGACGCGGATTTAAATGCAGGACTTATTGATGAACAAACCGCTAGAGCAAGACGTCAAGAAGTTATTGCTGAAGCAAACTTCTATGGAGCAATGGATGGTTCTTCTAAATTTATCAAAGGAGATGCTGTTGCGGGAATTATCATAACTATTATAAATATCATAGGTGGTTTTTTAATAGGATCTTTTCAGCACGATATGGCTTTAAGCGATGCTGCATCTACTTATACTATTTTAACCATAGGTGATGGACTTGTATCGCAAATTCCAGGACTTATTACTTCTACTGCAACCGCTATAATTATCACTCGTGCAAGCAAAGATGAGGAAAATTTTGCAGAAGGAACTTTAACTCAACTTTTAAGCGAATATCGCACGCTTTTAATAGTAGGTTTTGTACTTTTTATCTTTGCGTTAGTACCTGGCTTACCAACCTTATCTTTAGGTTTTATGGCTTTAGTATTTTTAAGCCTTGGCTATCTTACCAAGCAGGTTAAGGAAGGTAAAATTGATATAACTACAGTTAAAAAAAGCAAACCAAGTGCCGCAGCTGCATCTCAAAGTGGAGCAGGTGGGACAACGGCAGCGCCTGCTAAGAAAAGTGAAGAAGAAATTCTCAAAGAAGAAGAGCACAAGATTAACGACATACTCAAAGTTGAAATTTTAGAACTTGAACTTGGATACGGACTTATTAAGCTTGCTGAAAACGAACTTACAGAAAGAATTCGCTCAATGAGAAGAAGTATTGCTGAAAGTTTAGGATTTTTAATGCCAAAAATAAGAATAAGAGATAATTTAAGACTTAAACCAAATGAGTATAGTTTTAAACTCAAGGGCGTGTCTATAGCAAGTGCTGAAATTTATCCGGATAAATATTTAGCCATGGATAGTGGTTTTATCACAGAAGAGATAGAAGGGATTGCTACAAAAGAACCCGCTTTTAACTCTGATGCACTTTGGATTGATGCGAATTTAAAAGATGAAGCAACATTAAATGGCTATATAGTAATAGATCCTGCAAGTGTTATTTCAACACATATGAGCGAACTTATCAAAGCACACGCAAGCGAACTTCTCACACGCCAAGAGGTGCAAAATCTTCTTGATAAGGTTAAAAATGATTATCCAATCATCGTAGAAGGTGCTTTAGGTGTTGCACCTGTAAGTCTTATTCAAAAAATTCTCAAAGACTTGCTTAAGCATCACATACCAATTAAAGATATGCTTACTATTTTAGAATCTGTAAGCGATATAGCAGAAGTAAGCAAGAGTTTTGATATGATTATTGAACATGTAAGGGCGTCTTTAGCTAGGATGATTACAAATATGTATTTAGATGATAAAGGAAATTTGGATATTTTTATCTTAGACTCTGCTAGCTCTGCAGTTTTAATGGAAAATGTACAATTTAGAGATGGAAGTTATCACTTGCCTTTAAGTGTAGCTCAAACAGGCACTTTAGTAGATACTCTAAGGGCTGAAGTTGCCGCGGTAGCAAATGGTCGTATCAAGCCTTTTATACTTTGCGTTGAACCGCAGCTTAGAAAATTCATTGCTGATATTTGTTATAATTTTAGCATTAATATAGTAGTGTTAAGTTTTGCAGAAATTGCAGAAAATACAAATTTTAATACCGAGGGTATTATTAGGATAGAACTTTAAGGAATATAATGAAAATTTATCATCTTTCGCATACAGATCTTGATGGTTATGCTTGTCAATTTATAGTAAATTTTTATTTTAAAAATGTGAGATTTTATAATTCTAATTATGGTAAAGAAATTAATGAAAATTTTAACTCTATTATAGGCGATATAGAAAAAGATGAAAATTTCGGAAAAGCTATTATTCTAATAACAGATTTAAATTTAAATTTAAATCAATGCGAAGAATTTGAAAAAATTTGCAAAGAGAAAAATATTAAAATTTTTCTTCTTGATCATCATCAAAGTGGCGAAGAATGTGCTCAAAAATATTCTTGGTATTTACTTGATTCTAAAAGATGTGCAACTAAAATCGTTTATGATTTTTTCTCTAAAATCTGCACTCCTGTTTTAGAACTTTCAAAATTTGTTGATGTAGTTAATGCTGTTGATATTTGGCTAAGCGAGGATGAAAATTTTGAACTTGGAAAGGTTTTTTTAGGCTTGATTGCCAATGCAAAAGAAATAAATCGCGTGATGTTTAAAGAATCTCAAATCGATTATATGTTTTTCTTGCTTGATAAGGCTTGGAAATTTATAGGAAAAGAAAATGCGAATATTTTACTCGATAATGCTACTCATTTTATAAAAAAGGATTATTTTGCCAGAAAAAATGATGATACTCTTTCTAATTTAATTTCTTATTTTGTAGTTAAAAAACTAAGTGAGCTAAAAGAAAATTTCAGCATAGAATATGAAGGCCATAAAGGCATCTTAACTTCAAATATAGGCAATACTTCTGTTATTGGAAATGATTTTTTAGTAAAAAATCCTGATTATGACTTTTTTATTGATGTTAGTTCTAGAAAAACCTTAAGTTTTCGTGCAAATGGAAAAATAGATGTAAGTTTAATGGCTAAAAATTTAGTAGGTGGCGGTGGACATAAAAATGCTAGTGGTGGACTTTTTGCGACATTTAAAGATGGGGCAAATTATAATCATATTAAGGCTCAAATTATTGATTTAATTAAAAGCAAAGAACTTAAAAAGGGAAACAATGAATCAAAACAATAATAAAACCTTAAAAAATGAACTAGAAGATTTACAATATGAGCTTAGCATAGTTTTAGAAGCTATGCTTTTATACGCTGGAGTTAAAAGAGAAAAATTAGAAAATGCAATAGAAGCTTATATTGATAATATAGATAATGTGCTCGAAAATTCCAACAAAGAAGGGGTTGATGAAATTTTAGAAGTTGTGGAATTTCTAAAAAATAAATACAAAGATTTTTTTCAATGAAAAAGTGTATTTTAATTTTTTTTAGTTTATATTCTTTAAGTTTTGCCAATATTTATGAAAAATTAAATGATTTTGCTTATGAAAAAAAACCAAATAAAGATTTTAAGATTCAAGAAGTTAAATTAGTACAATTTTCACAAGAAAATAAAGATTGCCTTGAACTTTTAATAGAAGCTGGTCAAGTTAGAATTTTAAATAGCTATAATTCTTGTCAAAAATTATCCAAAGATGAAAGTTTTCAAAAATTTCTTAATGAAGATTTTTTAAAACTTTATAAAAATAATGGATACTTGATTAATGAAAATTTACAAAATTTGAAAAATACCATGCAGGATATTATGATATATTATAAACTCCGATATTCTTTTAGTAAAGACGTAAAAGATATGAGTAAAAATAAGAATTTGGATATTTTAAATATAGATGAAAAAGACGGTGGCACTTTACTTTACAAAATCAACAATCAAGCTTGCGTTGGAATAGAACTTACAAGACATGACTCAAGAATGGCTATGAAAATATACGGAATAGAAAATTTGGATAAAGAGTGTAAACTATTTATCCAATCGCCTTCTTTTAAAGATCTTTCCTACACAAAAAAAGATTTTAAGTGGTATTATTTAGAATAAATAAATGCTTTAATTTTTAAATAAAAATTTTTAAAAATCGCACTTAAAGCAAAAGTATCTTGCCTTCCAAGATTTTGAAAAACACAGTTGTCTAAGTCTTTTTTTTCTTGAATGCTTAAATTTTTCATTAACCTAACCTTTAAAAATATTGCAAGATTTTATTATAGCGAAAAAACTTTATTTTTGCTTTAAATATTTATAAGTTCTATTTTAAATATAAATGAATATTATTTTAAGGTTTAAAGCTTTTTTCTTAAAATGTAATTAGGTTTTATTGACTTTTTCTAAATAAAGTCTTATACTGAATTTAAATTACGCAAAATAAGGAGGAAAATTGATGAATAAATTTTCTATAGTTTTAACTTTGTTGTTATGTGGAAGTTGTGCTTTAGCCTTAGATCCAAATTTGGAAAAAACCAAGAGTGCAACAGGTATTGACCTGCCTACTGCTAAATGGAATTTACCTAAGGCATTAAATGAAGATGGCACTATAGATGAAACTAAGATGCCAAAAAATTCAGAATATAGCAAAATGGTTATTTTAGGAAATAAAATTCTTAATGAAACAAGCAAATATGTGGGTCCACAGGCCAAAGATCCTAAAAAAAGATTTGCAGGAAATAATCTTTCTTGTTCAAGCTGTCATGCTAATGGTGGAAGTGTGCAAAATCAATCGGGTTTTGTAGGAATTTGGGCAAGATTTCCACAATATAATGCCAGAGGAGATAAAGTAATTACCTTAGCAGATAGGATCAATGGCTGTTTTGAACGCTCTATGAATGGCAAAAGAATGCCTAGTGATGCGCCTGAAATGAAAGCCATGCTAACTTATATGCAATGGTTATCTCAAGGAGTTCCAGTAGGAGCTAAGATAGAAGGGCAGGGACTTAAGAAAATAGATTTCATCTCAAGAGCAGCTGATCCTAAAAAAGGCAAGGCAATTTATATGGATAAATGTGCCGTTTGTCATCAAGAAAATGGCTTAGGGCTTAAAAATGAGGATAGTGCAGGGGCGTATTATCTTTATCCACCACTTTGGGGTGATGATAGTTATAATACAGGAGCTGGAATGTATCGTCTTATCAAAGCTGCTTCTTATATTAAAGAAAATATGCCTCAAGGTGCGTCTGACTTAAGTCTTGAAGATGCTTATGATGTAGCAGCTTACATGAATTCACAAGCTCGCCCTATTAAAGCAAATAGAGATAAAGACTTTCCAGATAGAAAAGTTAAGCCTTTAGATATGGATGTAGGACCTTATGATGATAGCTTTTCTACAACCCAACATCGCTATGGACCTTATACAAATATGATCAAAAAATAATTTTAAGGCAATTTTTATTGCCTTAAAAATTTATTATTTCATATTGCTTAATTTTTTAACTAGATCTTCTAAATCTTGCATTGAATTGATTGCACTTGGGTTAATTTGATATTTTCCATTAACAACAAAAGCAGGGGTGCCATAGGTTTTAGCTATATCATTAGCTCTTTGAAACTCGCTTAAAATTTCTTTAGCTTTTGGGGTATTTAAAAAATTTAATACTTCATTTTTATTTACATTCATAGCCTTTAAACCTATGTCGTAAAATTCATCTAAATTTGAAAAATTTCTTTGCTTGTTTAAAAAATAAGAAACAAAATAAACATCAGCAAGTTTATGAGATAAACTATCAGAATAACTCGCATCTTTACCATTTTGCTCATCTTTGTATTGAGCAAAGGCAAAAAGCTCATTCATTTCTTTGGAAAATTCCCCATTCATTAAACTTACAGGATAGAGTTTAAAATGTAAATTTGGAAAAGCTTCTCTCAGTTTTTCAAGAGTTCCAAATTTATGATGATTATAACAATGTATACATTTATAAGAAAATGCTTCTATTACACTATTTTCAGAGTTGGGTAAACTTGGATTAAGGGTAATAAAACTATTATTTGCTAATGCAAAACTTGAACAAAATACAAGCGTTAAAACAAATTTGCAAAAAAATTTACGCATATTATATCCTTGGTTAAATAAAATTTTCAAAGATAATTTTATTTAAAAAAATAAATAAGCCCAAATTTATTTTTGGGCTTATTGTTATTTTTTAGGATTGAATGCTTGATCAACACTAAAAGGCATTGCTTGATAACCCGTGCCTGAACCGCTAAATTGAATTTGAACCGAAGGCTCCTTAGCACCCCAGTTAAATTCATCAATTTCAGGTTTTGGTTCCCCAAGACTTACACCTTTGCTAAGATCAAAAGCCATTCCAGCTGTTGCGCTATAAACCATAATAGAATCTTTATCTGGTTCATATTGAGTTAGAGAAGTTACAGGAGAAAACCATTCATTTCCACGATTTTTACCATATTCCCAAATTTGTTCCACAGTTTTATTTTGCTGATCGATTTTATAAATTACAGCACGAGAATATTTTTGACTTGCAAACGCAGGTTGTTCAGCTCCTCTTGCATCACCATTATCAAAAACACTTATATAAATATAACGCTTGTTTGATTTACTATCAATTCTCCAGCCTGTATGTTGCGTCCAAGTGAAATCAAATCCACCATTGTCATTTTCATAACCTGGGCATTTGCTATAATCATCATCACAAACAATTTTTTTGCCATTTTTATCTACAGGTTGCAATAAATATTTTTGAAATTCTTTATTCCACCCTTTATGTGCCCCTAAAATCCATTTTATTTTTTTATCACGACCAATTTTAACAACAGCACTTTGATGGCGACTAGAAATAATAATACTGTCATCACTTGGATCATAATCAACGCTATTTACATGAGCCCAATTCCTACCTATACCTGTACCTGCTATATCTCCAAATTTGTCGCTTTCATCCATTTTGGCAAGCTCTTCATCGCTTAAAGTTTTACCCGCTTTGCTTGCATCTATATTTAAACACACTGCACCTTGATCTAAAGCTTTGATAATGGTACTTCTATAAGGATCTAAAATCTCATACAATCTCCAATCATCAACAACATTACCATTCTCATCTACTTCTACAATAGTATCACGCACTGTGCGTACATGCTTACCATCTGGACGCAAAGTATTTGCTGAAGCTACTCTTAATAAATAATGCCCATTTTGCATATTGTCCATAGCATGAGAAAAATCTATATAGGTAGCAGGTAATTTGCGATTGAAAATTTCTCTTCCTAAGATATCGTATTTTACATATCTTTGACCAAATCCCCAAGTTAAAGCTCCATCTTTGTTTTGATGAAAACCCATCATAATTCCACGATTGTAAATATTATCCCAGTTCATTAATTTATCGTTATCAAAATACCATCTGATTTCACCCTTGGTATCTATGATAAAGACATTTGAATTTTCATCCCATTCCATAGCACCACCTACAGGATTATTCCATACAGATTGTGAGCCTTTGCCAGATTGTTTTCCAGGAGCATTATTTACTAAATATAACCTGTCTGAAAATTTTGGATTCATTTTTAATACTTTCACATTTTCAAAAGGAGTTCCTCTTTGATCAGTACTTCCACTTGGTTCTATGCTAACCCCTGGAGTTGTAATTTTATAAATCTCATCAATGACTTTTTGACTTTTACCATTTGCAGTTTTAGTATAGCTTACCTTTACTGTATTTAAATAAGAAGGATAAAGTCCAAAAATAGGAATTCCACCATAAGTCTTAGCCATTTTAGAATTCACATTATAAGAAATAGTTTGACCATTTGGTTTAGGAACAATGGTTACTTTTATATCACTTAAGACATAACCATTGTCCATAATAATAGCGGTCAAAGGAGACAATCCATAAGGATTCATTTTAATCGCGCCTATTTGTCCTTGAATTTGCCAATCTATTTTCGCTCCACTAGGACCACCCATGGCCATTAAAGCATTAGGTGCAAGTAGGGTAGAACCCGCCAAAAGTGCCATGCAAAGAGTTTTGCTAAGTCTCATGATCAATCCTTTAAAATTATTTAAGCCATCCTAAGATAGCTTAATAAAATTTTAATAATACACAACAAAAATAATTTGTTGCGTATTTTAAGAGTATCTTAAAACGACTTGATTTAAATGATTTAAACTAGCTATATTTTGATTTGGATTTTTTGGTTCGCCTATAAATTTAAGCACCAAAACCAAAATAACAATCGCCAATGCAAAAATTTTAGCATTAGGTTTATTTTTATCCAAAACATAGGCTATAAACATTGCAAAAAGCACAATAAAACAACATAAAAATGCTATAAGACAGCAAATTGCCATATTCATAAACTTTAAACCAGGAATCAAATACCAACCATTGCTATAAAGCCCATTTTCAAAATCAGGTGGAGTTCCTATAAAAAATTTTTGAAAAGCATTGAGATGATTATAAGCATTTTCTGGAACTACAGGGGTATCCATCCCACATTCTCCTGTTGGCAAAAACCAACTAGGAGCCCACTCATGCAAAGGTAAATTAAATGGATAAATAGGAATTTCACGACATCCGTCTACACCTGCAAAAGGATTTTCAGAATGAACCACTTCATGAATATGATTTAAAGTTATACAATGCTCCAAGCCAAGCCAAATTCCATAAAAAGCTAAGCCATAAGAAAAAATTTTTATAATATTATTTTTAGGGTTGATTAATGCAATCATACCACCTATAGCCATAACAAGCATATCAAATCTTATATACACACATTGTTCGCAAGGTTCCATAAAAAGATATTCTTGAAATAAAAAATGTGCTATACAAGTAAGCCCTATAGTAACTATAATCAAAATTAACCAAGGTTTGCGCGTATCTTGCCATTTAGAAAGTGAAAAATTTCTGCAATTATCTTTCATTTTTATACAACTCATTTTTGCTTGCTAAGTTCTTTAATAATTTCAATCAAAGCCTCTGGAGAGTTGATTGCACTTGGAACGATTTGATATTTTCCATTAACAACAAAAGCAGGGGTGCCATAATTTTGCGAAATAGGATTGGCAATTTCATAACTTTTTAAAAGCTCTGCAGCCTCTGGAGTTTTTAAGAAATTTTCCAAATCAGCCTTACTCACATTCATTGCTTTTAAACCGACACTATAAAAAGCTTCAGGATTTTTACCATTTTCCCATCTTTGTTTTTTCTTAAAATATGCATTAAAATAAGCTTTAGCGACTTTATGAGTTAAGCTATTTTTATCCGTAGGATCAATTTGATTTACACCATCCTTAAATGCCGCAAAAGCAAAAATTTCATTAGCTTGCTTTCCATAATCTCCCATAGAACTTACAGGATAAAATTTATAAGTTAAATTAGGTAATTTTTCTTTAACTTTACCCATGGTATTAAATTTGTGATGATCATAACAATGAGTACAGCGATAAGAAAAAATTTCAATCAATGAATTATCAGCATTAGCAATAGAATTTTTAAGAATTATATATTCTTTACCTTCACTTAATGCACTAGCACTTATACCTGCTAAAAAAGCACATACAACAATAGATCTTGCTAATTTTACTGGAAATTTCATTACCTTCTCCTTGAAATTTGGTTTTGATAAAACTTTTTATTAAGTTTTTATGTAATAACCATTATAAAACTATTAAAATAAAAATATTCTTAAAAATTTTATAACTAAGAATATTTACTTTAACTAAAAATCAAGAATAGAGGATTAAAAAATTTAATGCACAAGTTATCATTTTTATGTATATTTTGATAATAATATAAAATAATTTAATTTTTAAATATTCTTTATAGTTTTCAATAAAAGTAAAATATAATTTTATTTACAAAATAAAATTATCAATTTTTTACATTATATTTTATGGATAAGTTTATTTCACTCAAAAGGTAAAATCATAAAAGCATGTAAAAATAGTAGCTTAATCTATATCAAAGTAGAATAATCTAGGTGTATATAAAAAAGTTTGAAAATTACAGTTTTCAATACAAAATTATAAATTTTACATATTTTTACCTTTTATCATATCTTTTTATGATTGATATAAGATTTATTTAATAAAAATATTTCAATCTTTTTGCCTTGCATATAAAAACAAACTTTTTCCTAAAAAAGCTTTTTTTTACTAAGTTAATACTAAAATACCTTTTATAGTTAAAAAGCTAAAAATTTTAGATTTAGGAAAAGTTTTTATGAAATACCCTTTAGATTGTGAAGAAAATTTTGAAAAATCATTCTTATTTTGGCTGGCAAAATATGTAAAATTTAAACTCAATTCGCTATCTAACAAAGAGCTAAAAAATCCACAAGCTTTAGCAGAAGTTAATTTTGCTCTTACAAAAGGTGTAAAAAATATCGAAGAACTTGACGCTCTAGCAAAAAAAGCAAGAAATGCTGGTTTAAGTGGAGTTAATACTTATTTTAATCCTTTAAAAAAAGTATTTGAATATTTAAATTTTTACAAGCTTTACTCTTTAAAACAGATTGATGAAGAACTTATTGTGGAAGTTTTAGCAAGTATAACAGGTGCTTTATCAGATGCAAGTAAAAAAAATTACCGTATTGCTGTGATTAATTTTTTTGATTTTTTAGACAAGCAAAATGAAGAAGATGAAAAAGCGCATATTTTCGATATCAATCTTAAAAACTGGGCAGGTATAGCGGGTTCTAAAGGGGTAAAATTACCTGAATTTATGAGTGAAGAAGAACTTAAAAAATTTCTTGATGCTATTGAAAATGCAGATTTTAGAAACAATACTATACGCAATAAACTTATTATTAAAATCATCATTTTTACAGGCATACGGGTAAGCGAAGCTATCAATATCAAAATGGGTGATATTAGCGAAGAAAACGATCTTTATATCATAAGAATAAGAGCTAAAGGCAATAAATATCGTGTTGTAATGATAAAAAAAGAACTTATTTACGATTTGCTTAAAAATGTAAGTATTAATTATATGAGTAAAGACGCCCTACTTTTTGTCAATAAAAAAGGCACTCCACTGACTCAATCTTATGTCAGTCGCATAGTAGAACAGCTTTTATTTCGTGCAGGAATTCGCAAGCAAAAAAATGGTGCTCACATGTTGCGTCATACTTTTGCCACCCTACTTTATAAAAAGCAAAAAGATTTAGTTTTAGTTCAAGAAGCTTTAGGGCACGCGAGTTTAAATACTTCAAGAATTTATACTCATTTTGATAATGATAAATTAAAACTTGCCGCACAGGTTGCAAAGGAATTAAGTGACTCTTGAAAACTATGCTGTTTTTGGTGGATATTTTTACCATGATTTAAAACACATTTTAAAAGCCTTTAACCATAAAGAAAGTAAAAAGTGCTTTAAATTTATAGAAAAATATAAAAATGATTTTTATATTTTAATGCTTGCTGATTATGAGCTATATAGATATTTTCAAGATAAAAATTTCACAAGCAAAAAAGCTTATTTGTCCGTATTTGCTTTTAAAAAAAGAAAAAAATTTCAAAAAGAAGATATTGATGAAGAAAAATTTATTCCTGAATTTATAAATTTTTTAAATCAAGATAATTACAAAGAAAATTTCATCAAGGTTAAAGAGGCAATCTCCAAAGGAAGAGTTTATCAAATCAACCTCACTCAAAATTTTAAATTTCATAGCAAAATGGATTCTTTTAAACTTTTTAAACTTTTGCTTTCTAGACAAGATACTGAATTTAAAGCTTTTATAAAAGATGAAACAAGAGAAATTTTATCCTTCTCTCCTGAACTTTTTTTCAAGACCAAAAAAAGAAAAATATTTACAAAACCTATGAAAGGCACAATTAAGCGTGATAAAGATCCTATAAAAGATGAAGAAAATAAAATTTTCTTGCAAAATGATACAAAAAATCTAAGTGAAAATATTATGATTTGCGATCTTTTACGCAACGATCTTTCAAAAATCATCACAAAAAAAAGCTTAAAAACCAAACTTTTTGAAATTCAAAGTCACCCTACTTTACATCAAATGACTTCAAGCGTACAAGGAAAACTTAAAAAAAATATTTCTTTATATCAAATTTTTAAAGCTCTCTTTCCTTGTGGTTCTATTACAGGTGCTCCAAAGCTTGAAAGCATTAAATTTATTGAAGAATTAGAACAAAGAGATCGTGGTATTTACTGCGGAACTATAGGTTTAATACACAAAAATAAAAATAAATTTAGCGTAGCCATACGCACCTTAGAAAAACAAGATGAAATTTATACTTATAGCACCGGTAGTGGCTTGGTTTGGGACTCAAAATTCAAAGATGAATTTGAAGAATTAAAACTTAAAAGCGCGATCTTAAATCCTTGTGATTTTCATCTTTTTGAAACCATGTATTTTAAAAATTCTCAAATTTTATTTTTAAAAGAACATTTATTAAGGCTTATAAATTCAGCTCTTAAATTTAATTTTAATACTCACAAGCTCTTTAAAGATTTTTATAATATTTTAAATCAAAAAAGTTCTTATAAAGAATATCAAAATTTTACACTTTTTAAACTCGATGAAAAAATTTTCCACAAAAAACACTCTTTATTTTATAATTTTCCCCTACCCTTTAAAAATCCACACAAAGAAGGAATTTTAAAGCTTATTTTATACAAAGACGGAAGATACGCATTTCAACAAAGTGCCTTAAAACAAAATTCAAACGATATTCTGCTTTTAAGTGATGATAAAATTAATTCAAAAAGTGACAATCTCTATCACAAAAGCTCGTTGCGTACTTTTTATAATCAACACTCATACAAATGGCAACAAAACTTGTGTTATGACATAGCTTTTTTTAACGAAAAAGATGAACTTTGCGAAGGCTCAAGAACCAATCTCATCTTAGAAAAAAACACTCAATTTTATACTCCACAAATTCAAAGCGGTATGTTAAATGGCGTATATAGAAATTTTTTAATCAATCTTGGTTTGATAAAAGAAAAAGCATTATTTAAACAAGATTTATTTGAAGCAGAAAATATTTATTGCATTAATTCCGTGCGTGGTTTAAAAAAGGTAAAATTACAATGAAGAAAATTTTATTTATAGATAATTATGATTCTTTTAGTTATACCATCATCTATTATCTTAAAGAACTTGGTTTTGAATGTAAAGTGATAAAAAATGATGCCTTTAAAAAAGCTAAAGAATTAGAAAAATTTGATTTCACTCATCTTATCATCTCTCCTGGCCCTCATTCTCCTAAGGAATCTAAATTAAGCTTAAAAGCAATCAAATATTTTAAAAAAAATAAAAAAATTTTAGGTATATGTTTAGGACATCAGTGTATAGCTGAAATTTTTGGCGGTAGGGTTTCTAAAATGCAAAATCCCATGCATGGCAAAATTTCTAAACTTTATTTTAAAAAAGATCCTATTTTTAAGGGTATTAAAAAAGAAATTGAAATTTGCTTATATCATTCTTTACACATCAGTTCTATGCCTAAAAAATGCAAAATTTTAGCTCATAATTCAGAAAATATCATTATGGCAATTAAACATAAAAAATACTCTATTTATGGATTGCAATTTCACCCCGAAGCGGTTTTAACTCAAAAAGGCAAAAAAATACTTAAAAACTTTATGAAACTTTAGTCTTTTTTGCATTTAAAATAACACTCAATATAATCAAAACAAAAGCAAAAATATCAAGCAAGCTATAACGGGTTTTTAAAAATAAAAAACTCATTAAAGCAGCTGCTACAGGCTCTATGGAAGCAATCATACTAGCTCTTAGAGCGCCTATATATTCCACTCCTTTTAAATACAAACAAAAAGCCCCTATAGTTCCGATAAAGACAATCCCGCCCATAGAAAAAAATGCTTTTAAGTTAAAAGCATAGTGAATTAAACCCTTATCAAATTGCAAGATTAATAAAAATACAAAAGAAGCAAAAAGACTCGCCCAACCCATTATCCAAAAAAGACCATATTTTAATATCACTTCTCTAGCACTTAAAGAATAAAAAGCAACTCCAAAAGCTCCTATAATAGCCCAAAAAATACCCCAATAATTTAAAATCACCGCTTCAATATCTCCTTTAGTTGCAAGCAAAAACAAAGCAAAAATAATCAAAATCAAAGCCAAAATTTCTATCAATTTAGGAAATTTTTTATTTTTAAAGCACAAATAAAGCATTATAATCAAAGGTGCACAATATTGTATCATAGTTGCAGTTCCAGCATCGGTATAATAAATAGCCTTAAAATAACCAAATTGTGTTAGCAAAAGCCCAAAAAATCCAAACATACAAATACTTAAGCTTTCTTTTAAATTTGCAAAAACGAAAATTTTTTGAGTTTTAAAACTTAAAAAAATTAAAATTAACCCTGTAGATAAAAGCCTATAAAAACAAACCCAATCTACGCTATAATTATTTTTAAAAAGGTATTCAGCTAAAACACCGCTAATAGCCCAAAAAATACCTCCCAAAAGAACTAAAAATACGCCCATTGCAAACCTTAATAAAAATTATTTTAAATTATAGTATATTTTTTTAAAATAATGTCGATTTAGTGTAATATATATTATAAATTAAGGAGAAAATATGCAAATTAACAATTCCTTAAATAGCTTGAGTCAATATGTTAAAGTCAACTCAAACGAAGAAAATCAAAACTCTAAAAATCAAGAACAAAACACTTTAGCGCAAGATCCAGCTGTAGAGGTAAATATCAGCAAAGAAGCCAAAGAAAAATCAAATACTTCTAATCAAAACAATTCTCAAGCTTTAAACGCACAAAACAACACGCAACAAGATAGTAGCAGCAATAGTGAAGATAAACTTACAGAATTAACACAGAAGCTTGCAGAAATTCAAGCAAAAATTGTTGAACTAACTGCAAAAATGTCTAAAGCTAATGAGGATCAAATCAAAAGTATTGAAAGTCAAATAGCAACATTAAATGCCCAAGCTTCAACTATTCAAGCTCAAATTCAAGAACTCCAAAGTCAACAAGCTTGATTATATTTTTTCAAAAGTTTAAGAATGCTATAATGATGTATTTTTAAACTTTTTCAAGGAAAAATATGACTTATCTAGAAATCGAAGGCACAAATCATCTAAGCGGAAATGTTACAATAAGCGGAGCAAAAAATGCTGCCCTACCCTTGATCGTTTCAAGTATACTTGCTAAAAATGAAGTAAAAATCAACAATGTTCCTAATGTTGCTGATATAAAAACTCTTATATCTTTGCTAGAAAATTTAGGAGCTAAAGTCAATTTTCAAAACAATAGTGCTTTATTAAACACAAACACTCTTAATCAAACCATAGCTAAATATGACATTGTGCGTAAAATGCGTGCTTCCATACTTACTCTAGGACCTTTACTTGCTCGTTTTGGGCATTGTGAAGTATCTTTGCCTGGTGGATGTGCCATAGGACAAAGACCTATTGATTTACATCTTTTAGCCTTGGAAAAAATGGGGGCAAATATACAAATTAAACAAGGCTATGTCGTAGCTAGTGGAAATTTAAAAGGCAATGAAATTCTTTTTGATAAAATCACGGTTACAGGTAGCGAAAACATCATCATGGCAGCAGCTTTAGCTAAAGGTAAAACCAAGCTCTTAAATGTTGCAAAAGAGCCCGAAGTAGTTCAACTTTGCGAAGTTTTAAAAGACGCAGGACTTGAAATCAAAGGCGTAGGTACAGATGAACTTGAAATTTATGGTAGCGATGGAGAACTTTTAGAATTTAAAGAATTTAGCGTTATACCTGATAGAATTGAAGCAGGAACTTATCTTTGTGCAGGGGCTATTACAAATTCTAAAATTACTTTAGATAAAGTTAATGCCACTCATCTTAGTGCAGTTTTAGCAAAACTTCATCAAATGGGTTTTGAAACTTTGATTGCAGAAGATAGTATCACCCTACTTCCTGCTAAAGAAATTAAACCTGTAGAAATCATGACAAGTGAATATCCAGGCTTTCCAACCGATATGCAAGCGCAGTTTATGGCATTAGCCTTAAAAGCTAATGGAACTAGTATTATCGATGAAAGACTATTTGAAAATCGTTTCATGCATGTAAGTGAACTTTTAAGAATGGGTGCGGATATTAAACTCAACGGTCATATTGCTACTATAGTAGGCGGAAAAGAACTTAACGCTGCTGATGTCATGGCTACAGATTTGCGTGCTTCTTCAGCCCTTATCTTAGCAGCTCTTGCAGCTAAAGGCACAAGCAAAGTCCATAGAATTTATCATCTTGATAGGGGTTATGAAAATTTAGAAGAAAAATTTAAAGGCTTAGGGGCTAAAATCACAAGGCTTGAAGAATGAAAAATATCTTTGAAACCTTAAAAGACTTAGAAGATCAAATTTCATGCTTAGATGAAAGTGAACTTATTAGCCTTGAAAAAGCAAAAGATAGAATTTTAGCTAAAGATTTATACGCTAGAAAAAATCTACCCAGTTTTGACAATGCTGCTCTTGATGGCTATGCTTTTAATTATACTGATATCAATGAAGCTTTGGAGATTAAAGGGACTATTTTTGCAGGAGATAAAAATTTTTATACAGTTGCTAAAAATGAATGCTATAAAATCATGACAGGGGCTAAAATGCCCAAAAATGCTGATACTATCTTAATGTTAGAAGATGAGTATATAGAAGAAAATAAACTCATCATTAAAAAAGCTCCCAAACAATACAATGCCTATCGCTATAAAGGCGAAGAATTAAAAAAAGGTGAAATTTTACTTCAAAAAGGCACCAAACTTAATGATAAACATATCGCCCTGCTTGCTTCTCAAGGGCTTTATAAAATAGAAGTCATAAGAAAAATTCGCATAGGTATTTTTTCAAGTGGAAATGAACTTAAAGAACCTTGGCAAGAGTGTGATGAAGAAAGTATTTATAATGCCAATGCTTTGCCTTTACTAACCATGCTTCAAAATGCTTCTTATTTGGGCATCATCAAAGATGATTTTAAAAGCACTAAAGAGGCTTTAGAAAATACAAATTTTGATCTTTTAATCACTTCAGGGGGTGCAAGCGTTGGCGAGGCTGATTTTATGGAAAAAGCTTTAGATGAATTAGGCTTTACTTCGCTTTTTAAAGGACTAAAAGCACGCCCTGCAAGACCTACTAAGCTTTATAGAAAGGGTGAGAATTTCGTATTGATTTTACCAGGAAATCCTATGGCGGCCTATCTTTCTTGTTTTATTTTTGCTAAAAAAATTATTGCTTTACTAAGTGGAAACCTAGAAAATCCTTTAAAATTTCATGCTACAATGGGTATGGATTTAAAGCTTAAAAATGGAAGAAATAATCTCATTTTAGGAAATTTAGAAAAAGATATTTTTACACCATTTAATGAAAACAAATTTGGATCTGGTATGATACTTCCACTTATTAAAAGTGAGTTTTTACTTATAAGCGAAGAAAATACAAGTGAATTAAAAAAAGGTGATAAAATCACGCTTTTAAAAATATAATGTTTGTGTTTTTCACAAACATTAGCTTAATTTATCCTCATCATCATGATCATGGATATATTGTTCATCATTTTCCAAGGTATCAACAAAACGCCCTATCCTTTCCCAGCGAACATTTTTATCTTTATCCCAAGAGAAATATACAAACCAAGGTTTACCTACTATCAACCTATAAGGAACAGAACCCCAAAAACGACTATCATAAGAATAATCGCGATTATCACCCATCATGAAATACTCATTTTCAGGTACATCAAAAACATAAGCATTTCCGCCGCTAAAACCTATATGATTTCCAAGTTCTTTAATATAAGTTGGAGACATGGCAAAATCACCTATGCTAAGAAAGCGTAAAATATCGCTTTCTATATCTTTTTTTGGATCATAATGAATACCTTTTTGTTTATAAGGTTCTTTTACATAAATTTGCCCTCCAAGAGTAACAAGATCATTCGGATAATGTTCTCTCATGAAATCATCACCCTCATGCATTCTTACATAAAGTGTTTTATTTGCATAAACTATCCTATCTCCTCCTGTGCCTACACAACGCTTTACAAAGTGTTCTTTTTCATTTCTAGGATTTCTAAAAACAACTATATCTCCTCTTTGTGGCCCTTGTGCTTTTATCAAATGCCCATCTTTATTAAAATCAGGCAAAACAGGAATTTCCAACCAAGGAATATGAGGAGTTGGGATACCATAGCTAAATTTTTTAACAAATAAAAAATCCCCTACCAATAAGGTATTTTTCATAGAACCAGAAGGAATAACAAAAGCTTGTATAAAGAAAAAAATCACCAAAAGAACAATAACTACAGTTCCAGTCCAAGACTGTGAAAATTTATATAATTTCTTTAAAATTTCCATAGATTTTCCCTAATTAAGTCTATTTTTAGCAGATTTAACTGTGTTTTCTAAAAGCATGGCTATAGTCATAGGACCTACTCCACCTGGAACAGGAGTTATATAACTAGATTTTTTAGATACCTCTTCAAAATCCACGTCTCCTACTATCTTTCCATTTTCAAGACGATTGATTCCAACATCAACAACAATCACTCCTTCTTTTACCATATCCGATCGAAGTAAATTCACACAACCTGCTGCTACTATAATCAAATCAGCTTGCCTAGTATAAAGGCTCAAATCTTTGGTTTTAATATGACAAACGCTTACTGTAGCTCCAGCGTTTAAAAGCATAGTAGCCATAGGACGACCTACTATATTTGAAGCACCTATAATAACAGCGTCTTTTCCTTCTAAATCAATTTCATAAGCCTTCAAAAGCTTCATAACTCCAAGTGGAGTACAAGGCAAAAACCCACTTTCTAAGCCTAAATTTAAATATCCTACATTAATAGGATGAAAGCCATCAACATCTTTACTACTTATAATGCTTTCAAGTATTAAATCTTTACAAATATGATCAGGTAAGGGAAGCTGAACCAAAATTCCATGAACACTATCATCGTGATTTAAGGTATTAATCAATGCCAAAAGTTCATTTTGTGTAGTATTTTCATTAAGATGATAAACTAAAGATTTAATTCCACATTCTTCACAGGCTTTAGCCTTAGATTTTACATAAGTTTGACTTGCAGGATTATCTCCAACCAAGATAACAGCTAAACAGCTTTCAATCCCTTTGCTTTTTAAAAATTGATTTTTTTCTTTTAATTCTTCTTTGATTTTTGCGCTTAAAGCTTTACCATCAAGCAAAGTCATTATTTTCCTTCTATAAATTTAATCACTTTTTTAAAGTAAAAATTGTATCATATTAAAACTTCATTAACAAGGTGAAACTTTGAAAATTGTTTTAATGTTTTTTTTATTTAGTATCAGTCTTTTTGGTGCTGATTTTATCACTCTTAAAGAATACTCTAAAATGCTTTATGAAAATCCAAGGGGCATTAGTTGTAAAGAATGTCATGGAGCAGATGGAAGCGAACAAATTTTAGGATATTATATGAAAAATGGTATTAAAACAGCTTATAAAGTTCCAAGTATACAAAATCTTAGTTTTGAGAATTTTAAAAATTCTCTTAATCAGAGTAAAGACGCAAAATCAATCATGCCAAATTACTCTTTAACAAATGATGAAATTGTAACTTTATATAATTACATCAAGCAATTTAGTAAGGAAGAAAAATGACAAACAAAAAAGCTTTTAAAGAAGCGTGTAAATTCATCGCAGGTGGTGTAAATTCTCCAGTTCGTGCTTTTGCAAATGTTCAAAGTGAGCCAAAATTTATTTCTCATGGAAAAGGTGCTTATATTTTCGATATAGATGGAAATTCTTATATAGACTATGTTCAAAGCTGGGGGCCTTTGCTTTTTGGACATTGCGATAAAGATATACAAAAAGCTTGTCAAAAAGCACTTCATAAAGGTTCAAGTTTTGGAGCTCCAACTTTATTAGAAACTGAACTTGCCAAGCTTGTTTTATCTGATTTTCCTCATTTAGAAAAGATCCGCTTTGTAAGCAGTGGAACAGAAGCAACCATGAGTGCTATTCGTCTTGCCCGTGGTTTTACTAAAAAAGATAAAATTTTAAAATTTGAAGGATGTTATCACGGGCATTCTGATTCATTATTAGTGAGCGCAGGAAGTGGTGCTGCTACTTTTAACTCTCCTAGTTCTTTGGGTGTTTTAGAAGATGTAGCTAAACACACTTTAGTAGCTAAATATAATGATATAAATAGCGTTAAAGAGCTTTTTGAAAAAAATAAAGATATTGCATGTGTTATCATTGAGCCTATTGCTGGAAATATGGGGTTAGTTCCAGCTAAACAAGATTTTTTAGAAGAACTTGCTAAGATCTGTAAAAACAATCAAACTCTGCTGATTTTTGATGAAGTAATGAGTGGATATAGAGCATCTTACCTTGGTTCCTATGGAATCAATCATATCCAAGCAGATATAATTACTTTTGGTAAGGTAATAGGAGGCGGTCTACCTGCAGCAGCATTTGCTTCTAGAGCTGAAATTATGGATATTTTAAGTCCTTTGGGTGGAGTTTATCAAGCAGGAACTTTAAGTGGAAACCCTTTGGCAATGGCTGCAGGCATAGCAAGTCTTACAAAAGCCAAAAAGAAAACCAAACTTTATGACAAGCTTGGAAAATTAGCAAAAAAACTTACCCAAGGAATGAAAAAATTAGCAGATGAAAAAGGACTTCCGCTGCAAGTTTGTCATGTAGGTTCTATGTTTGGATACTTTTTCACCAAAAATCCTGTATTAAATTACCAAGATGCATTAAAATCTGATCTAGCATTATTTTCAAAATTTCACAAAAATATGCTTGAAAATGGAATTTATTTAGCACCTTCTCAATTTGAAACAGGCTTTATATGTTCAAAAATGGATGATAAAATTATAGATACAACATTAGAGGCTGTTAGGGAAAGCTTTAAAAGAATATGAGCAATATTTTAAAAGAAGAAAAAAATCACTTAGAAAATTCCAACAGCAAAAGACAAAAAATCATTCGCAAAACTCTTGAAGCTGCGGATGGTTTAAGTCTTGGTATCTCTATGGTTGTTGCTGTATTTATAGGTGTGGGAATAGGATATTTGCTTAAAAAATTTACTCCTTATCCTTGGCTTTTTTGGCTTGGAGTTTTTTGGGGGATCAGTGCTGCTATACTTAATGTTTATAAAGCTTATAAAGTTCAAGTAAAAAGCTATGAAGAATTTAAAGAAAGAGATGAGTTGATCAAAGAAAAAATTCAAAAAGAAAAGAACAAATAATGGAACATAAAAAAGCTCTATTTTGTATTTTTGCCATTATTCATTTATTTTTTTGGATCATATTTTCATCGTTAAATCATTTTAAATTAGATACATTTTTAAGCTATGAAATAGCTTTTTTTAGTGTTTTATTGATTATTTTTGCTTCTTATTTAAATTATAAAAAAGTCATTATAAAAAAATCAAAAAATTATGAAAAAGATTTTAATTTCATTTCGTCACTTTTTATCAAAAAAAAACAAAATTTATCAAAAATTATTCATTTTAAAGTTCTAAAAGACGATTTAAAGCCAAATGTTAAAGAGAAAATCCATTTTTTTGCTATGTTTTTTACTCTCTTTAAATTGATGGCTTATGTGATATTGGTTGCTGGATTTTTATTTTTACATCGCCAAGATAAATTAGATATCTTTGCTTATATTTGTGGAATTTCATCCTTGCTAGTTTGTGTGTTTATTTTTATTTTATATATAAAAAAGTATGAGTCCAAAAAAAATTATTAAATCAATGACAGCACTTTTTGCTGGTATGGCATTTTTATTTGCAGGTAATGCCTTGATAGTAAGCTCTATAGGTGTTATATTAAAAGAAAACGGAGAAAGTTCTTTAGCTGTTGGAGTAGTAAGTTCTTGTTTTTTTGTAGGCGCTCTTGTTGGAACTATCAGTGCTCATAAAATTATTTCTCGTATAGGTCATATACGCTCTTTTGGGCTATTTGGTGCTATTTTTGGAATTTCAGCTATGCTTCATACAGTAAGCGAAAATCTTATTTTTTGGGCTATTTTAAGATTTTTCATAGGAATTTGCTACTATGGACTTTTAATGGTCATAGAATCATGGCTTAATGAAAAAAGCAAAAATGCCATTCGATCTAGAATTTTAGGTTTTTATGAAATTGTTTTTTATCTTGCGTTTGGTATTGGAGTTTTAATCATAGCGTTAAATTTGAGCAAACATAGTGTATTTATTCTCAGTGCAACTTTAATTTTACTTTCATCTTTACCTTTAAATCTAATTAAAATCAAAGAACCTGTTTTACCCGCATCAAGTCCTATTTCTATACCTAAAATTTTTGATATAGCTCCTTTAGCTATCGTCACAAGCTTTATAGCCGGAATGCTTATAAATGGCTTTTTTTCTATGGCATCTTTATTTATACTTTTGCAAGGTTTTGATACAAAAGCGGTTTCTTATTTTATATTTTGTGGGGTTTTAGGTGGTTTTATTGCACAAACCATCATAGGAACTATTTCAGACAAACTTGGTCGCAAATTTGCCATTATCACTTGCGCAAGCATAGGATTTATCACTATGCTTATATTTATCTTTTTTAAACTTCACTTGTATATGCAATATTTTTTAGGAATTACTCTTGGTATAGGAATATTTTGTTTATATGCTTTAGCACTTGCTAGAGCAAATGATGTTTTAGTAAGCAAAAATAAAGGCGTAGAGTTAGGTCGTGGTGTTCTTTTTTGCTATTCTTTGGGTTCTTTGTTTGGCCCTTTAATTTTAGGTTTTTTAATGCAATATTTTGAAATCAAAGGTTTTATATGGTTTTATATAATTTCTTTAGCATTTTTAATTCTTTTTGCTATCAATAAACCAAATATTTTAAATAAAAAATTTAAGAAAAAGCCTGGAAATATGGTGATATTTGATGATTAATACTCAACTAGCAAGTCAAATTGCCAATACGCAAAAAAATGATTTAAAAGTAGATAACTCTGCTTCAAAAGATAAAACAAATTTAAAAGACAATCCAAAAGAAGCACTTGCACAAGCTTTAAAGCAAAATTTAGGTTTAAGCAAGGACGCTAGTAGTGAGGAAATACTAGCAAAATTTGTTCAAAATGAAACAGGTACCAAATTAAAAGAACTTGTTAATAAACTTTTAGATCAAATCAATGCTCAAAAAAATCCCGATTCCCCTGTACTTAAACAAGGAAAAAATTTAAATTTAGCTCCTAATTTTGCTAATGAATTAAAAACTTTAAGTACAGAACTTGCAAAAAGCGATACTTTTACACAAGTTTTAGATAGATTAAATCAAATTTTAAAACCTGCCAGTGAAATAAAAAACAATAACTTAGCTCCTTTGTTTAAAAATTCAGGCGTATTTTTAGAAGCTAAATTAAAAGATGCCCTAAACGAAGAATTACTACCCAAAAGTTTTCACTCTCTTTTAAGTACAATCAAAGGTCTTAGTAGCGAAAAAATAAGCGTTCAGATAGCCCGGCTTGCAAATACAAATTTAAGCCCAAAAGACACTTTAAAAGAATTAAAAAATATTATTAATTCTAGCAAAAATGAAAATAAGCAAATTTTAAATCAAAGTTCTTTTAAAGCACTTTTAAATTTAAGTTCTAAATTGGAAAATTTTAAAAATTATATAAGTAAAAATCCCAGTCATGCTCAAGAAAAAATCACCCCTATAGCTAATAAAATTTTAAAAGAATTAAATTCCATCAAAAATGATTTTTTCAAAGCTCTTAATAAGCCAGAAAATTTAATGATAAAAGATCCAAACATCCTTAAGCAAACTGCTGCCGCCTTTGAAAAACTTGAAAATACTTTAAAAAATATACTAGGCAATCAAACTTCTAAAATACAAGATAAAGAAAATATTTTAGAAAATCTTTTAAGTAACAAAGAAAATATGAAAGAAGAAAAACTTAATCATAACACAAAAAACCAAGATGAAGAAAAACATATAAAAGCATCAAAAGAAGAAACTCTCACAGATGATACTAAAACCGATATTAAGCAAGATTCAAAAAACGAAGAAAATTCGCATGCAAAAGAAACTGATATAAAAGAAGATGAAAATTTAGATTCTGATATAAAAACTCACGAAGAAGATACTCAAGATACAAAAAATGATATTCAAAATAATGAAACAGAAAATAAGCCAGATAATGATATAAAAAATTCTACTCCAAACCAAGAAAAAATCAAAGATGAAAAACAAGAAAAATCAAAAGAAAATATCAAAGAAAATCCAAAATTTTATGAAACAAAAACAGAAAACAAAACTTCAGTCAATACAAATACTAACACTTCAAATCCTAACACAAACAATACGCAAAATTTAAATAATTCTCAAAATATTCAATCTAACAATAACCAAACTATGCAAAATATTTTTAAAAATCAGGAATTTATAAAACAAAATATTATAAAAAATTTAGCATTTAATGTAGAAAATTTAGATCTAGAACAAGTGCAAGATTTAAGTAAAAATTTAAGCAATCTTTCTCGTAGACTTAATGAAAGCTTGAAAGAACTTGAACCCTATACTCAAAATGCCAAGCTTAATCAAGCAGAACTTAAAAATCTCGAACACAAACTCAATCTTTCTACCAAAGATCTAGCGCAAATTAAACCAAAAACAGAACAAGATATAGCTGAATCTTTACATCATGATGTAAAATCAACACTTTTGCAAATTTCAAATTTAGCTAAAAATGAAGGCAATGAAGCTGTATATAATCAAGCTAATCGTCTTTTAGCGCAAATTGAAATCAATCAGCTTATGTCTTTAGCTAATGATTCTATCAATACTTATCTGCCTTTTTCTTGGGATGATTTAAATGATTCTAAAATTATGTTTAGACGCGGAAAAAAGGATAAATTTTTTGCTCAGATTAAACTCGAATTTGCAAAACTTGGGGATTTGGAAATTCTTATTTCTTTAAATAATGAAAAATATATAGATATTAATATTATGGCAGAAAATATTGAATTTAGAAAAACCATCTATGAAAATGCCCATGAGCTTAAAAGAAATATCAATAAAGCAGGACTTTTAAGTGCAAATTTCTTTGTAGGTGATATCATAAGAAGTAAATTTGATACTAGAAGTATGAAAAATTTAGATCTTGAAATGGGTATGGATAAAAAAGTATGAGCAAAATCAAAAGATCAATTAAAAAAGCTGTAGCTCTAGGCTATCAAAAAGAAAAAAACTCTGCCCCAAAAGTGCTTGCAAGTGGCAAAGGTGAAAGTGCTGCTAAAATTATTTCTTTAGCCAAGGAACACGGAGTTCCCATTAAAGAAGATGAAGATTTAATAGAAATTTTAAGCAAACTTGACTTAGGTGATGAAATTCCACCTAATATGTATAAAGCTGTGGCTGAAGTTTTTGCCTTTATCTATCAAATGGCAAATAAAACTCCTAAAAACTAATCCGCTATTTTTTCTCCAAATTTAATACCCTGCCCTGCTTTTAAATTAAAATTTAAAATCCCTTTTTGAGAGATTAAAACTATAGTAGAACCCAGTTCAAAATTTCCTAGTTCTTCGCCTTTTTTGAAATTTAAATTTTCATATTTTCTAGTAAAATTATGAGAAATTTTAGCATTGGTTTGTATGCTTGTATCAAAATTAAAACGCATTTTTCCTACATTTTGCGCTCCTACAAAAACAAGCCAAAAAATACCTTTTTCATTTTGACATTTTAAACTCACTCTTTCATTTTTTACATACAAATTACTAATGCGTTCTAAATGCTTTTCATTTACACTATAAAGGGCACCACTTGTGTAAGTTGCACTCAAAATTTGCATATCACAAGGGCTGTGATAACGATGATAATCTTTTGGAGAAAGATAGATATTGACATAATCAAGCCCATTTTTAAGCTCATCTTTTTCAAAGCTATCTTTTAAAAGCTCCTCAACGCTATAAGTATGCCCTTTTATAGAAAAAGCAAAATGTTCTTCATTTGCCAAAAAAGTACTTCCACACTCTAAAATTTTACCATCACTTGGACTGATAAAACCTTCTTCAAGTTTCCTTGGAATGTGCAAAGTTCTTGTAAAAAGAGCATTTAAACTCTCGTATTCACAAGGAGCTTTAAATTCACTCATATCGATATTAAAATACTTAACATAATTTTCATTAATAACTTTTTGTATCATTTTAGGAAATTTAATCCCCGCTACAAAACCAAAAAGCCTCGAACTTTCTTTTGAAAAACTCATTTTTTTCCTTTTAAATTTAAAATCACTATTTCACTCGGAGCAAAAACTCTAAGACTTGGCCCCCAAAATCCTGCGCCACTACTCACATAAAGCTTAGTTTTTTCTCCTAAATTATAAAGCCCATGAACAAAACCTTGCTGAAGTTTAACTAAAAACATAAAAGGAAAAATTTGCCCTCCATGCGTATGCCCACTTAAAACAAGGTCAAAATCACTTAAATCATAAAGCAAAGCTGTTTTAGGTTGATGTGTGAGTAAAATACTAGCTTTACTTGTATTTAAATCCACTTTTATTCTTGCTAAATCAGGAGCATATAAACCCTTATCAAGTCCGGCTAAATCTCCAAGCCCAGCAATATTTATAAAACCTAAATCTAAATTTTGATTGACTAAAATTTTCATATTAGTATGTTTTCTAAGTAAATCCAAAACTTCATTGATACCATGATAATACTCATGATTTCCCAAGGCATAAAAAGTTCCATAAGTGGAATTAAAATCATTAAGTTTTGAGATGTAATTTTTTAAATCTTTAGGATTAGTATCAATCAGATCTCCTACTATTACAACCATATCAGGACTTTGCAAATTCACTTTAGTGATGAGCTTATCTAAAAAATTTTCATGCAAATTTTTACCCAAATGTATATCAGTAAGCATGGCAATTTTTAAATCTTGTTTAAGATTTGGTATTTCAACATCAACACTCTTTACTTCAGGTATTTTTAGAGCATTATTTATACTTATATAAATTAAAAACACACTTAAAACTATAAGAGAAAGCTCAAAAATCAAACGCAAAATAAGATTATATTTTTTATCTCTTTTACCCATAAGAGCTAAAATCAATTTAATAAAATCCCAAGCTAAAGTCATAAAAAACAAACAATAAGTCGGCGCATAAAGCATGGCTAAAATTTCATACCAAGTATCACTTAAATATTCATCTCTACGAAATATTAAAAACACAGCTTGAGCTAAAAAAAGCACAATAAAAATAAAGGCGAAAATTTTATAAAAATACTTAAAAAGAGTAATTTTCTTGATTAATCTTTTATAAATATAAACATTTGCTAAGCCAAAAATCAATAATACAATGAAAGAAAAAATTAAAAATATCATAAAAGTATTATAACCAAGTAAAATTAAATATCCGTATAAATTTTTCTGTTATAATAAGCTTTTAAATAATTTTAAAGGCTATAAAATGTACCGTTTTGCACCTTCTCCCACAGGTGATATGCACATAGGAAATTTACGCGCAGCAATTTTTAATTATATCTGTGCAAGACAAAAAAATATGGATTTTATCTTACGTATTGAAGATACTGATAAGGCTAGAAATATAGCAGGAAAAGAAGAAGAAATCAAAGAAATTTTAAATCTTTTTGGTATTTCATGGCAGCATTACTATATACAAAGTGAAAATTTAAAATTCCATCGCCAAATGGCTTTAAAACTTGTAAGCGAAAAAAAAGCTTTTGCTTGTTTTTGCACCGAAGAAGAACTTGAAGCAAAAAAAGAGCTAGCTAAAAAACAAGGTAAAGCTTATCGCTACGATGGCACTTGTGAAAAACTAGCCGATATTGATGTTTTAGAATGTGAAAAACCCTTTGTTATCCGTCTTAAAAAACCTACTCATACTATGAAATTTACTGATTTTATCAAAGGCGAGCTTAGTTTTGAGCCTGAAAACATAGACTCTTTTGTGATTATGAGAACAGATAAAACTCCAACTTATAATTTTGCTTGTACGGTTGATGATATGCTTGAAAATGTCACTTGTATTATACGCGGAGAAGATCATGTTTCAAACACTCCAAAACAAGAACATATCCGCGCAAGCTTAGGTTATAATAAAGCTATGACTTATGCACACTTGCCTATCATTTTAAACGAAGAAGGTGTTAAAATGAGTAAAAGAGAAGCACATTCTTCTGTAAAATGGCTACTTGAAAGTGGAATTTTACCTAGCGCAATCGCAAATTATCTGATCATGCTAGGCAATAAAACTCCTTGTGAAATTTTTACCTTAGAAGAGGCTATAAAATGGTTTGATATTTCTAAAGTTTCAAAAGCTCCCGCAAGATTTGATCTTAAAAAACTCTTGCAAATCAATCGTGAACATATCAAAATGATCAAAGATGATGAGCTTAATAAAATTTTAGATTTAAACAAAGATCTTGCACAACTTGCTAAATTTTACACTCAAGAAGCAAGCACCATAAAAGAACTTAAAGAAAAAATGCAAGCTATTTTTAGCACAAAAGACTTTGGAGAGTTTGAAACAGAATGTAAAATTTTAAAAGAACTCTTAAAAGATATTGAACTTTTTGAAAACTATGAAGATTTTAAAAATGAACTTTTAAGCAAAAGCGACTTAAAAGGTAAAAAATTTTTCATGCCTTTAAGGATAATTTTAACAGGAAATATCCACGGACCTGAGCTTAGTGATCTTTATCCTTATATTAAAAATTTTATTCACGAATTAGCAAGGATTTAATTATGGTTATAGACTCTTTTATTATTTCTATTTTTCAAGTACTACAAATTGTCATTAACATTTATACTTGGATTATTATCATCACAGCACTTTTAAGCTGGGTAAACCCTGATCCTTATAATCCCATAGTGCAAATTTTATATAAATTAAGTTATCCTGCTTACGCCTTAGTTAGAAAAATTCCAACACGCATTGGTAATATTGATCTTGCACCTTTGATTATAGTCTTAGCATTGCAGTTTCTTGGCATTTTTCTTGGGAATATCTTAAGGAGTATATTGTGATAAAAAAAATACTCGTTTTTTTATTTATTTTTTCAAGTTTAAATGCTACACAATATAGTATAGAAAAACTCAAAAAGGAAGAAAATTCGCTTGCTAAGGATTATTATATTTATAGGCTTTTAGAAAAAAATAAAATCAGTAAAAAAGATGCACAGGATTTAAATTCTCATATTTTTCGCTATATAGGAAAAATTAAATCCGAACTTGAAAAAATCATCCCTTTAAAGCCTTATATCAACCCAAAATATGCTAAATGCTATACCTATACAGCAAATACTATCTTAGATGCAAATTTAACTTGTCAAAGTGTGCGCTTAAATTCATTAGTTTTTATAGCGAGTTTAAATTCCAAAGACCGAACTATTTTAGCTCAAACCTTTAAAAATCAAAGACCTGATTTGACAAATTTATTGCTAGCTTTTAATACTTCTGATCCTATGAGCTATATAGTACAAAAAGAAGATATTAATGGTTTTTTTAAACTTTATAATTATTCTAAAAAATACGACTTAGATTTAAATACAAGTTTAGTCAATAAACTACCAAACCACATTGGTTTTAAAGATTTTGCACAAAATATTATTATTAAAAAAGAAAATCCAAAATTTAGACATTCTATGCTAGAAATAAATCCTGAAAATGTAAGTGAAGATTCTGCTTTCTATTTGGGAGTCAATGCCTTAACTTATGATAAAACAGAGCTTGCTTATGACTTTTTTAAAAAGGCGGCACAAAGTTTTAAATCGCAAAGCAATAAAGACAATGCTATATTTTGGATGTGGTTGATTAAAAACAATGAAGAAGATTTAAAAACTTTATCACAAAGTTCTTCTTTAAATATTTATAGTCTTTACGCAAAAGAACTTACCAACACACCTTTTCCAAAGATAGAAAGCCTTAATCCAAGCAAGAAAAAAAATAATTTTAATATGCAAGATCCTTTTGCTTGGCAAAAAATAAACAAACAAATTCGCGATGCTAACGCAAGTCAACTAGATGTCTTGGCAAAAGAATTTGATACACAAGAAACCTTGCCTATTTACGCTTACATATTAGAACGCAAAAATAATTTTAAAAAACATTATTTTATAATGCCTTATTATGACAATATAAAAGACTATAACAAAACAAGACAAGCTTTAATTTTGGCTATTGCCAGACAAGAAAGTCGTTTTATTCCAACTGCTATTTCAGTTTCTTATGCTTTAGGCATGATGCAATTTATGCCATTTTTAGCCAATCACATAGGGGAAAAAGAATTAAAAATTCCAAATTTCGATCAAGATTTTATGTTTAAACCTGAAATAGCATATTACTTTGGAAACTATCATCTAAATTACCTTGAATCGCGTTTAAAATCTCCACTTTTTGTCGCTTATGCTTATAATGGCGGTATAGGATTTACTAACCGTATGCTTGCAAGAAATGATATGTTTAAGACAGGCAAATTTGAACCTTTCTTGTCTATGGAGCTAGTTCCTTATCAAGAAAGCCGAATTTACGGAAAAAAAGTTCTAGCTAATTATATTGTGTATCGACATCTTCTGAACGATAGTATAAAGATTTCGGATATTTTTGAAAATTTAATTCAAAACAAGGCAAATGATCTAAACAAATCTTAGCTACAAGCCTAGTCTCTTCCTTGACACTAGGAAGAGATACTTTAAAATAATCAGTATAGTTGTTTTGTATTATATATTTTAAATACTCATCATCCAATTTTTCAATATTGGCTTTTTTATTATTGATAAAAACTTCTAAATTTTGAATTTTTAATGTATTTGGAGTAAAAGACAAGGCCAATACATCATCTTTACTTGTCTTATCTAGAATTGGGTTTAAATAAGACATGGTTATAATGGCATTAATCTTATCTTGTGTGATTTTGTATTTTTGAGTAAACATTAAAGTTTGAGATTTTAAATTTGTATCCACAATCGCCTGATCTTTTAAAGAACAAGCTCCAAGCAAAAAAGCACCTAAAATTACACTATAAATTTTCATTCTTTTTCCATATTTTTTAGTATTATTGTAGCCTTTTAACCCTATTTTTTGGTTTAAAAAGATATAATTTTACAAAAAAATTAAGAGTATATTTTATGAAACAACTTATCATGGCTTTTAGCGGCCCGTCAAATTCAGGTAAAACTACACTTATTACCAAAATAGCTGATAATTTTTTGCAACAAAATTTAAAAGTTTTAATCATTAAACACGATCCTGCTGATAAAGCTCAATTTGATTTTAACGGTAAAGATAGTTTTAAATTTTTCCAAAGCGGAGCTGAAGTCATGGTTTTAAGCCCTACAAGAACAACTTTTTTTTCTCATGAAAATAGAGATATTTTAAAAGCTTTAAAATTAGCACCCAATTTTGACATTTGTTTGGTTGAAGGATTAAAAACTCTTGATTTACCACGCATTAGCGTATTTTGTAAAGAAATTGATGAAAGTTATTTTACTTTTTCAAACGCTATTGCAAGCTATGAAAAAATTTCTCACCCTTATCTTACTTGGCTTGATTTAAACGATATACAAGCTATTTGTCGATACATACTTAAAAATGCTAAAAATTTACAAGGAGAATTATAAAATGCAAGAAGTGATTTCTTATATACAAAAAGCGGTTTTAGAAATTTCTAACGCTTTAAAATTTCCCGATACAGGCTACAGTCAAAATCAAAATTTTACAGGCGATACCCAACTCAAATTTGATGTTTTAAGCGATGAAATCATCACAAAAACTCTAAGTCAATGTTCAAGCATTAAAGCCATCATAAGTGAAGAAAAAGACGAAATTTTAACGCTTAATGAAAAAGCAAATTTTATCGTAGCTTATGATCCTTTAGATGGTTCTAGCTTAATGGATGTTAATTTTGCCATAGGTTCTATTTTTGCCATCTATGAAGAAAAAGCAAGTGCTAAAAATTTAAGAGCTGCACTTTATAGTATGTATGGAACGCGCTTAGAACTTGTGATTTGCAAAGATCAGCCAAAACTTTATCGCTTAAATGCAAATAATGAATTTATTTTTATAAAAGATCTTAAAATGAATGAAAAAGGCAAGATTAATGCTACAGGCGGAACGCAAAAATTTTGGGAAGAAAAACACGCTAAATTTATCAAAAGTCTTTTTGATGAAGGCTATCGCTTAAGATATTCTGGAGCCATGGTAAGCGATATCAATCAAATTTTATTAAAAGGGGGTGGCATTTTTAGCTATCCTGCAACACAAGATGCGCCTAATGGCAAACTTCGTGCCTTTTTTGAAGTCTTTCCTCTAGCCTTTATCATAGAAAAAGCAGGCGGAAAAACTACAAATGGAAAAAACCACTCCTTACTTGAACTTGAATTTGATAAAATCCATGCGACAACTCCTTGTTTTTTTGGCTCAGAATATGAAATTTCAAAACTTTTAAAGGCTTACAATGAATGAAGCTAGAGATGAATTTGAGCAAGATATGGATAAAAAAAAAGAAATTTTACTTTCATGTCAAAACTCAAAAAACCTAAACTCTTGTTATAATTGCGATGAAATTTTTAACTGCCAAACTAGAAAAAATTATGTTGATGCAGTCTATAACAGTATGTCTAAGGGTAAAACCGAAGGCGGATTTGACTTTTAAAGGAAAAAAATGCGTTATATTACAACACCAATTTATTATGTAAATGATGTGCCTCATTTAGGTCATGCTTATACTACCATCATAGCCGATACTTTAGCAAGATTTTATCGTTTGCAAGGACATGAAACAAGATTTCTAACAGGAACAGATGAGCATGGACAAAAAATCGAAGAAGCTGCCAAACTAAGAAATTCCACTCCTCAAGAATATGCTGATAAAATCAGTTTTGAATTTAAAAAATTATGGGATGAATTTGAAATCACCTATGATATTTACGCAAGAACAACTGATACAAGGCATATTGAATTTGTTAAAGCTATGTTTTTAAAAATGTGGCAAAAAGGCGATATTTATAAAGATGAATACGAAGGACACTATTGTATTTCTTGCGAAAGCTTTTTTACTCAAAGTCAGCTTATCAATGATTGTTCTTGTCCAGATTGTGGCAAAAACACTACGATTTTAAAAGAAGAAAGCTATTTTTTTAAACTTTCAAAATACCAAGATAAAATTTTACAATGGTATGAAGAAAAAGATCCCATCCTACCAAAAAACAAAAAAAACGAACTTATAAATTTTGTCCAAAGCGGCCTTAAAGATCTTTCCATTACAAGAACAAGTTTTGATTGGGGGATTAAACTGCCTCAAGAAATTAATGATGATAAACATATTATTTATGTATGGCTTGACGCACTTTTTATCTATATAAGCTCTCTTGATTTTCAAAGCAAGGGAGAAAATGCTAAATTTTGGCCTGCGCATGTGCATTTAGTAGGAAAAGATATTTTGCGTTTTCATGCCATTTATTGGCCAGCTTTTTTAATGAGCGTGGATTTACCTTTACCTAAATTTATAGGTGCACATGGCTGGTGGACTAAAGAAGGCGAAAAAATGAGCAAATCTAAAGGCAATGTTGTAAAACCTAAAGAAGTAGTTGATGCCTACGGAAGCGAAGCTTTTAGATATTTCTTGCTTAGAGAAGTACCTTTTGGTAATGATGGGGATTTTAGCGAAAATATGCTGATAAATCGTATCAATGCTGAACTAAGCAATGAATTTGGGAATTTACTTAATCGCATTATAGGTATGAGTACAAAATATTCTCAAGGAAATATTTCAAAAGAAGGTGTTTTAAAATTTTACAATGCTGAATTAAATCAAGCAAAAGAACACTTAAATTTAGCAGTAGAATTTTTAGAAAACTTACAGTGTAATCGTTATTTAGAAGAACTTTTTAAAGCCTTAAGCGTAGCAAATTTAGCTATTAGCAAATACGAACCTTGGAATTTAATCAAAGAAAACAAACACGAACAAGCTAACGCTTTAGTTGCACTTTGTGCAAATATTTTAGCCAAAACAAGCCTTTTATTAAGCCCTACTCTACCAAAGTCCTGTGAAAAAGTGGCTTTAGCTTTAAATTTTGAAATTTCATCTACAAATTACGCAAAAATGATACTTGATAATGAACTTTTAGATTTTAAAGCAAATCCTTGCGAAGCTTTATTTCCAAAAGTAGAAAAAGCTCTTTTAAAACAAGAAATTAAAGAAGAACCTAAAAAAGAAGAAAGTCCTAAAATAAAAATCGATGATTTTGCAAAAATTGAAATCAAAGTCGCTAAGGTGCTTGATTGTCAAAATATAGAAGGGAGTGAAAAACTTTTGAAATTTCAACTCGAACTTGACGATAAAGAAATCCGTCAAGTACTCTCAGGCATAGCAAAACACTATAAAGCCAGTGATTTAATCGGTAAACAAGTTTGCATTATAAGCAATCTTAAAAAAGCTAAAATTTTTGGACATGAAAGCGATGGTATGATACTTTCTGCAAAAAGCGGAGATAAACTTGTTTTAATCACCCCTGAACAACTTGTGCAAAACGGTTCTTTAGTAGGCTAAAATATGCAAATTAGCAATTTAGGTGAACTTTTAAACGCGACACTCATTCATGAAGGTAGCGTTTTAAGCGTGGAAGGTTTTGCCATAAATTTAAACGAACTTAAAGCAGGCTTTGCCTTCTTTAATAACGATAAAAAAGAAATTACCCAAGCTGTAAAAAAAGGCGCTTATGCTATAATTGCAGAAAATGACATTACTATTGAAGATAAAGACATTTTTTACTTTAGAGTAGAAAATCTAGAACAAGCTCTTGTAAGATTTTTACGCTTTTTTTGTGAAGATAAAGAATGTGAATTTTTACTTTTTAAATCTTACGAACTAAGTCTTTGCAAGGCTTTTTATTTTAACATTTTAAAAGGAAATATTTTTGCTGATTTTGAAAAACTAATCAAAGCAAAAAAGGGTGAAATTTTTTGCTACTGTGAAGAAAATTACTTAAATAAACTTTGCGCCTATTCTCATAGTCTAAAAGATGCTAATTTTACCTTATTATCGCGATCTAGCTTCTTTTTTACAACTTTGATTTGTGAAAATTTATATTTTAAAAATCTTAATTTGCCTTTTTTTTACGCAAATAGTTTTGCAAAAATTATTTCTTTTTTAAAAGAAAAAAGTCAAAAAATAATATTTGATTTTAATAAGATTGATGATTTTAAAATTTATTTTATTGATGATAAATTTGAAATCACTCCTTTTGGTTCAAGCTCTCAAGCGTTTATTGTAAGTAATAACCAAAATACCTTTGAATTCTGGAAAGAAAAATTTAAAAACATAAAAGACTTTAAAATTGCTTCTAAAAATTCTTTATTTTGTGATTTTTCCTATAATCAGCTTTCAGATTTAAGAAAATTAAAAAATTTTAAATATTGTTTAATTCTTGAAAATTATGATATTTTTGAACAAGAATTTGAAAACAAAGAAAATCAAACCCCAAGCTTATTTTAAATTCACTCCTTCATTTTCAAGCAAAAATCTTTTTATTTCAAGCCCTCCATTATATCCTCCTATGCCATTACTTGCAATAACTCTATGACAAGGTATAAAAATAGGAATTTGATTTTTAGAATTTGTATTTCCGACAGCTCTAAAAGCTTTTGGATGATTAATTTTTTCTGCTATATCTTTATAAGTAGCTATTTTGCCATAAGGAATTTTCATTAAAGCCCTATAAACCTTTGATTCAAAATCTGTACCTTGTATCAAAACAGGAATGCTAAATTTTCTAAGCTTATGAGTAAAATATAAATCAAGTTCATATTTTGCTAAGTCAAGCAAACTACAATTTTTTTCTGATCTTTTATTATCACAAAAATCGACTCTAGTTAAAAATTTTCCATCACTATGTAAAGATAGGTAACATAAAGGCATTTTATAATAAACTTTAAACATTTTTTATCCTTCAAAGAGCTACAATTATAATAAAAAATATTTAAGGAGTAGAAAATGTCTTTTATGCAAGAATACAATAAACTTGTTGAAGAAAGAGCCGCTTTGGGTATACCACCCCTTCCTTTAAATGCAAATCAAACTAAAGAACTTTGTAAACTACTTGAAAATGAAAATAATGAAGAGCTTGCAAATCTTTTAGAAAATAGAGTAAATCCTGGTGTTGATGATGCAGCTTTAGTAAAATGTGAATTTTTAGATTCTATACTTAAAGGCAAAATCAGTGCTCCAAATATAGACAAAAAAAGAGCCTTAAGAATGCTTGGAACTATGTTAGGCGGATATAATGTTAAAGTTTTAATCGATGCTTTAAAAGATGAAAACATAGCCAAAGATGCTGCAGAAGTGTTGAAAAATATTATTTTTGTTCATGATAATTTTCATACCATAGCTGAACTTAGCAAAAACAATCCACACGCTAGGGAAGTTTTACAAAGCTGGGCAAATGCGGACTGGTTTAACAAAAAAGAAAAATTACCTCAAGTGATTAAATGTATAGTTTTTAAAGTAGCAGGGGAAACAAATACCGATGATCTAAGCCCTGCAGGAGATGCTTTTACAAGAAGCGATATTCCTTTGCATGCAAATGCCATGCTAAAGGTAAGACAAGCAGGATCCTTAGAAAAAATCAAAGAGCTTAAAAAAAGCGGTCGCGAAGTGGTTTATGTAGGTGATGTTGTAGGAACAGGTTCGAGTAGAAAATCAGCAATAAATTCTATACAATGGCACTTAGGAAAAGAAATAGAAGGGGTACCAAACAAGCACAGCGGTGGTATAGTAATGGGTTCAACCATAGCACCGATTTTCTTTAACACTGCTCAAGATAGTGGGGCTTTACCTATCATCTGTGATGTAACAAACTTAGAAATGGGCGATGAGTTTGAAATTCATCCTTATGAGGGAAAAATCATAAAAAATGGCTCTACAATTGCAGAATTTACACTCAGTCCAAACACTCTCTTAGATGAAGTTAGAGCAGGAGGAAGAATCCCACTTATCATAGGTCGTGGGCTTTGTGCTAAAGCTAGAGAATTTTTAGGAATGGAAAGTGAAAACATCTTTACCAAGCCTGAACAACCTAAATCTTCAAGCGGTGGTTATACCTTGGCTCAAAAAATGCTAGGTCGTGCCTGTGGAGTTGAAGGTGTGCGTCCAGGTATGTATATAGAACCTATGACTTTAACTGTAGGCTCTCAAGATACTACAGGTCCTATGACTAGAGATGAAATTAAAGAGCTTGCAAGCTTAGGTTTTAACGCAGACTTTGTTATGCAAAGCTTTTGCCATACAGCTGCTTATCCAAAAGTAAGCGATTCAAATTTACATAAAACTTTACCCAATTTCATGACAAGTCGTGGTGGGGTGAGTTTAAAACCAGGTGATGGGGTTATCCACTCTTGGCTTAATCGTTTTGTATTGCCAGATACCGTAGGAACAGGTGGAGATTCTCATACGCGCTTTCCTATAGGAATTTCTTTCCCTGCAGGAAGCGGACTTGTAGCTTTTGCTGCGGTTACTGGCTCTATGCCTTTAAATGTACCTGAAAGTGTTTTAGTGCGTTTTAGTGGGGAATTACAAGCTGGAGTTACCTTAAGAGATTTGGTTAATGCTATACCTTATTATGCAATCAAACAAGGACAACTTACTGTTGAAAAGAAAAATAAGAAAAATATTTTTGCAGGAAAAATTTTAGAAATAGAAGGCTTGCCAAACTTAAAAGTCGAACAAGCTTTTGAACTCAGCGATGCAAGCGCTGAAAGATCTGCCGCTGCTTGTAGTGTGGATTTAAGCATAGAAAGTGTAAGCGAATATATCAAATCCAACATTTCTTTAATTGAAGCTATGATAGAAGCAGGATATGAGAATAAAGCTACCCTTGCTAGAAGGGCTGAAAAAATGAGAGAATGGCTTAAAAACCCTACTCTTTTAAGAGCAGATAAAGATGCAAAATACGCTTATATTATAGATATTAACCTTAATGACATTAAAGAACCAATCCTAGCTTGTCCAAATGACCCTGATGATGTGGCAACCTTGAGTGAAATTTTAGCCGATGATAAGCGTCCAAAAAATATAGATGAAGTTTTTGTAGGCTCTTGTATGACAAATATAGGACATTATAGAGCTTTGGGAGAAATTTTAAAAGATAAAGGCATACTTAAAACCAGACTTTGGGTAGTGCCTCCAACAAAAATGGATAAAGCACAACTTACTAATGAAGGTTATTACAGCATCTTTGGTGCAGCAGGTGCTAGAATAGAAGTTCCTGGTTGTTCTTTGTGTATGGGTAATCAAGCTAGAGTAAATGATGGAGCTGTAGTTTTCTCAACTTCTACAAGAAATTTTGACAACCGTATGGGAATGGGTGCTAAAGTATATTTAGGCAGTGCAGAACTTGCAGCAGTTTGTGCGATTTTGGGTAAAATTCCAAGCAAGGAAGAATACTTACAAATTGTCAGCGAAAAACTAAGTGATGAGCATAAGGCAAATATCTATAGATATTTAAATTTTAATGAGATTGAAAATTTCAAACTTGAAAATTAATTCAAATTTAATACTTATTTGGATTAAATAACAAAATTAAAATTTTCAAAGGAAAAATATTGAAGTTATTATTCACTTCCTTTTGTTGTTTTGCAAGTTTAATGGCTAGCGATGCCATTAACTGCGACAACATTAAAAATAATAAAACATTGCTAAATGAAAGTTCAAATTTAGATTATTTAAATATAGCTTCAAGCTGTAAAGAATCTTTAAAAAATCAAGATTTTACAAAAAAACTCTATGCGATTTCCAATGAAATTCGCGGAAGCAATAGCTCTTGTAATGGTGTGGCTTATTTGCCCAAATTACAACAATTTGATTTTTTATTATTAAAAATAGCTATCGATCCCATCGCTTATCAAAAAACTTTAGATACACCCGAAAATTTAGAAAAAAAATATGATATTTTAAAATCTTATTTTAGATATTGGGCATATCAAAGTATAGGAAATTTTAGACTTTACAAAGCTTTTTGGAAAGAATATAACAATGCTATAGAACCTTTAGAAAAGTATTTTGAAAGTAATTTTAATTTTGACAAAGGTAGTAATATTTACTATACTAGCAATGCCTTAAACGAATTTTTAAATTGGGCTGTTGGTGAAACAAAAATTTACAAAGACATTACTCCTTTAGCAAAAATAATGTCAAATAAAAATTATTCAGTATCTTATATACAAGATTTTATTTTTTCAAATAATCCAAGCCAAGATGATCTTACTATAGCCTTGCAAGCAGCGCTTTTAAATCAAAGAGAAAAAGAAATTTTAGAACTTTTGATTCGTTTTGGTGCTAGGATTGACGAAGGTTATGAAAGTGCTATTTTTTATGCATTGGAAAATTATGAAAATACAAACTTTTTAATCCAAAATGGAGCAAATGTTAATCAAGCCAATGCCTTTGGTAAAACCCCACTTTTTTATGCCATAGAGTTTAATCGTCTTGATATCATAAAACTACTTCTTAATAATGGAGCAAATGTTAATCAAAAATATATTAATAACAATGAAAAATTAGCATTAAGTGCGAACATAGGTTCAAATACGCCTTATTTTATTACATTTTGTGCTCTAGAGCACACTTCAAAAAATGTTTTAATGCATGCTGCAGCCTATGGAAATGTTGAAATTTTAAAACTTCTTATTTCAAAAGGAGCAAATTTTAATGCTGTTGATGATCTTGGTTTTAATGCACTCGACTTTGCGCTATCAGCAGGTAAAAAAGAAAATGCTGATTACCTAAAAAGCTTGGGTTTAAAAGCAAACGAAAATCTATTTTACGGAGGTAGTTTAGAATGAAAACCGCATTTATTACAGGAGCTAGTTCAGGTTTTGGTAGAGCTTGCGTTGAAGCTTTTATACAAGAAGGCTACAAAGTAATCGCCCTTGCTAGACGCAAAGAGCGTCTAGAAGAGTTAAAAAATACTCACAAAGATAAGATTTACACGCTTTGCATAGATGTAAGAAATCAAAAAGAAATCTTTGAGGCTATTGAAAATTTACCCAAAGAATTTCAAGAAATTGATGTGCTTTTTAATAATGCAGGTTTAGCTTTAGGGGTAGATGAATTTGATAAATTAAACCTTGAAGATATTAACACTATGATTGATACAAACATCAAAGGATTTTTATATGTTGCAAAAGCTGTTATTCCTATACTTCGTAAACAAAAAAATGCTTATATTTTTAACTTAGGTTCGGTTGCAGGAAGAAATCCTTATTTTGGAGGCAATGTGTATTGTGGAACCAAAGCCTTTGTAGGACAATTTTCATTAGCCTTAAGAAATGATCTTAGAGGAAGCAATATCAAAGTAACAAACATTGCTCCAGGACTTTGCAAAACTGAATTTAGTGAAGTGCGTTTTAAAGGAGATATCCAAAAAGCTGATGCAGTGTATGAAAATACGCAATTTATCAGTGCTAATGATATTGCCAAAGTGGTAATGTCTATCATTAACCTACCAAGCCATATTAATGTTAACGAAATCGAGCTTATGCCGGTAACACAAACTTGGAATGGATTTTATATAGAAAGAGATGAATGAATAAATTTTTAGTTTTATTGTTTTTACCTTTAGTTGCATTTGCAAACTCCTCAGAAGCAGCTGCAAATGCTAATTTATTTGGAGCTTTTACACTTATACCGCCTTTAGTTGCTATTGCTTTAGCCTTTATCACAAAAGATGTTATTTTGTCACTCTTTGCTGGAGTTTTAAGTGGAACTTTTCTGCTCAGTCTTTCTGCAAATATTTTCAAAGCACAACATTTAGCTTTTGTAAATTTTTATAATACTGCAGTAGAATCTTTTTCAAAGATTATTTCTTATATCTTAGGTTCAACTTCAGATCCAGTAAATGCAGGAATCATTTTACAAATTCTTTGTATAGGTGGTCTTGTGGCACTTATCACAAAAATGGGTGGTGCAAAAGCTGTAGCATTGAAATTTGCCAAAAGAGCCAAATCAGCTGTATCAGCTCAAGTTAACACTTGGTTTTTAGGGCTTTTAATATTTTTTGATGATTATGCTAATTTACTGATCGTAGGTCCAATTATGCGTCCTTTGGCGGATAAATTTAAAATTTCTCGTGAAAAATTTGCCTTTATTATCGACTCTACTGCAGCTCCTGTGGCAGGAATAGCTGTAATTTCTACTTGGATAGGCTTAGAAGTTTCCTTAATTAAAACCGCTTATGAACACATAGGCATTAGCGATATTAGTGCTTTTGGAATTTTTGTCGAAACCATACCTTATCGTTTTTATAATATCTTCATGCTTTTTTTTGTAGTCATGACTGCAATCATGGGGCGTGAGTTTGGTTCTATGTACAAGGCTGAAGTGCGTGCAAGAACCACAGGACAAATTGCACCTCTACCTAAATCAGGCACACTAGATACTGCTGAATTAGAAGATCAGTTTTTAGCACCAAAAGAAGGTATTAAAATTCGTGCTTTTGATGCTATTGTTCCTATTTTTACTTTAATCATTTTAGCTATATTAGGATTTTATTTTAATGGACTTAGCACTTTAGAAGGCGAAGAACTTGCAAAAGCAAGTGCTAATCCTTTGTCTTTTGAAACTTTTAGGGCTGCTTTTGGAAATGCTGATTCTTCTGTGGTGTTATTCCAAGCTGCTTTGTTTGCTGCTATTGTAGCGATTTTTATCGGAGTGCGTCGTAAAATTTTCAATCTTAAAGAAGCGGTAGAAACTTGGATATATGGCTGGAAAACCATGATTTTTACTATAGTATTGCTTTTATTTGCTTGGTCGCTTTCAAGTATAGTAAAAGATCTAGGAACTTCTTTATTTATCACTAGTTTGCTTGCAGATAAATTGCCTGAGTTTATTTTACCTGCTACTATTTTTGCTTTTGCTTCAGCCATTTCTTTTGCCATAGGAACAAGCTATGGAACTATGGGGATTTTAATGCCTTTGGCTGTGCCTTTAGCTCATGAAATCGCCAAAATCAATGGTATGGATGCAAATGCTATGCATCATTATATGGTTATTAATATAAGCTGCGTTTTAACAGGTGCGATTTTTGGAAACCATTGCTCACCAATTTCAGATAATGTAATCCTTTCATCTATGAGTGCAAAATGCGATCATATGGAGCATGTAAGAACACAAATTCCTTATGCTTTATTTATCTGTGGTATTTCTTTAATCGCTGGATATATTCCTGTATCTTTAGGACTTAGCGTTTGGTTTGTCTTGCCTTTAAATTTCATACTTATTGCGCTTTTATTAAGACTCATCGGAAAGAAAGTTCCATGAGTCTTGAAAATTTTGGAAATTTTCTCACTTTAGATGAAAAACACTCTTTCATAAAAAAATATTTTAAAGAATTTTATACAAAGGATTTTAAACTTTTTGCCTCAAAAGATAAACATTATCGTACAAGAGCTGAACTTTCATTTTATCATGAAAACGATACGCTTTTTTATGCAATGTTTGATCCAAAAAGCAAAAAAAAGTACATTATAGAATATTTAGATTTTGCTGATGAAAAAATTTGTGCTTTTATGCCAAAACTTCTAGAATACTTGCGTCAAGATAATAAATTAAAAGAAAAACTTTTTGGCGTGGAGTTTTTAACCACAAAGCAAGAACTTAGCGTAACCTTACTCTATCATAAAAATATAGAAGATATAAAGTCAAATTTAGAAAATTTAAGTAATATTCTTCATATCAACCTTATAGCAAGAAGTAAAGGCAAAAAACTTATTTTTAAAACAGAAAATCTAAGACAAACTTTAAATATTCAAGATAGAAAAATATTTTATGAATTTAACAACGATTGTTTTATTCAGCCTAATACTGCTATAAATGAAAAAATGATTACTTGGGTGTGTGAAATTTTAAATACTCAAAAAAGAATGGATTTACTTGAGCTTTACTGTGGATATGGAAATTTTACTTTAGCTTTAGCACCATTCTTTTTTAAAGTTTTAGCCACTGAAATTTCAAAAAGCAATATTAATTTTGCTTTAAAAAATTGCGAGCTTAACAATACAACAAATATCTACTTTGCAAGACTTTCAAGCGAAGAATTAAGTCTTGCTATCAAAAAAGAAAGAGAATTTTTTCGTTTAAAAGATATTCGATTGGATGATTTTAATTTCTCTCATGTTTTAGTTGATCCACCCCGTGCAGGACTTGATAAAAGCGTAATTGACTTAATAAAAAAATATGAAAATATTATTTATATTTCTTGTAATCCTATCACTTTAAAAGAAAATTTAAAAGAATTAAGCCTAACACATAGAGTGGAAGAGTTTGCTCTTTTTGATCAATTTGTCAATACTCCACATCTTGAATGCGGAGTATTTCTTAGCAAGGTATAAAAAAATAATTCATTAATTTAGCCAGTATTACTATCGCGATACAAAGCACAAATACAAAAGGGTGGATAAAAGCACCGAGTGGATTTTTCTTCTTTAATATAAAATGACAAAATAAAGAAAAAACAACTAAAGATAAAATTCCAAAAGCCAAAATAATTTTTACAGCAAAAAGTAAATTTAAAGGTTTGAAATGAAAACCTGCCAAAGCACCTCCGCTTAAAAAAAGCAAAAGAACCACAAAAGGCATTATTTTAACCCCAGTAGCACTAAAAAGACTTTTGTCAAAATTAGGATTTTTCTTTTTAACTACACCCAAAACAAATACATCAACAAACAAATAACCTATAAACAAAATAGCACAAAGAAGATGGATTGTTAAAGTATATGGATAAAATTCTTCCATTTTTCCCTCCTTATTAAACTTCGGAATTTGCTATATTATAACACTTTTTTCATTTTTTGAATTCACTTTAGTTAATTTTTTAATCATTTAAGATAAAATACCAAAACAAAGGTTAATAATGAATGAAAAAGAAACTATCTCTTATATTATAAATGCAAGTAAAAATATTGCCATATTTGCTTTAAGTCCAGATAAGACAAAAGCTTCTTATAGGGTAGCAGAATTTTTACAAAGAAAAAATTATAAAATTTTTCCTATTTATCCTAAAGAAGAGTTTATTTTAAATGAAAAAGTTTATAGAAATTTAGATCAAATAGAAGAAAAAATCGATACACTTATACTTTTTAGAAAAGGCGAAGTGGCACTAGAAATTCTTCCTAAGCTTGTTGAAAAAAGTATTAAAAACCTATGGCTTCAACTTGGTATTAGTAATGAAACAGCCAAAGAAGAATGTAAAAAATTAGATATAAATTTTATACAAAATCGTTGCATTATGCTAGAATATCCGCATTTTAAAACAAAGGAAAAATAGTGTTAGAGCTTAATAAAATTTACAAAGCAAAACAACAAATTTTAGAGTTTGTAAACAAAACTCCTTTCATATACTCTTCTTTTTTAAGTGATATTTGTCAAAGTGAAATTTATCTTAAAAATGAAAATTTACAAATTACAGGTGCTTATAAAATTCGTGGAGCTTATAATAAAATAGCCAATCTTAGCACTGAACAAAAACAACATGGAGTCATTGCCGCAAGTGCGGGAAACCATGCTCAAGGCGTGGCCATTAGTGCAAAAAAATTTGGCATTAAAGCAGTTATTGTAATGCCAGAATCCACTCCGCTCTTAAAAGTTTCTGCTACAAAAGCCTTAGGAGCAGAGGTGATGCTCAAAGGGGACAATTTTGATGAAGCTTATGCCTTTGCAACCTCTTATGCTAAAGAAAATAATCTTAGTTTTATCCATCCTTTTGAAGATGAATTTGTAATGGCAGGACAAGGAACTTTGATGCTTGAAATGCTTGATGAAATAAGCGATCTTGATATGATTGTCGCACCTGTTGGAGGTGGAGGACTTATAAGTGGTATCGCAAGTGCAGCTAAACAAATCAATCCAAACATTAAAATCATCGGAGTTGGAGCCAAAGGAGCTCCTGCAATGTATGAAAGTTTTCATGCTAAAAAAATCAAAAATGCAAAAAGCGTACGCACTATAGCCGATGGTATTGCTGTGCGTGATGCAAATCCTATTAATTTTAATATTATTTTAGAATGCGTAGATGATTTTATCCAAGTTGATGATGAAGAAATCGCTAATGCGGTATTGTTTTTACTTGAAAAACATAAAATCATAGTTGAAGGCGCAGGAGCTGCAAGTGTAGCTGCCCTGCTTCATCAAAAAATAAATACACAAAATCATAAAAAAATTGGCGTAGTTTTAAGCGGAGGCAATATCGATGCACAAATGCTAAATATCATCATAGAAAAAGGTTTATTTAAATCTTACAGAAAAATGCAAATTCATGTTACTTTAGTAGATAAACCTGGGGCATTATTACACCTTACAGATAGCTTAAAAATAGCCAATGCAAATATAGTAAAAATCGACTATGATAGATTTTCTACCAAGCTTGATTATGGCGATGCGATGATTTCAATTACCCTAGAAACCAAAGGTAAAGAACATCAAGAAGAAATAAGAAAAATTTTAACCCAAAAGGCCTTTAATTTCTATGAAAGTTTTTAATAACATATACGGCTTAAATAAAGCCCATTTGGCGGTGCTAAAAAGTGATTGTATTGCTTTTTGGCCTCAATCTGTTCTTTGAGTTCTTTTTCACTCATTTTTCCTTCTAAAACCTTTAAAACACTTGCTACGCTTAATCTAATTTGCCCTCTTAAAAAACCATTAGCTTTAAAATGAAAAATGCTAAAATCTTTATAAGCATAAGCTCTAGCAATAAAAATTTCTCTTAAAGTCGTTTTATTATCTCCTCCACTTTTGCAAAAAAACTTTAAATCCTTTTTTCCTACAAAAAAACCCAAAAGCTCGTTAGCCTTATCTAAGTCAAATTTAGGATAAAAATGTACATAAGAAGCCATAAAAGGACTATAAGAAGAGTGAGAAAATATATAGCGGTATTCTCTACTTTTTACATCAAATCTTACTTCAAAATCATCTTTTACTTTTTCAATTTTTTTGATATGGATAAAAGGATGGGAAAATTTATTAAGCTGTTTTTGAAGATATTCTAAATTTACAAAATGATCTCCACACTCCACACTAGCTACAGCATAGCTTGCATGTACTCCTTTATCTGTACGAGAAGCCATCAAAAGAGGTGAAACAATACCCAAATGCGATAAGGCCCCACTTAAAGCATCTTGAACACCTTTTTTATGAGGCTGACTAGCAGAACCTAAAAAAGCAGAGCCATCATAAGAAAATATAATTTTTATTTTCATCAATAACGACTCAAAATCATTTTCTTAAAACAATAAGCCGAAACAAATAAACTTAAAGAAAAAATTCCAAGGCAAGCCAAAATTGGAGGTTGAGAAAAAGAACTTAAAAGTCCAAAATATATAGCAATCACTCCAAACATACCTAAATACACATAGCCTTTTTCATAACGATAAGTAACCAAACCAAAACAAAGCGCAAAAAGCGTACTAGCAAGTGGAAACAAGGCTATAGTTGTATAAATCACAAATTCTCTTGCTCTTTGTGGATTTTCGTTTAAATCATTCCAGTATTCATAAAATTTCTTTGTTTGAAGATTGTCTGTATTAAACTGAGTATTTACTACTAAAGTGTCAAATTCTCCACTAAAAATACTTTGACCTTGCTCAAAATTATACATTTTGCCTTGATTCAAGCTAAAAGCAAAGCTATCATCTTTTCTTTGCACATGCGCTTCTTTGGCTATGATAAGTTGTTCTTTATCATCTGCTTTATGTTTAGGGCGATACATAATTATGTTTTCATACTTATCACTATCTTGTTTTTCTATAAAAATCATCCAGTCTAAAAATTTTTGTCCAAATTCTCCTGTTTTGTAGTTAAATTTCACTTGAGTGCTTTTATAGTTTACAAAGTTATCCTGAAGTTCAAATACTATAGGTATCATTACCAAAGCCACAACAAGCATAAAAGCACTAATCAAGCTTGCAATTTTAAGGAAAAATTTTGCCAAAATCATTGGTGAAAATCCCAAAGTAAAAAGTACTATGCTTTCATTTTCCTTAGAAAGCCTAAACAAAGCCAAAGTTAAAGAAATAAAAAAAGATATAGGCAAGGTAAAAATTAAAATTCTAGGCAACATAAACCCATAAAGCTTTAAAAGATCCAAAAAACTAATCTCTATGCTTGAAGTAAGTTTTGCAAGTTGAATAAAAAACACCATAGATACAATAGCAAAAAGTACGAAAAATATAGACAAATTCGTACTTAAAAATTGATTTAAAACATATCTTAAACTAAGCTTCATTAGAATAATCCTAAGTTTTTATAAAATAAAACTGCCACAAAAGCGATATTTAAAAAGGGTATCATAGCAAGTTCTTGCTCTTTTATTGCTTTAATTTTAAAAAAAATAAAAAAAGGCAAAGTTAAAATAGAAGCTATAAGTAATACTAAAAATCCATACTCAAAACCTAAAATTCCACCTATACAAGACATAATGATAATATCAGCATCACCCAAATTTTCTAAAATTTCATCTTTTTTTCGGAAATTCATTAGAAAAAAAACCAAACTTTTTAATAAAAAAACAAATCCTCCAAAACTAAAAGCATTTAGCAAAAAACCTCCGCTAAACTCTTTAAAAATCAAAAAATGTAAAATTTCACTTTCCCTAAAGGCGTAAAAAAAAGCAAATAAAAAAGCGCTCCAAAGTAAAATTTGTGGTACGGCTTTGAGTTTAATATCAATTAAAGAAAGCAAGAAAAGATTAAATAAAAATAGAGATAAAAATAAAAAATCATAAAAATTTTGACTTAAAGAATAAGCCAAAATAAGCAAAATTATGCCTAAAATTTCATTGATTAACAAAGAAATAGGCAAATGACATTTGCAAGTTTGACATTTTGCTTTTAAAAAAATATAAGAAAAAATAGGAATAATTTCATAGTATTTTAATTTTGTATCGCAAGAAAAACAAAAAGAGCGCGAGATAAAAAAGGGCTTTTTTTCAATTATCCTACTTGCCAAACTTGTGCAAAAAGAACCCGAACAAGCCCCTAGAATTATTATGAAAAATATCATTTTCCAAAAGTTCTTTCTCTATTTCTAAATTCTTTAATAATCCTTTTAAATTCTCTCTTGGTAAGAGATGGAAATAAAGTTTCACTAAAATAAATTTCAGCATATGAACACTGCCAAAGTAAGAAATTTGAAAGCCTTTTGGCATTTCCAACGCGAAGCATCAAATCCACATCTAAAGGTAAATCTAAATTTTGCGTTAAATTTTCTTCATTTAGCTCAAGTTTTTTTTCAATCACACGCTTAGCAGCTCTTATAATTTCATCTCTTGCACCATAACTTATAGCTAAATTAACACAAAGTGCGTCACAATGCTTTGTTTTTTCTTCAACTAAGGTAATTTTTTCTCTTACTTTATCTTCCAAACGCGATAAATCACCTATAGCTCTTAAACGCACATTATTTTTTTCAAATTTTTCTAAAGCTTCATCTAAACAACGATCTAAAAGTTCAAAAATAAAATCAATTTCATCTTTAGGGCGCTTCCAATTTTCCGTACTAAAAGCAAAAAGGCTTAAATTTGAAATATTTTCCTCCATGCAAACTTCCATCAATTTTTGCATAGTTTTGACTCCTTGGGAATATCCAAGTTTTGCCAAAAAACCCTTAGCCCTAGCCCAGCGCCTATTGCCATCCATAACAACAGCAAGGTGTTTTAATTCATTCATTTTTCATCCTTTAAAATCAAAAAGCCTTTTAAAAACAAACAAAGGTTCAATCTTGTTTTCTTGCGATACATTAAAATCTAAATGTTCGTTTAAAAATTTTTGCACCTTAGCAAAAGGTGTAAAAACACTAACACCTTGCGAGTCTATTAAAATTTTCAAAGCTCCAAAAACACTAAAATATAAGTAAATTTCTAAATATTTTGCTCTTTTACGCATTTGAAATAAGCAAGATTTATTTTCAAAGATAAAAGGAATATGATAAATATTTTCAAAACTTGCAAAAAGCATTTCTTTTAATATCTGATAACGCTCTATATCTTTACAATCTAAAAGATTTTGTATAATGAATTTTTTATAAGAAATTTTATCCTCTAAAATAGCGATTATCAAAGCCAATCCCTCTTCAAAAGGTTTGAAATTAGGACGCTTTGAAAGATGTTTAAATTGTATAACTCCACCATTTTGCATATAAAGTTCGGCTAAATATTCAGCACCAATTTCAAGCTCTATCATGCTTTTGGTTTGAATCTTTTTGTGATTTAACAAAAGCGTATAATGTCCATAACCTGATTTAGCTAAAACTTTCATTTGTATAGGCAAGGTAGAATTAATCATACTCATAATTTTTCACACCATTTCACTAATTCAAATGCCAATTTTTCTTTGCTTTGCAAAGTGCTTTTATTTTCATTGTTTAAAGTGATAAAATAAAGTTCATTTTGATCACTTCCAAAATAATTTTTTTGATCAATGATATTAAGGCAAACCATATCAAGTTGTTTATCTTTTAGAGATTTTTTCGCATTTTCTAAGGCATTTTGAGAATCAAATTCCATCTTAAAACCTATCTTTTTACCTTGAAATTTGCAAGTTTTAAGTAAATCTTCATTTAAAGATAGATACAAATTTAAACCCTGCAAATGCTCATTTTTTTTAATTTTTCCTTTTACACTTTGAGGGATAAAATCACTTACCGCAGCCGTCATAATCAAAAAGTCATGACTTAAATTTTTATCCAAAAGCTCCTTTAGATCCTTAGAACTTTCAAATTTGCAAAGCTCATAAGGCGTATCAAATTCCACAGAGCTTAAAAGTTTTACCCTAGCTCCTAAAAAATAAAAAGCATCAGCTATGGTCTTTGCCATTTTTCCACTTGAAAAATTACTCACACAACGCACATCATCGATTCTTTCCCTTGTGCCGCCACCTGTGATAACTACACTTTTATCACACCAAAACTTTTCTTTTAAAAGTTCTCTTTTGGTGATATTGAAAATATCCTTAACTTCAGCTAAGGCTCCTACGCCTTCATCTTTACAAGCTAAAACTTTACAAATAGGCTCTATAATCAAAGCTTTATTTTCTTTAAGTATCTTTAAAGAATTTTGCGTGCTAAAATGATGAAACATATTTGTATTTGCCGCAGGAGCAATGATAAGAGGTTTATTTGCTGCGATTAAGGTTTGGATAAAAAGATTATCCGCTATACCAAAAGCAAGTTTATTGATAGAATTAACACTTGCAGGAGCAAATAAAACAAGGTCTGCGTCCTTGCTAAAAGCTATGTGATTGTTTGAGTTTTGCCAACTTTCATTTTCCTCGCATAAAACTTCATCAACCAAAGCTTCAAAACTCATTTTGCTAGCAAATTTTAACAAACCATTAGAAAGCAAAACTTTCACCCTAAAGCCTTCTTTTTTAAACGAAGAAATAAGCTCATAAGATTTATAAAAAGCTATACTGCCACTAATGGCTAAAAGTATGGTTTTCATTTTTGAAATTTCTTATAATAATAATCTTTTATCATTTTATACCCTGCTCTATTGATAAACAAAGCACCTTTTTCCACATTAACACTTACTGTGCTTCCTGCTGCTATGATCACTTCATCTTCGATTTTTACAGGTGCGATAAATTGCGTATCAGAACCTACAAAAACATTTTTTCCTATGATGGTTTTATGCTTTTTTACCCCATCATAATTGCATGTAATAGTCCCACAGCCTATATTGGTTCCACTATCTATCTCACAATCTCCCAAATAGCTCAAATGCCCTGCTTTTACGGTATTTAACTTTGCATTTTTGCATTCTACAAAATTTCCTATATGAGTGTTTTTTAACTCACAATTTGGACGCAAATGTGCCAAAGGCCCTACATCGCTATTTTCTACAATGGAATTTTCTATCACGCTTGAACTTTTAATGATAGAGTTTATAATCTTACTTCTACCCTCTATCCTTACATTTTCATATACTTCGCATTCACCCATAAATTCAACATCTGTACCTATAAAAGTGCTTTGCGGTAAATGAAAAATCACACCCTGTTGCATCCAGTATTTTTTAATTTTTTCTTGCATGAAATTTTCAGCTATACTGAGTTCAAATTTATCATTAATCCCCATAAATTCATCTTCATCTACAAAAACCGCTTTAATCATCACATCTTTTTCTTTTGCTAGTTTTACAATGTCGGTTAAATAATACTCTTTTGCCGCATTATTGTTATCAATCAAAGGTAAAAGCTCTTTTAAAAGCCTAGAGTCAATCACATAAACCCCAGCATTGCAAGTATTTATCTCTTTTTCTTGTGTATTTGCATCTTTAAATTCAACAATTTTTTCAACGCTATCGTTTTTTATCACCACTCTGCCATAACTTTTAGGATCTCTTGCTTTAAAAACTGCTAGATTTAATTTTGCATTATTACTCAACAAAGCTTCCAAACTTGTTTGCTCAACCAAAGGCATATCACCACAAAGAATCAACACTCTTTCATTTTTAGGCTCAAACCCCCTTAAAGCTCCCGCAGTTCCTGGATAATTTTGCAAGTCTTGCTCTAAAATTTGTGTTTTTGGAAAATATTCTAAAATTTCTTTTTCAACGCGTTCTTTTTGATGCGATAAAACTACACTGACATCATCACTTAAAGCAAAAGCCTTTTTTAAAATGTGTAAAATCATACTTTTTTGACAAAGCTCTTGCAAAACCTTTGGCTTTTGTGATTTCATTCTAGTGCCTAATCCTGCCGCTAAAATCAAAATAGAAGTTTTCATTTTTTACCTTTGTTATTAAGAAGTCTAAAAGACTATTTTAGCAGTTTAAAGTTAAAATCCTAATACCCTTAAACTAGTTTTTAGTCATCAAAAGATAAAATTTAAATTTCTTTAGTAAAAAACAAAAAAAGGTTTTTAAATTTTGAAAAAAATATTATTATTTTTACTTTTAAGCATGAGCTTATTTGCTGCTGAAGCAACTATCCCTACAGTAAATTTAAGCTTAAGTGCACCCAATACACCTAATCAGCTTGTTACTACTTTAAATATAGTGATTGTTTTAACCATACTTGCACTCGCTCCAAGTATAGTTTTTGTTATGACTTCTTTCTTGCGTCTTATTGTGGTATTTTCATTTTTGCGACAAGCTATGGGGACGCAAAGTATGCCACCTAACACTATTTTAGTAACCTTGGCTTTAATTTTAACTTTTTTTATCATGGAACCTGTAGCTACAAAATCCTATAATGAAGGTATAAAACCTTATTTAGCAGAAAAAATAGGCTATGAAGAGGCTTTTATAAAAGGAGCAAAGCCTTTTAAAGATTTTATGCTTAAAAATACTCGAGAAAAAGATTTAGCCCTTTTTTATCGCATACGCAATCTACCCAATCCCAAAACCATAGATGATGTTCCCCTTACGGTTTTAGTTCCTGCTTTTATGATTTCAGAGCTTAAAACTGCTTTTGAAATAGGGTTTTTAATCTACCTACCCTTTTTAGTCATAGATATGGTTGTAAGCTCAGTTTTAATGGCTATGGGTATGATGATGCTACCTCCTACTATGATCTCTTTACCTTTTAAACTCTTAATTTTTGTATTAGTGGATGGATGGAATTTGCTAGTGCAAAGGCTTGTGGAAAGCTTTGTAACCTAAGAAGGAAAATCCTTCTTAGAAAAAGAATTCTAAATTATTCTTTTTAAAAGTATCTTTAACATCTTTAAGATATTTTTCTCCTAAAGAATCAAAAAGCCCATCTTTTTTGCTTTCTGCAATAAATTCATCAAGCTCTTTTTTAAGTTTTGCATTGCCTTTTTGTACTGCTATACCCCAAAACTCAGGATTTTCTTGAAAAGGTGCCAAAATGGCTCTAGTTGTATCTTGATGTTTTTGCCAAGTACGATAAATCGTAAGTTGATCATAAAAAAATCCATCAGCCTTACCTTGAATCACTTCCAAAATAGCAGCATTTTCTTTATCAAATAAATTAATAGTTGCATTTTTTAAATTTTTAACCGCATATAAATGCCCTGTAGAACCACGCTTTAAAGCCAAAACTTTGCCCTTTTTATCTAAATCTTTGATATTTGTAATATCAGAGTTCAAAGGAGTTAAAATAGCCAAATTTGCCTTAGCATAAGGAATGCTAAAATCCACCACTTTCTTTCTCTCATCGGTAATTGTCATAGAAGACATGATAAGATCTATCTTGGCTGTTTTTAAAGCAGGTATCAAACCATCCCAAGCGATATTTTTTACTACAAGTTTATAGCCGTTTTTCTTTGCAAAAGCTTCTAAAAAATCCACACTAATTCCACTTGCTTTGCCTGTTTTATCGCTCATTTCAAAAGGCGGATATCCAAGCTCCATTCCTACAACCAAATCTTTTGCACTCAAATTTAAAGCAAAAAAAGAGATGAAAATCAAAATAATTTTTTTCATAATTTCCTTTCAAAATTTTTCGTAAAAAAATTATACTAATTTTATCTTATTTTGTTATTAGCAATTTGCTTCAAACTTAAAAAATTAAAACTTCTAAATCCTAGTTTGTCCTATAAGATTATTAAGTCTATCCATTATAGAATCAGCAAAAGAATTTATACTTTCATTACTTGCTTTCCAACCATTAGCTTTTGCTTGATGAAATTCTCTATCAAAAGAGATTCCACTGCCTACGTATACATTTTGCCATTCAACTCCTTTTTCCATTGCATATATACCTGCATCAAGCCAACCATCTTGTGCATAACCTTTTAATAAACTTGCAAAATCAACCTTACCTGTCATAATGTCATCTAAGGAAACGCTAAAAGAAGGATTTGCTTTCATTTCTTGCTCAAATTTTGCTTCTAAAACTTTTGCTTCAGGACTCAAAACAACTTGATTTGAGGATGGAATAGGCGAATAAGACTTTAAAAAACTCATAAACAAAGCTTCTTTAGAATAATTTCCATCTTCATTTTTTGGATAAACTGACATATCAGGATTAAATCCGCCTTCATTTGAAGGTCCTTGCTCCATGCTTTGCGGAGAAAAGTCAAGTTTCATAAGGTTCATACCCAAATTCATAGTAGAATACTTAATCGCTTGTGCTTCGTGAAATTGTTCTGCGTTAAATATATGTGTTACAATATATTCTTTGTTTTGATTGCAACCATCATTTAGTCCTTTTGGTAATTGCTCTAAATCAGCTTCGCTAAAACTTGTTTTATCATTTGGAAATGTACTTATTACTTGATTAAAACTATTATAATGGGATTTAACAATAGAAGCCATATCAAAACTATCATAATAATTACCACTGGTTTCACTAGCCATATTATGTTGATTAAATCTCTCTATCTCATCCAAAGTAGATTTATGTATCTTAAAATCTTCAGGCAATCCTGCAGCTTTGTTAAAATCTTCTCCCATATA